>JBEKCU010000015.1:0-30237 GCA_050014735.1 Candidatus Acidiferrales bacterium | reverse complement strand
GCGATTGATTGAGATTTCGACTCGCCGGTATCAGCTTTTTGATTTACTGTCTCGACTAAACGCTCGTGACAAATCGATTGGATTTGCGAGATCGTTTCACGCAGGCTATCGGGTCCTGCTTTCCTCTCCCATCAGCTCCAGGCCGAAGCGAAACTCCTGACGAGCACTGGCATGATCCGGACACCGAATGACCATGAGGTATCAATACCGGATGTCAATTAGTGGGTTTGAAACCCTTTGATGTGCCGGCGAACGCATCGCACCAGTGGCCGGACGTCTCCGAAGAGCTGAAGACGGGTACCGGCTTTATGTGAATTTATCTACGATCTACCTTTCGGACAAAGCGGCACCAAAACTTCCAAGATTTCATTATTACAGCTGCTAACGTTGCGATTCGTGCGTGAGCCGCGAACGGCGGATTCGTTCACGTCGAGCGAATTGAGCATAACAGAGGGTATCGAGGCCAAATGCGGCGTTCATGCACGGACGCCAGAAGGATCGAAGGAAAAGCTTAAACAGGCGTTTGTGTTGACTCCGACATTCATCAAGTTGGATTCCTGGGCACGCGTTCTTGATTGTTTATGCGATCAAAACAACTCATTTATGCTTTGTTTATTAAATTGCTGAAATTCTGGTTTGGACCGCCATGCAATGCCGAGGAGCGAAGCATCGAGGAGTTTTCGTAGTCTGGTCAAGTGGAAGCTCCTCGCTTTGCTCTTGCCTCGGCCGAGCGCTCAGCGGCTTCGTCGATGCGCGGTTGGACTAAAACTGCTTCAAGGCACGACGGGCGACTTGCCATACTCCGCGCGTGAGTGGCAAGTCACGGAACTAGCAATTTCTCCTCTACGTATCCTTCGTCGTTTATATGGATCAAACGATTTGCTTATCTTTTGTTAATTGAACCACGTCTAGCCTGAGAGTGTTAGTTTGTCGAGAGCGCTAAACTGCATTCGCGTATTACTGTCTTCCCATTCAGGGTTTGCCCATTCGATCTGGGCATAACGCCTGCGTTTTTTAAGGCTACGGCGTATTGTCCGAGCTGCTGCGGAAATTGGGTTGTCGATCGTGTTGGAGGAAACGTTGGCTACATCGCTTGAATCTACGCGCTATATTCCGAAAGTGGGAATGAAGTCACATGAGGGGCGTGTGTTAGTGGTGGATGATGAACCTCAGATTCGGCGTGTAATTCGAACGACGCTTGAAGCAAGAGGCTACGAGGTGGATGACGTCGGATCGGGCGAACAAGCTTTGGAGATTAATCGCTCTGTGAAGTACGATCTGATTCTTCTGGATATTAACCTTCCAGGTAAAACGGGCATTGACACTTGCCGCGAGATTCGGGCGACATCCGGTGCTCCGGTCATCATGCTTACTGTGCGCGACGCCGGCGAGGATAAGATTGAGGCACTCGATGCCGGGGCCTTCGATTACGTCACCAAACCGTTCGTGATGGGAGAACTGCTAGCCAGGATCCGTGCTGTCTTGCGGAGGACAGGCTCGTCCGGGACCTCCAGTAGCATCAACCCCCTGAGATTAGGTGACGTCGAGATCAATTTCGAAGCTCGCCGGGTGATCGCTCATGGCAGGCATATAAGACTCACCTCGAAAGAGTTCGATTTGCTTCGGTATCTCGCCTCTCACCGCAATAGAACAATTCCGCACCGGGAACTGCTTCTCGAGGTCTGGGGCTCTGAACACGTGGCTGAAAGGAAATATCTGCGTGTCTTCATTAATCGATTGCGAAAAAAGATAGAGGCTTCGCCCCGTGAACCTAGATACTTGCTGACCGAGCCATTCGTCGGCTATCGCCTGCAGACACCGGACGGAGCTACTTAATATTCGTATATTTGCGTTTATCCTATTCGTACGGATTGTTTATGCGTTGTTAACTCGTCGCCGATTACATTTATTTACGTGAGTGATAAACATTTCCTCTACGGGCACTTCGATCGCTCGTGCAACGGTCAGAATATGACGCGAATCCGGCGCGGTGAGCGAAGTAAATCCCCCGAGCTATGTTCATCTTTTCACGGCGTTGAAAAACAATACAAAGGAGCCACAATGAAAAAAATAGCGATGTACGCAGGGCTTTTCGCTGTTCTTGCCACACCCCTCATGGCGTCGGCAACACCAGCGGCCCAGTCCAGCACGCGAGCCGAAGCAAATGCAGTTAGCATCAAGGGGAGAGTGAGTTGCTCGAAATTCGGTACTGGTTCGGTATCTCCGCGTAAGGGTATGAGCATCGCCCAGACCATCCAGTATTGCGTCGTTTTCCAGCACGGCGTCTACACTCTCGTTTCCGGAAACCAGATCTTCGGCTTGAGCGGAAACATGAATGCACTCGCCAAACTGTCGGGTCAAACGGTGGAAATCGCTGGGCGTATGCGAGCGGACGAACCGTCGGATACCTCGTATGTCACGATGGGAACGGTGGAAACGACCTCCATCGCTCCTGCCAAGAACTAAAGGTTATGAAACAATGTCCAAAGCGTTTCAGCCGGGGGCGTTCTCCAAGAAGAGAACCCACGGCTGAAACGATTCGTACCAAATTCAGTGTTTTCCCCTCCTAAGTTTCCAATATATTGGCAGTGGTTTAGAGCCCTTGTTCGATGCCAAAGATTGTCTTTCGCTGTTCGAATTCCCTCCAGAAATAATTTGAGAACTGTTTCCGATCGAGCCCCCTGTTCGGCTGTCTTTGCACTCGACCGATAAAAATAAGGTCTCAGGTCGTCTGTTTTTGTTTATCTAATCAATAGAAATTATTTATATAATATGAAGCGCGCGAACAAAAGAGAAAAGGCATGCGGAGGTACAACCGCAAGCCTGGGCAGTTTCGGTAGTCACGCGCAGTACATAATTCCTCCGATTCAAGACCTGCGAATCCGGATTCGCGGTTAACTTACGATGCGCACACGACCGAAAGCACACTATCAGTGCCAACTGACGAAAAATGGTTCGCCGAGATGCCGGGTGGATGGACCATTACATAAAGACAAAGGTCCTTAACCCCGCGCTCTGCTTGCCGAAGAGGCCACTCCCACTGTTTAGATATTTGTGCCAGTGCGCGCTCTCCCCCATAGTTCTATTTCGCGAACTTGGAACGGGCATCGGCCGGGCTCACGAACAAATCGCTGCCTCATAACGGTTCCTCAAGTCCCCCAAATTGTGACGTGGCGATTCCCCTGAGGTTCACAAAAACTGCCATAAAACCGTGAACACCGGTCCTTCCTACGGCGATTTGATGTTGTCTTTAGTTATCCCATACAAAGTGTTGATATCTGGGAACCAAAGTTTCAATGGTTTTCTTTATGCAACGTTTATGCAGACCCTCCTAACGTCCTCCGTGCTAGTCAACTTTCTTTAAGGACGGTGTCCATGAAGTGTAAATTATCTCGCAAGCTGCTACTAATGGCTGGGGTCGGGGTCTCAGCCTCGATTTTCCTGCTGGGTGTCCCAATCCACGCTCAACAGTCGTCGAATAACTCGGGAGCCCCTCCCGGTATGGGGGAGAAGGAAGGACCGTTTTCCGACAACAACAGCAGTCAAAAAACGACCACGTTTGGAGGCAGGCGCGATGCTCCTCCCCCGCCGGCTGAATCGACTTTCCCTGGTGAGGTGCATGGTGTCACCCGCTATCCGAGCGGCTTACCACTGCCCGGGGCTGAGGTCGTGCTGCTCAATGCCGACAACGATACCGAGCGCACCATGGTCAGCGGCAGCGATGGCTCGTTCTTATTTAAAAATCTGAAACCCGGCGAATATCAGTTGACGGCGAAAAAGGAAGGTTTCGGCCTGTCGCCGATCACTAAGGTTCAATTGGCCACCGGGAAAATTGCGATCGCCGATGTGCCTCTTGGACCGAGTTTGGATCTGGCTCCGGGGACTCACTCGGTAGGACTTATTAGGAGGGGTGCTACTTACCGGATGCAACCGGCGAGCCTGCATCTAACGCCGGCGGCACCGGCAACAGACGAAACGGTTCAGCCAACAACTGCCGCACCGGCTGCCACGGTCTCTGCCAAGCCGTCCTCAAACACTCCTGAACAGCCTGAGGTGACCGCACTCTTGGATGAGGTTCGGGCACTAACGAAGCGTGTTGAGGAACTCGAGGCAGAACACAAGGGTTTAACGACTCCAGATCAACCTGCGGGAACAGCGGAAGCGGATGCCACTCCACAAGGGGCTGCTCCAGCTCCGGCTGCGGCTCCTGCAACTCCTCCTCTGGCTCCCGGACAAGTTATGTCAACGGCCGGCACTCCCAGCTATTTCCAGGGCGATGTGGACTTGGCGTCGCATCCGGATGGTTGGGCGCCGTTTTCCTACGCGGATTGGGCGTGGATGAATGCGGCTGGCCGCAATCACGACAGTCCGATGTCCACGAAATATTTCACGCCTGAAGTCAGGTTTGACGCCAATTACATCGTCGATTTCAACCATCCGTCAGATGACACGATGGTTGGGTCGACCGAGGAGTTCCGATCCGACGAATGGCAGTTGGAACAGGCCAGTTTTGGCGGTGACATCCGCGTAGGTCACGTTCGTGGCAGGGTTTTGACCATGTTCGGATTGTGGGCCACCGCTACTCCGCGCAATGATGCCAGCGCCTATCGCGGACAATGGGACCTCAACGACGCCTACCGCTATGTTTCGGAAGCATGGGGTGGGTACAGCTTCGAAAACGTCGGTCATGGACTGAACATCGACGCGGGAATCTTCGTGTCGTATATCGGCCTGTTCAGTTACTATAACTTTGACAACTGGGCCTATCAACCTTCGTACGTTTCTTCCAATACGCCGTGGTTCTTCAACGGCTTGCGCATCCAGTATTACCCAACCGCGAAGCTGAAGATAGAACCGTGGATCATCAACGGATGGCAGTCGTATTCCAGGTACAATAGTAAACCTGGACTTGGCGGACAGATCCTATGGCGCCCGAAACCGTATCTCTCGCTGGTATTTAACGATTACGGTATGGGCACGGATGTGTTGGGATCTCCCGGGACTTCGCGTATCCATGCTGACTACAGCTATGAACTCCGAGAGTACAACAAGCCAAATAATTTCCTCGACATGATGGCCGCCTCATTGACAACCGACGCTGGTTGCCAATACGGCGGAGGTCAGAATTGCTTCAACGACAAGAACGGTGGCATTAAGACTGTCATGCTGGGGTGGATGTTCTACCAGCGCGCACAGTTTAAACATGACCTTTTCGGCGCCACTTTCGGCGGCGGCTACTTGGACAACCCCGGTCGGTATCTTACGCTGCTGCAACCTATCAACGGAGCGAACGCTGTTTCCGGCTCGCCGTATTTTACGGAGAATCCCGGTGACAAGTATAAAGCCTACGATATGACCGCAACCTTCGACTACATGCCCTCACAGTGGCTTACCTTCCGCTGGGAGATGGGCTACCGCTACGCGGACGTTCCTTACTACGCGGGACGACACGGAGTTACGCCTCCCGGTGGAAATACCGGCAGTCCTGCGGACTACGTCTGCACCAACGGGTCCGCCTCTGTCGCCGATACTACTTTTAACCCAACGGGGATCGGCTTCTACCACAGCGGAACGCTCGATGCTCTGGGCGATAACGGCGGACCGCAAAATACGAATGGCGCCGTCGACCGGTCTTGCGTTGCACAGCAAGGCAAGGGCTGGTACGCATGGGCCCCGGACCTTCGCCATAGCCAGATTTCGGCGATGTTCTCGATTCTGACCAGGTTCTAGGACACGAAACCATGGCCTTTCAGGGGATCGACATGTTGTGCGATTCAAAGTGGGGCCAATACTCGCGCGGGTTCCATTCTTTACCTGAGACGTTCAGCGTAAAAGTGGAGCCCGCACCCGATCGATCAACTTATGGCACTTGGAAATTGCGGCAGTTCTTCCGCAACAGCCTCCCAAAGGAGTTGGGGCCGACATCCGGCCCCAACTCACGCCAGTTTCGATGCGGCACTGTTAAATTGGATCCAAAATCGAGCGTCGGCCATGTCGCCGATGACCGATCGAGGTAAAGATCTAATCTTAGCTGCTCGTCATCTTCTGCTGCGTTCTTCTTCGTAAGGCTCTCCTTTGGATGTTCGCAGCCCGATCCCCAGATGCCCGTCAGTCGGGAAATCGCTGACCTGCCTAGCACAGATGGCGTCAGGGAAATAGGGATTACCGGTAATCGCCCTGCATGACATGCCACCGCTGCATCGGCGTCAACTCACTTTCCACCGGCACTACCGGGATATGCTCGACGGCTTCTCTGCGAGCGGACGTTACGAAATTTGAAAACCTTCGGCAAAGTTCACCGATACGGCCCGATTGACGCCGCACAATCGATTCCCACGGAATCATCGCGCTACCGATGCCAAGCGCGGCCGCGCCAGCCAGAATTAAACCCGACGCAGTCTGCTGGTTCACTCCTCCCGCGGCAATCAGCGGGATTTGGGGGAACGGCGCCTTCAAAGCTCTAATATAGCCGGCACCACCAACTTGGGCGCAGGGCACGACTTTGACAAAATCCGCTCCGGACCTCCACGCCGTGAGCACCTCGGTGGGCGTTAGCGCTCCGGGGAGAACCGTAACGCACTCTTTAGCCGCAAATTCGACAACTTCCACATCAAGGGCGTCCGTCGTCAAGAATTGAGCGCCAGCATCGAGGCATCGATGGGCAGTTTCCTGGTCCAAGACCCCGCCTGCGCCAACGATCATTTTCGGCAAGTGCTTTACAAGGTCCGATAGGACATGGATTGCTTCAGGCACGGCCATATTGATTTCAACGATGGGAATGCCGCCTTTAAACACGGACTCTGCGGCAAAGTACGCATCCGCTGCGGACGACACGCGAATGGAAGGGATGATCCCAATTTCTTCGATGCAAGCACGGAGTTCTTTATTTTTCATTGATCCTTCTTTCCGCCCTCGCCCCATTCTTGAACCTCGATTACGTCCTGGATCGAGCGCAGAGTCATATTACTCCCGTATCCAAGCAGGCTTTGACTGTTTTTTTGTATCCTGGCAATCCATAGTTGCGATGAATTAATCCGTTCGTTCTTCGGAAGGCACTTGTAAATTGTTGAATAAAATAAGGTTATAAATTGCGAAACCTCCTGGTCGATATTGCCGACCTCTCCCCTACGATCTATTTTTGAGGATTCACAAGATGATAAACAGAATGATGAGACTTTCCTTATACATTCTTAACCCATACTTCCCTACACTGCCGCATGGCAATTGAGACCAAGACACTTCCCTCACCAACGCTCGATCGAGCCGCTTCTCGCCCCCAAAAAGTCGACGTAGCTCACGCGCCCGAAAGAAATTCCGCGCAGATCTCGGCTTGGGTCTCACCTAACGCCATGGTTCATGCCAAACCCGTTGACATTATTCTTTACCATAGCGCGAGCGATAGGAAGTGGGCTGAGAAGCTATCCGAGCGCATTAGCAAAGAACAACTTGGAAATCGCGCTTGGGGTGTTGCACTCAAGAGTTCGGCTGCCTCTAACGTTTCTGACCTTGTGCAAGAAATGGAGACATCCGGTCGCGCACCTGCTTTTTTCGGCATCGTGGTTTCGGCGTCAATGTTGCAATCCGATTGGCCTGACCTGGATAAAATGTTAGAAGTCCTGTCGAACTTCCCGCAGGTGAGCGGACACATTCTAGCCATCCTAAAAGATAACGTGAGCATGCCCGCGTCGCTCCGGCTGAGGGAATGGATCGATTTCCGTAAAGACAACGCTTTTGAGACAGGCGTTCAAGAGCTATTGATGATTCTTCGCGAGGACTCTGCCGCCCGAAACGGAAATTCGCTTGCAGTTGCCAAGACGGAATTCAATGGGCCAGACTCGCGCCAAATCGCAACGCGCCCCTCTCCGGGCAAAAAGCAAGTGAAAGAGCGAATTGTATCCAATCTCTTTCCGGTTCTTGAAACGCCCGTTATGGTCTTTTCCGCGGAAACGCACTGTCGAACGGATGCGGAAGTCATTGAAGCTTGTGGCGGGCCTGGCCCATTGCCTTTTTTACTGCAAGACTCCCGCTTGTACACGTTCCAACCGTTTGCACAGGATTCAGTTTTTCAGCCTGCATTGAGTAAAGGGTCAACGACCGTACAAGAGAATTTCACACGCTGGCTTTCTAATTCAGACCGTGCGGAATCGGCGATCTGCCTCCTTAACAGCTTATTTCGCCACCACGCCTGGAAGCGAGGCTTGCGTTATGACAAAAGCCGCAAGCTCTACTACTTCACTCGCTCCAAACCTAAGAACATTTGGTGGCAGACGGGGCAGCAAGCAGTTTCCCGGGAAGTTACCGCTCCAAACATTGCATGGATACAACTCGATAATGAACTGAAAGTGGAAGTTCAGTACGGGTGGCGGCATCAAGGCGTTCGCGCCGGATTTGTGCAAATTCTGGGCGCGCTGTTTTTGCGCTTGGAGCCAACATGGCACCTCACTGAACTGGACGGAAAAACGTCCGCGGCGAATCACCAATTGGGACCAATACTCTCCCATTCGATAGAGCGCGAACGGAACGGGCAAGTTTTACGATCGTTGAGGTTCTGGTCGGTTGTGCTGGCAAAGGGTCATCAGGAGCTCCGCATCAATACAGGTTCAAGTCCCATGCGAGCCCGCTTGACTCCGCTCTCCGGGTTCAGCCAATGCGGGATCCAAAACGATCGAATGGACTATGACCAACTAATGCTCGCTGAAACTCAGTACGACCTCTTGATCCCCGAACTGGGCCCGATCCAACAGGAGAGCGCGATACATCATGAGGAAGACATATCTTCCGAAACCCGCGGATACTTCCGGGACGAACAACCTCAGACGCGTTCTTAACGCCGTTCCGCTCGAAGTTCATCTGGCTCGCTCTTCGGAAAATTTTGAATGCCTGCAATTGCCTGAACCGGAGCATATTTTTGGAGGTCAACGCCGATGCGTTGACGTAAAAACCGGAATCTGCGCGTACGGGCCGAGCTGGTGGATGAGTTCGGCCGGGCGTCCGCGAGTCCGCATCGGAATCGTCGGAACAGCCGGGGATATCGAAAGGACTCTTGAATTATTGAAAGAGATCTCGCAACCGATCGAACAGGTTTCGAGTATCGACTGCGTTTTGTACCCATCCTTTCCGGGTCTGAATTCGGGACCGCCCTTTGAAGCTGACGTTTTGTCCCAACCGGATTGGCACCGCTCCATTACCCCGCAGGAACTGCGCCGTGCCGCGGAGTGCGGCGATCCGGAAGCGCGCCTGGAGCTGCTTCAAGCGTGCTTTAGCCGCAAGGTGCAAGCCTTGCATACACTGAAAAATGGGCCTGATGTCGTGATCTGCGCGTTGTCAGGAAACAGCGAGAACACCCTGTTTTCAGAGGGCGCGAACAACCTGTCCTGCGATCTCTTGCGCAAATTCAAGTTCGGTCTTAAAGCAGCGTGCATGGGCACACTTCCAATTGAGATTATTTGGGATGATCGGCGCGCTCCAGGAAGCGGATCCGAGGACCGCGCGACGCGCGCGTGGAACTTGACCGCAACACTGCTGCATAAGTCGGGCCTTGCCGCGTGGCTGCCGGCGAGCGCAACAAGGGGCGCTTGTTATGCAGGGATTTCTTCCTATGGCGGTCTGGATTCCCGGAATATATTTGCGCAATTTGTCACAGACGGCGGGGAACGTTTTATTGTTAAGCCTGAAACTCAAGATTGGAATCGGGATGGAGAAACACGCAGAACCGCGCGACTCTCGGAAGATGCGGCGGCCACTCTCGCATCGCAAATTCTAGACGTCTACAGGCAGGAATGTGGCGGTTTACCTCGCAAAGTTGTAATTCACAAAACCTCGCACTACAGCGTGGCCGAGCGCAAAGGTTTCGAGCGTGTCCTCGCCAGCACCGAATCGTATGGTCTTGTGACCGTTACAAGACGCGGCATTTTCTGCGTACGCCCTGGCAGCCAGCCCATCCTGCGGGGCACGGCAATCCCATTCGGGGAAAAACTTGGCCTGGTTTATACCTCGGGATATGTCCCTTTCTTGCGGTCGGACTCTGGACCCAGCGTTCCGCATCCGCTCGAAGTCACGGAAAACTGGGGCCGTTTGTCATTTCAAGAGGTGGCGGAGGATTTGCTCCGGTTAACAAAGATGGATCTAAACACGCCCGTTTTCTCCACGAACGACCCAGCCACGCTGGCCTTCTCAAACCAAGTCGGTGAAATCCTGTCCCGTCTCGGACAGAAGATCCCTGCGAGCCATGGGAAGTATTACTTGTAACGTGGCGAAGTACCAGGAATCGCACACAGCCGATTCAGCGACAATAATTCGCCCATGCCGCGAGACCCTACTGTACTTGCTCAGTTTTTATGACAAATGAATCGTAATTAGATCCTCCGCCTTCACGACTTTTTTATGCAGAGGTCAATATTCTGAAGAAGCGAGACTCAAACCGCCGTATCTTGGAAGCGTTTTGGACAACTGGAGATAGAGGAAATCGACGTGATTCCGCGGCGCGATAGCACTACAACATTTGCGATCGTTTTTCTTGGTACGGCGCTTGTGTTGGCAATCGTTCCCGGGGGCGTGGCGCACGGGCAATCGCAACCCGCGCCAGCGGGCGTGGGCGTGGAAATGGGAACGAGTACGGATCTCTTCGTTATGCTGGGATCCGACTTCGACCGTCCCGGACTGCTTCCTAAATCGAACTATAATATCGGTATTGGCCACACCTTCGGATTCATGAAGAAAGACCCGTTCGGGGACGAAATTCCTCTTGGTTATACATCCGAAGATGGAGGGAGCGGATTTTGGCATTCGGAGTATGGATCGCACACCGAGAGCTCCGGAGTGATGAAAAATTTCGGGCTGCCAAAAACCAAGCACGTGACCGGCTACACATGGATACAGGCCGGTATCAGCACATTTACAGGAAACCCTCATCTGCAGAATCATTTCTACAACGGCGATGCTTTGGGAGCCATCGTCCATTTTGACAATCACAACTCAATCTGGATTCAGGAAATGTTCAATAAGATCACAACGGTCCCCTGGTACACGACCACGAGCATCGGTTATACGAGGAGTTGGTAGAGTTCCAGATCATACGAACGGCGGGATCATACATCCATGTCTATTTTAAGTGCCATTCTGCGATGGACCTGTTTTGGACTCGCCATTGCGTCTCTAGCTGCAAGCCTCGGCTTGCTCATCGGCGATTCGGGAATCGATACTCCTGCGGGATTATCGATGGCCGCTATATCAGCCGCGCCGTTGTTCCTCGCGGGCGTTTCGTTTCTCGTCGCGCAATATTTCGTCCGGCCGTCCAGGGCGGAGTTGCTAAAAAATGTACTCCTCGCGGCAACGTTTTTGCTTTGGGGAGCTGTTCAGCTCATGCCGCAGAATACGATGTCGAGACGGTTGGGCAATCTCGTAATCGCGCTTTACGTTCTCGATCTCGCATGGGCGACCTTAGGTAAAGTGATTCCACCCGAAGGAAATTGAATCCGAGGCTTTCCCGCTGCCGTCATTTCCATTTATTCAAGCTGCATCTTTGCTTTACGCCTTATTTAGAAAACCCGCATTAATATTGAGGTTGTAAAGGCTGCGAGGCGTTAGATCGAGAAGGAACTTGCACGTGTCAATAGCTGGCAGGACTAGAAAAAATCGAATCGTTGATGTTTAGAAATCAAAATTTCTATCAATCGCTTTATGCGCTGTTAACGGTCATCGCACTAGCTTATCCACGGCGAAATGTCGTTAGTGAGGACGGTCCGCGAAAGGCTATGTCCAGTTCGTATCCGGGTGAGCCGATCAGAGGAACCGAATGATGGGATCGAAGGCTGGTTATCGCTTGATTCTCTCGTTGTCGGTGCTCTGCGCCGCAATGAGTCTCGCGCAGCGAGACCAGCTAAAGCACGCTTTGTCGCTGGTCACGCCTGTATCCTCAACTGGAATACCTCAATTCGCTATTGGAGATTTCGACGGTGATCGCAAGCCGGACTTGGCTGAGGTCCAAGTCGAACGAAGCAATTCTCAAACCACTCAATACTCCATCAAGGTTCACCTCACCTCCGGGCCTGACCAGTCGATGGCAGTTACCGCGCCGTTCGGCGGGCTTAGGATCGTTCCACGCGATGTGAACGGAGACAACGCTCCTGACCTCGTCGTCAGCACAAGCTTTCAGCACGAACCGGTTGCCGTTTTCCTAAACGATGGCCATGGCAACTTTTCGCGGGCTGAAGCAGCTTCATTCCCCAGTGCGTTCGTCGAATCCGACACGAATTGGATCACCGCTTCGACGAATCGCACGACCGATGCCCTCGGTGTTCCGCCGCAATCGAATTTCGGGCTGTGTTTGCAAGCGGAAACCTTGCCTTGTTACCGGCTTCGCGCCGATTTGATTCCGGTTCCGAATCCAGGATTTCTTCCCAGCGCTTTCTTAACCTCCCACGCAGGACGCGCACCTCCTTCCCAAATTCGCCACTCCTAATCGTTCAACCGATCGATTCGTAGACCTGCAGTAGCGGTGTGTTTCGCGCAGGTCTTCCAGGTGAGAGCACGAATGTGCTCCCACGGAGTTCTTTCGGGTGCCCGAGCCGGCGCCCTGGTCAAACAAAAGCATTCGTGTGCGCGCGCACACTGGAGGAATAGATGATTCGCAAAGTTGTAGATTTTGCGCTGGAGAACCGCTTTTTGATTCTCGCTGCTGCGTTGCTGCTGTTTGGGTGGGGCGCAATTTCGTTCCATCAACTTCCGGTCGAGGCCTATCCAGACGTTGCGGACAATTACGTGGAAATCATCACGCAGTGGCCGGGAATTTCGGCGGAACAAATCGAGCAGCAGGTCACGGTTCCGCTCGAAATCGTGATGAACGGCATCCCTCATGTGACGCATCTGCGTTCGTTCTCCCTCTTCGGGCTCTCGGACCTGAAACTGGTTTTCGATGACGATGAGGAGAATTCATGGAACCGGGAAAGGGTTCTGGAACGGCTCTCGCAAGTGACCTTGCCGCCGGGCGTGGTGCCGCAAATGGGCACGGACTGGAGTCCGGTCGGCCAAGTCTACTTATTCACTTTGCGCAGCACGAATCCGCAGTACGACGTGATGGAGCTCAAGTCGCTCGAAGACTGGGTGATCGAAAAGAACTTCAAGGCTGTCCCGAACATTGTCGATGTTTCCAGCTTCGGCGGCCCCACCCGCGAATATCAGGTTCGTGTCGATCCCGACAAACTGGTCTCGTACGGGCTCAGCCTTGCCCAGGTAGAACAGCAATTGACGAACAACAACACTAATGCGGGGGGCAGCTTCATCGAGGCTGGCTTGCAGGAAATCAATATTCAAGAAGATGGACTGGTCAGAAACGTGCGCGATATCGAAAACACAGTCATCATGACCAAAAGCGGGACCCCGCTGCGCGTAAGAGATATCGCGGTTGTCGAGCAGGGCCCGAAGATTCGACTCGGCCAATTCGCCCGAGCCATACATCGCGAAGACGGCAAAATTGTCGATAACGAAGACGTGGTTTCCGGCATTGTGCTCTTACGCAAAGGCGCGAACGCGGACGAGGCGCTTCGTGGAATCGAGGCCAAGGTCAAGGAGTTGAACGACCACATCCTGCCGGCCGGCGTAAAGGTAGTTCCATTTATTGACCGGAGCGACTTGGTCCACTACACGACGCATACGGTGCTCCACAATCTCACGGAGGGCATCATTTTGGTCGTGATCATCCTGTTTCTCTTCCTCGGTAATATCCGTGGGGCATTCATTGTCGCCCTTACCATTCCGTTTTCGCTGCTCTTTGCCGCCTCGTGCCTCAACCTGAAGGGTATTCCTGCAAACCTTCTGTCTCTTGGTGCGCTGGATTTCGGGATGGTCGTCGATGGCGCGGTCGTCATGGTTGAGAACATCATCCGGCATATCAGCCAGCGGCAAAACGGCGGAGGACATGACGCTGAGGGAAATGCCACGCCGCGGAAAAATACCGTGATCGTGAAACCGGTCGCGCAGATGATCCGCGAGGCCGCGCACGAAGTACAGCGACCGGTGTTTTATGCCATCGGGATCATTATTACCGCCTATCTGCCAATCTTTACACTGCAACGGGTTGAGGGCAGGCTATTCAGGCCCATGGCTTGGACTGTCGCGTTTGCGCTCTTAGGCGCGCTGCTTTTTTCCATGATCATTGCGCCGGTTCTTTCCACCTTCCTTTTTCGCAAAGGGGTTCGTGAATTCCACAACCCGGTAATGGAATTTTTAACCGCCCGCTATCGCAAGGCAGTGCGGACTGCGATTGCCCACCGCACGTTAACTGTGGGGCTGGGCTTGGCCGGACTATGTATCGCCATCTTTCTCGCCTACAGCGGCATCATCGGTTCCGAGTTTCTGCCCCACCTGGATGAAGGCGCCATGTGGGTGCGCGGCACTCTTGCCGCCAGCACCGGGCCAAGTGAAGGTATCCGATTATCGAATCAGGCCCGCATTGTGCTTTGTTCGTTTCCCGAGGTGCCTCAATGCACAAGTCAAACAGGGCGGCCGGATGACGGAACCGACACAACGGGATTCTTCAATACCGAATACTTCGTGGATTTGAAACCCAAGGAGCAGTGGCGGTCCGTATTCCACCAGGACAAGGAGGAATTGATTGCCGCCATGAATCGGGAACTGAACAAAATTCCGGGTGTTGTCTGGGGCTTTTCTCAGCCCATTGAAGACAACATGGAGGAGGCAGTCAGCGGCGTGAAGGGTGAACTTGCAACGAAGGTCTATGGCGACGACTTGAAGGTTCTTGAGGAAAAAGCCGACCAGATAGTCGCTGCGGTGCGACAGGTCAACGGGGTCGAGGATCTTGGCGTCTTTCGAGTTCTCGGTCAGCCGAAAATCAATTTCGAGGTCGACCGGGACCAAGCCGCGCGTTATCAAATCAACGTTGCGGACGTTCAGGATGCTATCCAAACGGCTGCTGGAGGCAACGCGCTCACGCAGGTATTACAGGGCGAGGCGCGATACGACCTGGTCCTGCGATATCTGCCGCAATTCCGCACAACGAAAGAAGCCATCGAGAATATTCGCTTGCTTTCACCATCTGGCGAGCGAGTGTCACTCGCCCAGCTCTGCAAAGTTCGAGAACTGGACGGGGGCTCGGAAATTTACCGGGAAGGAAACCAGCGATATATTGCGATCAAATATAGTGTTCGCGGCCGCGACCTTGGCAGCACGGTCGAGGACGCGATGAAGCAGGTCAACGCGCATGTTCAATTACCGCGTGGATACCACATCGATTGGGAAGGCGAATACGAAAGCGAGAAGCGCGCCGAAGCGCGACTGCTTCTCATCGTGCCGTTAACGATCCTTCTGATCTTCGTCATTCTCTACACAATGTTCCGGTCGCTCAAATGGGCTGGACTCATTCTCGCCAACGTGGCGATGGCCCGGATTGGCGGGCTGCTGGCGTTGCTAATCACGCATACAAACTTCAGCGTTTCCTCCGGCGTCGGTTTTCTGGCGCTTTTCGGCGTTTCGGTACAGACGGGAGTCATCATGCTCGAATACATCAACCAACTTCGCGCCGGAGGCTTCACCATCCCGGATGCGGCGGTGGAAGGGGCCGTACTTCGGCTTCGTCCCATCATGATGACAATGCTTGTAGCGACCCTAGGATTGCTGCCCGCTGCGATGTCGCACGCCATCGGCTCCGACTCCCAGCGGCCCTTTGCGATTGTTATCGTGGGAGGCCTGATCGCCGATCTGGCAATGAGTATTTTCATTTTACCCACGCTGTACGTGTGGTTCGCGAGCGAAGACGATAAGTTGCCCGAAGTGGAGCCGAGCTTCGAAAGCTAATTGGGCGAGGCGGAACTCTGAAACTCACTCACGGCGGTCCGGGCGCTTGCGGGCTGCCGTTGGCAGATCGCACGCTTGTCCAGTGCCAAATGGAGGTTGCTCTATATATAACCATAAGTAAAAATATATGATCATTAAATACACCTCCTTGAGGGCAAGTGTGCCCGGATCGTGGCGTACTCGGAAGCGAGACACTGCACTCCAGTAATCGGGTTGCGCCCGAGTAAGCTTAATGCTTTATTGGACCTGCGTTTTCACGAAACAGTGAAGTTGGGTCGAGATGCTCACGGCAGGTTCGATACGGGACTAGCGGTAGCTGGGAATCCATCGATCCTGGTTGACGATGAGGCTTGGCCGAGGTAGCGCGATTTGGGCTACCGGTCACGAAAGTCCGATGCAAAAATCCGGTGAGTGATGGGTCTAACGGTTAACAAGAACGTAGCTTTCAGCGCTCGTTTGGAATAAGTCCAACGCCTTTTCGGCCGCAACAACGCACACTGCACCGTACTAGCATTGGAAGGCCAACCATAGTAGGATTCGGAATTAGAGTACCGAGACTCGATAGGTCGGCGCCGGATTCCCGAATGGGGAAGATCATCATCGGAGTCGCTGCGTGCGTATTGTTCGGTGCGTTTAGCCTTGCCGCGCAGGATCAGCAGTTCTTCAAGGGCAGAATTTGTCTGGACCCGAACGGACGCGCTCCGATCGTTGAAAATGGCCAGCCCACTCTGCCGTGCACGGTCGCGCGCCCGAAAAGAGGGTCCAAGTACGTCCTCTTCAACGTCGCGAACAAAACCATCTACCAACTGGATGATCCCGCGAAAGCTAAAGCTTTTGCCGGCGTGGATGTCTTCGTCAGCGGGAGCTTGCAAGCAACCACCGCCACAATCCACGTCACCGATATGATCCCTGCCTTGCCCTCGAAAATAACCCAGGCAAAGGCTGTTTACATCGAATGTGACGCCTGTCCCAGGCAGATGGCGGTCGCGTGGTCGGCTGCCTTCCAATACATGACGGAGTGGGGACGGTTCGACATAGTCCTGGACCGCAGGAAGGCGGATCTGGTCTTCATCTTTTCCGCGAACCAATATACTGGTGATTTCCTCACCCGCGACGGGCCGGACACTCGGGGGGTCGATGTCAAAATAACGTTCATGGATATAATCGACCCGAGTACGGGGCAAAGCCTCTGGAGCGATGATAGGTATTGGGGGAGCCTGTTTGTCGCACAAGCGACGCGGGATTTGCTTTCTGAATTCAAAGGTCATTTGGCGATCTCGGACAGTGAGAACGCGCGGATGCTGTCTCTGTTGGACAAAAATGCGGATGGCAGAGTCTCCAAGCAAGAGTTTCTGAAGTTTATGGAGGCGGAATTCGACCGCGTGGACACCGACAAAGACGGAGCACTCGACGCCGAGGAACTGAAGCAGTTGCGTATTGTAGATATCGGAAAGTGATTTTTCACTGTCTACCGACGGTGCCCGTTCCTTAGAAAACGAAATTACGACGATGGCGCATTAGGTTGATTGCCGAAGCGGCTGCCTCCAATTTGGGCGCAACGTCGCACCACGTTGGGCAAACTCGGCAACCGAGAGTTCATATCGAGAACGGGCGTTCCATGGATAGATTCTCCGCGTTCCATGAGGCGAGCCAGTCCTTTTGACGATTGAAGAAAATGGCCGTTCAGCCGTCGGTCATGGTTGCCAATCCTACCTAGAGACACTGACCCGAATACTCGATCTCGAAGTTTAAGGTGGGAACGTGCCCACGCCCGAAGAGGTCCCGTGACTGCGGTTCTTGGCAGGGAGCGACTTCTGAGCGCCCGAACTCTGCTCTTCCAACTGTACTCTGAGCTCCCTGATCAAGTCCCTCGTCGCTTTGGCGACGAACAGGCTACCCCACTGCCGGGAGGAGCCCCACAAGTTCTGGCCTGTTTGGGGGTCGACGACGTTCATGTATGTAATATCGACATTAACCGGCCGGGGGTCCGGCCCGTCGCGTGTCACGTAGTCACCCGCATAAGGGTTCGCCGAAAAAATGAAAACAAGATCCGCATTGCTGGGATTTGAAAGCACCGCGAATCGGTTCCAATCCAGCAATGCATCGAGGGCCGCCGGCTTCGCCTTGGCCATCCCCCTTGGGCAAGCGTCGCAGTAGATGAAGACGGACTTTGCCTGGGTGATCTTCGGTGTCAACGCGGGGACGATGCTATCGACGTGGATCATGCCCGTCGCTTGGTCCAGACTCCCCGTAACGACCACATAATAGCCGACATAGCGTTTGGCCTTCTTCTGCTGGTCTAGTTCGTAGGTGGCTTTGCCACCGGCGTCGTTCAGCACTACCTTGGAGCCCACCTTCGCGCAAGCGCCCCTGAAGATCTGCTCTCCCTGCGCGAAGAGGCTTAGGGCGCTGAATAGCACACACGCAGCGACTCCGACGAGCTTATTTCCCACTCGGAAGCATGGCCCTGACCTAGAAGACATAAATCCTTTCGAGCAAAAGACGAGGTGGAATAGATTACTTTCCGGTATCCGTCGCGACCTTGGGAATCTCGTGCCTAATCAGGAACGCATGCCGCTCGACCGCACTCTGGTCTACCTCCAATATCTCTCTTAATTCATCGATCAAATCCTTGGTCGCCGAGGCCACGAACCAACTGCCGAATCGCTCGGAGTCGCCCCACAGATTTGCGCCTGTGTGCGGGTCGACGACATTCATGTACGTAATATCGACATGAACTGGCCTGGGATCCGCACCGTCGCGCGTCAAGTAGTCCCCTAGATAGCGGTTCGCGGAAAACAGGAAAATCAGATCCGCCTTTTTGGGATCCGGAACCACGGTAAAGCGTTTCCAAATTGTCAGTTCTTCGAGGGCAGCGCGTCTCGCTTTGGCCATTCCTCTCGGGCAGGCATCGCAAACGATCGAGACGGTCTTCGCCTGTCTGATCTGCGGCGGCAGATCGGGGACGATGTTTTTAACGCGGATGGTATTGGATCCTCGGTCCAGAGTTCCGATTACGAAGACGTATTTCCCGGCAAAAAACTTGGGAAAGTCCTGCTTGTCAAACTGAAAGTCGACTTTGTAGGTGGTTTCGGATAGCACGTACTGGGTGCCCACATTCGCACAAGCGGAGGTGCAGGGCGGAGTCGCGTGATCACCAGGCGTTGGCGCGTGCTGGTCCGGTCCCGCGCACGCGCACTGGGTAATCTGGCCCCTGAAAATCTGCGCCTCCTGCGCGAATAGGATGGGAGCGCTGAATAGCACACATGTGACCGCGACTGCCACAATTACCTCAATTATTCGAAAACCTGACGCGGAAGTGCGAGACATTATTCTCCTCGGTACGACGACCTCACAGCGCGGGAAATAGGCTCACGCGAGAAGTCAGTTAAAGCGCTGCGCTCTCCGCGGACCGACGTTGTAAAGTCCAGCGCGATAGTTGCCGTCAAAAATGTCATTTTACTCCAATTCGACGGAGAGTAGCAGGGTTTCAACCCAGATCGACGCACGTTTTTTGAGTCCATGCGCTTATGTATCGGCTCAGCGCGCTAATATTTTGCCGAAAGATGGTGCGCTCCGCGAACGCGACGTTACTGCGCGGAGAGAGTTGTGCTGCACAGAAATTTCAAGCGATGAAGTCTACGGTAGGCACCCCGAGTGTTCCGATGCTGCCTCAGTTAGGGGGACAGTTTCGCAAACTTCTTCAGAATCACGATGGAAACACTGAGCTTCTATTTGTGAACAGAACTGGCCGTCCGTTCTCAGCCAACACGCTGCGGGAAAAAGTTCCGCAGCCGAGTCTTGAGGGACGGCTGGGAATACCATGCGGCAGCTTTCGTTCCATGGGGCGTTGTGCTGCCGGCGCCTTGCATGCAGAACGCGCAACCCGGGCTGTGGCGCAAAAGCAATTACCACCCAGTTCCCCACGAATCACGCTAGGGGTCTACGCACACATCATCGGTAGCCAGCAGCGGAAATGCGGTTGAAAACCTTGGACCCCGAATCGAACAGTTCCCGGTGAATTCATTTTAAAACACTTGTAACGGCGCTGCGGATCGGCTATTTTGCAAACCTTCTATTCCTGGAATTCACACTCGTTGAGGGCGCCGCAAAAAATGGCATGCCGCCAATGAAGCTCGCGTCGATGTTGTCCGGCAGACGCCGTTTCATCCTGATGTTTCTCTTCTTCAACGTCGCGATCAATTACGTCGATCGCGTAAACCTGAGCGTTGCAGCCCCTGCACTGGCAAGACAATTTCACTGGGATCCCGCGCAAATCGGTTGGCTGTTCTCGGCCTATCTGTGGACCTATACCGTCTTTCTGATGCCGTGGGGTTGGCTGGGAGATCGATTCGGTGCACGGAAAATCTGCGCCATTTCCATTGTTATTTGGTCCGCCGGCGCGATCTTGACGGGTGCAGCATCGAGCATCGGCAGCATGATTTCTGCACGCCTGGGGCTGGGCGCAGGCGAGGCTGCGACATTCCCCATGTGCAACAAGATCGTGCGCCAGTGGTTTCCGGCAAAAGAGCGCGGTTTTGCGACAGCAATAATCCACTCGGGTGTTTTTGTCGCTGTCGGGCTTGCCAGTCCCCTAGCGGCCTGGCTCGTGGTGCGAGCGGGCTGGCGGGCTTCATTTTTCATTATGGGGTCGCTTGGGTTTGTCTGGTTGTTTCTCTGGTTACGATGGTTCCAGCCCCCTGAGGAATGCCGATGGCTCTCAGCCGAGGAGCGACACCAAATTCTGGAGTACCGCGCTCCTACTCTCTCAGCGGGAGAAGTCGAAGATCCCGCAATCGCCCCTGGTTTCCGCAGCGCGGCAGGATCTCTGCTCCGCCACCAATCGATGTGGGGACTGGCGATCACGCTGGGATTTGTGAATTATATGAACTATGTGTTTCTGACTTGGCTTCCCTCCTATTTGGTCCAGGCTCGCGGGCTGAACCTCATGAAGGCAGGCGTATACAGCGGAATTCCCTATCTTGCCGGTGTGACCATGGAAATTTGTTTCGGACGGGTTAGCGATTTCTTTTTGACACCGGACCGGCTCAAGCAAGGAGCCCGCCGATATCACGTCGCTCTGCTGACATTTCTGTCGAGCATCGTTCTTCTGATCAATGTCACGCATGGCGCGCTGAGCACTCTGGCGGTCATTTCTTTTGCGCTCGCTTGCAATACGACGGTCATCGCCATAATCTACGCGCTCACCAATGACATGATTGAGAATCCTCAACTGACCGGGACTGCATTCGGCATACTTCTGGTCGGCGGCAACTTGATTGGTATGGCAGCGCCGGTCGTGACCGGTTATCTGGTGAAGTCCAGTGGTGGATTTTCCAGCGCGTTTACAGTTTCCGGAGTTCTGCCGTTGCTGGCGGCGGGATTGGCGATCGGATTTACGAGGCGGCCAATTCGTGCGTAATACGAGCTAGGGAGTTTTTTCCGCGGACTCCGACTCATTTTGAGGAGCCAGTGAATGACCATCGTTGATAATCCCGGCCAGTTGCTCTACGTCCGATCCGACGACGCCCTCGAGTTCGCGCGGCAGCTCTTGCTCGCTCATGGCGTCCCGCCGGAAGATTCGGCCGTCGTGGCCGAGTATCTGATTCACGCGGATCTCCGCGGTGTGGACACTCATGGTCTGATTCGGTTGCCGCTCTATCTCGATCGCATACGGCGAGGCTTGGTCAACCCACGTCCGGATATCAAGGTATGCCAGGTTACTCCGGTCTCGCTTGCAGTGGATGGAGAGAACGGGCTCGGTCAGGTTGTGGCAACTCGCGCAATGAACCAGGCCATCGCCGCCGCGAAAAACTTCGGATGCTGCGTCGCGGGGGTGAAGCGCAGCACCCATTTCGGAGTGGCTGCGAGTTATGCGCTCCAGGCGATCCACGCGGGACTGATTGGAATGGTGTTCACAAACGCGTCGGCTTCGATGCCGCCGTGGGGCGGACGCCAGCCCATTCTAGGGACGAGCCCTCTTGCGGTTGGCGCTCCAGGCGGGAAACTCGGCCCATTCGTGCTGGATATGTCGGTGGCAGTGGCGGCGCGCGGTAAAATACGCAAAGCATTGAGGCGGGGCGAGAGTATACCGGAGGGCTACGCTCTGGATGCGGAAGGGCGCCCAACTACCGATCCTGCGGCGGCATTACAAGGACTGATCCTGCCTATGGGCGGTCCGAAAGGCTCCGGCCTCGCCATGGTGATGGACATCTTCGGCGGTGTGCTGACCGGAGCAGCGTTTGCCGGCGACGTTGGCGATCAGACCAGGGATTTCGATCGTACGCAAAATGTCGGTCATTTCTTGTTCGCGATGCGGCCGGATTTGTTTGTCTCCTTGAAGGAATACGAGGCTCGGATGGATACGCTGATCCAGCGAATCCATGACTGCCCACCGGCCGAAGGATTCAGCGAAGTTCTGATCGCTGGAGAATTCGAGGCACGGCAAGAAGTGGCGCGCCGAGCGCGCGGACTCCCCTACAGCCCGAGCGAACTCGCAACATTCCAGGGAGAAGCAGCTAAAGCGAACTTGCCGCCTCTGATCGTTTCGGACCATCCGCTGAATTCTTGAAGAAAATTAAGGAAACATTTCGTCATGAAAATAGGAAAACACGAAATCGAAATTCTGGTACAAGGCTTTCCAGGCAAGGCACAACATCACGGGGGGCTCGGTTGGAGCACCGTCGTCATGATCCGGCATCGCGATCGAATCGCGTTGATCGACACGGGCTCATTCGGGATGCGGGCGTTGCTGGTCGATCGCCTGGCAAAGCTTGGAGTCAAGCCCAGCGACGTTACGGACATACTTCTGACGCACGCTCACCACGACCATTGCGTGAATTGGACGCTGTTTCGTCATGCACGCATTGTCCTTGGCGCGCAGGAACTCGATGCCGCATTGAAGGATCCCTGGGGTGAGACTCCTACACCCGAGCTCTACGTCCTGAAATTGAAGGAATGGCCGTCGCTCTTCACCGTTGGTAACGGCGAGGAGGTATTCCCTGGCATTACTTGCTATCTCACCCCCGGCCATACACACGGACACCTCATCTTTCTTCTGAACGCCGGTGAACAGGACGTGATTTTTTCCGGAGATGCCGCCAAAAACCGCGCGGAACTGATTTCGCGTCGAGCCAATATGACGCTCGATGCAGCCGTCAGCAGCGCTTCCATCGAAACGATCTGGAAATTCTGGCAGCGCCGACCCGGCACGATCCTAGTGCCAGGTCACGACGTCCCGATGATTCTCGACAATGGCGAGTGCCGTTACATTGGAGAGAGACAAGCAGGAATCGTCGCCTGGTTCGGCGACAACTTAAGGACGACAACAACGTTTCGGTTGACCGCCAATTCCGATCGATCGTAATCGGCGACGTGCATGTTCCGGCGCGCCTCATTCCTGGGTGACGACAAGCTTCAGAGACCAGGAAAGAATACTCGCTACCAGAAGGAACCCTGCCATCGCCAGCAATCCCGCGGAGAATGAATTTGTCCGATCTTTCAAAATCCCGATCAGCCACGGCCCTACGAAGCCGCCAATCGTCCCAATCGAGTTAATAAAGGCAAGGCCGCCCGCCGAGGCGATGCCCGTCAGAAACCGCGAAGGAATCGTCCAAAAAATGCCACGAGCGGCGTTGAGGCAAATCAGCGATACGGTAATCCAGGTAATCGATATCCAAAAGTTTTGGGCAAGCATTGCGAATACAAGGCCGCCTGCCGACAGAAAGCAGCCTATCGTAAGGTTCTTGATTTTTTTTCCGGTCCGTCCCGCATGCTCGGCCCAGATCATCATCCCGACGCAAGCCACTGCGTAGCAAACGCCGGTGATAAACCCCACGTTCCGGTTCGAGAAGTGAGACCTCTGAATAATTTGAGGTAGCCATATGCCAACACCGTAGGATCCCGTAGTGAATCCAAATTGGATCAGCGCCAGAAGTATGACCCTGGGATCCTTGAGCGCCGCCGAAAGGTGTGTAACTTCCCTTTCCCGCCGCTCGCCGAGAATGCGCGTAGACACGGCTAATTTCTCTTCATCCGTCAACCACCGGGCCTCTTCCGGCCGATCCGCCAAGAGCCAGAGGATTAAGAACCCCATGACGACAACGGGCATTCCTTCAATAATGAAAAGCCATTTCCACCCAGCCAGCCCGGCAACGCCATCCATTCCCAGCAGCAATCCCGAGACGGGCGCTCCGACCACCGTTGAGACAGGAATCGCCAGAAGAAATAGAACCAGCACGCGGTTGCGATATTCCGACGGAAACCATGCGGACAGATAAAAAATTACACCAGGGTAAAATCCCGCCTCCGCGACACCCAACAAGAACCGGAGGAAATACCAACTCTTCGGCCCGGTCACGAAAATCGTCGCTGTGGAAACAAGTCCCCAGGTAATCATGATCCGCGAAAGCCACAACCGGCTGCCAAACCGGTGAAGCGCAATGTTGCTTGGGAGTTCAAAGAAGCAGTAACCCAGAAAAAGGATTCCAGCTCCCGTGCCGAATTGGCCAGCGGTGAGTCCGACCTGCCGGTTCATGGTTAATCCCGCAAAACCGACATTGTTTCGGTCCATGTAATTGAGCACATAGCTGATCGAGAGAAGCGGAACCAATCGCCAGGCAATTTTGTTGAATGCGTGCCGCTCCACTTCCGTCGAGATGGACACTGTTGCGGCCCGATCGGTTCCTGAGGTGATGTCCATCGATTCTCCGGCTTATTCCTTATCGCTCTCAGCCAAATCGAATCCATACAGGCGTGCAGGATTCTGTCGCAAAATTCGGCCGGCATCCATCGACGCCGGCAGCGCCCGGATAAAATCTTCCAGCAATCGCCGGTATTTTATGGGCCGGTAAGGAACCGCGATTGCCGCGTCGGTTTGATTCTTTCGCTGCGGCGCAAACGGCCAATCGCTGCCCCACACGCAACGATCCGGCGCAATTTGCAGCAATGCCGAAAGCCAGTCAGCAGGCGGCGTTGTATTCAGCGGATCGGTACCGATCCGGTATGGAGCCGAAAGCTTCACCCAAACGTGTAAGAGGCCAACTAAATCAAGGAGCCTGCGGCCCGTCTTGCTTTCCGGCCCTTCGTAGCCCGGGAGTCCGTAATGGTCGATGACAATTGGAATTGGTGAGTCAGCAAGCGCCGGCGCTGCGGCGACAGCGGTTTCAACCGGCGCAATCACTTCAATATGCCAACCCACGCGAGGCATTTTGTCGGTGAATCGTTTCAAAAGATCTTCAAGTCCGCCAGATACCAATGGACTGAACTTGCTATACAGGTTGACGCGGATTCCGCATACGCCGCGCTGTGCAAGCTGCTCCAACTGACGTGCGCTCATCCCGGCAGAGTCCAGGACGACAACACCGCGAGCGCGTCCCTCCAGCAAATCCAAGGAATGAAGAAGGTAAGAATTGTCCGTTCCATAGAAGCTCGGTTGAACGAAGACATAGCGCTTCACGCCCGTTGGGCCTGCAACCTCTCGCAAGCTCTCTGGCGTGGCCAATCCGGCTGTGTAGCCACGGCCCTCCGCTTGTGGGAATGCGTCGACGGGACCGACGACATGCACGTGGCAATCTGAAATTTCGTTAGCAAGTGTGTCAGGCATTTTGAGCAGGTCAACCACGAAAACGCTCGCGATGATACCGATTATTCTGCAGTGTAGCACTCCATTTGTTCACAAATTGCACTCGTAAACGCCCTCGTGCCAAGTGAACCTCCGAGATCGAATGTACGCCGCGCCGGATCCTTTAGCACTTCATCGATGGCGCTTTCGATCGTGCGAGCGGCCGTAGCCAGCGAGGGCTTGCCATATTTTCGCGACAGCCAATCCAGCAGTCGGGCGGCTGACAGGATCAACGATGACGGGTTCGCCTTGTCTTGCCCGGCGATGTCTGGAGCAGAGCCATGTTGCGCCTGAGCCATGCAATGCAAATCTCCGGCGTTGATCGACTCGCCTAAACCCAGGCTACCAGAGAGTTCAGCCGCTTCATCCGACAAGATGTCTCCAAACATGTTCGTCGTGACGATGACGTCGAATTTCTCGGCGTCGCGAACCAGAAGTGCGGCCATCGAATCAACCAGTTGTTCGTCATACGAGACATCGGAATAGCTCGCGGCGATCTTTCGAACCTCGCGCAAGAACAGGCCTTCCGAGACCTTGACCACATTCGCCTTGTGAACCGCCGTTACTTTTCTTCGCCGCGCTCTGGCTAATTCAAAGGCGGTCCTTGCGATTCGCTGCGAGGCGAGGGCCGTGACTTTGCGGATCGACAACGCCATGTCTGCCGTCGGCATAAATTCTCCAACGCCCCAAAACATATTTCTATCCGAATAGAAGCCTTCCGTATTCTCGCGCACGATCACCAGATCCATGGGAGTGCGTCCCCAATGCGGTAGCCCCTGTCGTGAACGGCTCGGGCGAATGTTTGCGTACAGATCAAGCTGAATGCGAAGTTCCGCGGAGATGTTGATGCCGCCTTCCGACCGCGGCGGATATTCCGCATGAGAGATCGGACCCAGAATGACGCCATCCGCCGATTGGCAGGCATCGAGAATCGTGAGCGGGAACGTCGTCCCTGTTCGTTTCAAGGGTCCGAGGCCGATTTCGTGGGTCTCCAATGTCAGAGAGAGGGCGAGTTTCCGGTTCAGTAATTCGAGCACAACCGCAGTCGCGGCTGAAATTTCCGGTCCGATACCATCTCCTGGCAGGATGACGAGCCGCACGGCTGTCTTTTTGCTCCTAAATTTTGGTCTAATTCTGTGGAAGCCGATACTCTAGCAGAGCTTGCACCCGCGACAAATCTCTATTTAGCGAATCGTTCCTCTCCAGACAGCAAGGGCCTGAACCCCCGAAAACAGACGAAGTGCCGAGACATGGCTTTCCATGCCATCGGTGTAAATCGCGCGGGTGCTGAACGAGATTCGATCCTCGCCGGCAACTCCACATCCTGCGCGCCTACACGGAGGCCACGGAATGACGAGGCGTCATCACAAGGAGTTATAGCGATTTGCAGTAAAGCTGGTAAGATTCTCTGAAGAGTCATAATCACTGACCGGGGCGACGCGTCGCTCGCCTCCAGATTCCAGCATCAACAGGAGACAATTGTGGGCAACCGAGACAAACGAGGTCGAGAAAAAAAGAAGCCGAAGAAAAAGGATGATAGACCGACGATCCTGCCGGCACGGCCAACGACTCCATATAAACCGGTGCCGCCACCTGCGCCCGTTCGCCCCGCCACCGAGCCGTCATGAGCTTTTGATGTAGACAAGTCGACACAGTAAAGCGAACAACGGCCGACAGGTCGCGTCGGCCGTTGCGATCGGTACAACCGTCAGTTTTGCGCACGCCGCAGGAACGAACTCTCTCCACGCACAATAGCACGCGCCCTAACTCGTTCTTTACTTGGCAAGCGGATCGGGCCGAATTTGGAAATGCGCGACGGAGGTTGTATTGCCCTTTCCGCCTTCGAGATGCCAGATCACTCTGTCTTCATTGCCGGTCCACAAGCCTCGTCCCTTCCATCCAGCCTTCGGGTCGTCAATGCGGAAATCCACATTCCGCGTATAGAAATCCAACGGATAAGGCACGCGCATCGTGACAAACTTCTTCTGGTCCGGGAGATACGCGATCAGTGAATCGTCGCCGTTTGAGCAGATGATCGACACATTTTTGCCCAACCCGAGAGAATCGTAGCGGTCCATCCAGTTGTGATACCAGGCATCGGCCAGAATATTGGTTCCCTTGAACTTCGGACCCGGCACCGAATAGAGCGTCCAGCCCTCTGGACATTGCTGTCCCATTGCATTCGGGCCATTCGAGGGAGCCGTGCACTTGCTCCGATCGAAGCTGGCAAGGTCGTTGCTGCCTGCCAGACCCGCCCACACCAAGCCGTTGGTATCAACAGCGATGCCGAGCGTCTGAAAAGCTTCCACTCCAGGACGTTTGGGATTATCGAATGGCGGCTCGTAGACTTCCGTCTTGCACGTTGCTGGCGGGTTATCTCCCGCCACCATGCGAACGATTCTTCCAGGCACCGTGGAACTCAATCCCGCGTACCACAAGCTCTTGTCCACAGGATTGAACGCGAATCCGTAACCATTGCCTCCGTCAACCGCGCGATCCAGTTTCGGATCGATCGGCTCGTCTGGCTTCGTATAGGGGCCGTTCTTGCCATCGCCGTTGTAGTCAATTACTGCGGGACACCAGCCGATCGATTTCTGTGGGTCGTGAGTTGCATCCCAAACCTTCGTCTTCACCCATCCGAGCCCGCCCATCCTGGGAGGTATCGCCCCGGTATCGGTGAAGTAGAGAGTCTCATCTTTATCGTCAGAGAATGCCATATGCCCCGCCGACAAACACAGATCGATCAGTTCGATTTTTCCATTCTTTGGATCGTAAACAGCCATGCCCCGGGGAACATTCCCCTCCGGTATTGGAAAATACTCAGCAAAGGGATTTCCTGAGCCCTTCCGGCAATACGGAGCCATTTCGGGTATGGTCTGCGCATGAAACCAAATGCGGCCCTTGCTATCCATGTGCGGCATCGCAATAAAGTTCGGGTCGTCCCAAACGATATCGTTTCCCCAGTATGGAGAAGGCGCTGCCACGGTCGGCGGGGAAAACGTCTTAAATAGTTTTCTGTCGGCTGGATTGCGAAACGGAACGTCCGCGAGCTTGGTTTTCGTATTCTCTCTTGGATCGATAGCCCAAATCTGGGCTGCCGCAAACTCCATGGAATAGACTGGCCCGTACGCATTCGCAGTAACATTCCGCTCATTCGAAGCGATCACGTCATGAATGAATGACTTGTCGGTGCCCGTTTCCCATAGTGTGACGACCACATTCCGCTCCACACCCTGTGGCCGCGGCGGCATCGGTGGAACTTCACCAGCGTTCATTCGAGTGGTCCAGTTCGCGAACATATCCAAAGCACGGTCATGTCCCATTCGATTCAGCGCCGCAGTCATCTGCGGCCCGACTTGGCCCGACATGAGCCGCCGCTCCCAGGCATCTTTGGGTGAGCTGAATGTGCCAAGGGCCGGTTCAAGATCGCGCGTCGCCTTGTTGCCCGTCTGATGGCAGACGTTGCAGCCTCGTTTCAGGTCGGTCAGAAATTCGGCCTGCGAATGCGAGTCTGGAAAGGCGCTCCTGGGAGGGATATTGAGGATCGAAAACCAATAGTCGGCAGGATAATACTGCGCGGCCGCTTGTGGAGTCGGAGCGACGACGGCGGTCAATGCCAGCGTCTTGCCTGGCTTCGCTTCCACGGGTTTCGAGTCGACCAGACCGTAGCCTCTCACCCAAACTTTGTAATCCACGTTAGGGAGCTCCGGCAACATGTAACGTCCCTGATCGTCCGTGACAACGATCTTGCGAAACTTCGTCGGCAAATTCGTGGTTTCCGCAATCACCCAGACGCCGGCTTCGGGGCCTTTCGAACTGGTGACCACGCCGCCAATGTTATCCTGTCCGACCGGAACGTTGCCCGCTTGAGGCTGCGCGGCCGTTGCGGTGCTCCGCGGCTGAGCTTCGATTCGGTACAATCCCGAGCCAATCACTAAACCACACAGCAATAGCCCCAATCCCACGGACCACCTCATGCAATTTGTTCGCATGGATTTCTCCTTTTTACGGATTAATACTGTGTATCGCAACTTGCGGTTACGGGATTCCGAAAACTCGAAACGCCTCTAACTGAACCACTCCCAGCTTGTTCATTACAAGGTAACTGGACAGCTCACTTGGCAAGCGGGTCAGGCCGAATCTGAAAATGAACGACCTCGCTTGTTGTCCCCTTGCCACCTTCAATGTGCCAGACAACTCTCTCATTGTTGCCGGCCCAGATTCCGCGCCCCTTCCAACCTGCCTTCGGATCGTCGATGCGTCCGTTCATCGAGCGCGTGTAGAAATCCAACGGATACGGCACTCGCATCGTCACCCATTTCTTTTGATCCGGTATATAAGCAATCAGCGAATCAGAGCCAGTTCCATCGATGACCGGAACATCGTTCCCTAACCCCAAGGTATTCGCCCGGTCAACCCAGCTCAGATAAAAGTAGTCCGACCGGATATCCGTCCCCTTGAAGGTCGGGCCCGGCACCGGATACAGTGTCCAGCCCTCCGGGCAATGTTGGCCCGTCGCGGTCGGTCCCCGCAGCACCTTGCACTTGCTCCTATCGAAGCTGGCGAGATGAGCGCTGGTTCCGAGGGATACCCACGCAATCCCCTTGCTGTCAATTTCAACGCCTTGCGTGCCGAACCCCTCCACTCCAGGTGCCGCCGGATTGTTGAAGGGCGGCTCGTACACCTCGGTCGTGCAGGTGGCCGGAGGATTCGATCCCATGGTGTAACGGACGATCTTCCCTGGAATCCCCGGCTTGGGTCCGCCGTTCACACCACCCACAACCCAAAAACTACCGTCAACAGGG
>JBEKCU010000014.1:0-30330 GCA_050014735.1 Candidatus Acidiferrales bacterium | reverse complement strand
AACGTCCAATGCCTTTTTATAGGTCACGAAGGTCAGTTTCGACCTACGATTGTACAATTCCAGCATGCAATATCCTGCGATGGTGTCTGTCGTTTTACCCCTTCCGGTGGAGCAACGCTCGACCAAGTAGTCCAAAAACTTCGTACTCGCGAGTCGAACGAAGTCTTGCTCGAGATTCGCTGTTACCGTTAGTGCGTTAGACCGATCTTCATAATAGTGCGCACGATGGTGTTGCGAATAATAATTGATTAGAGCGTCTGCAATTTGCTTGTGGTCGAATGTTGGACCATTACTGAGAATTTCCACAAATGACTCGACTCCTCTGGCTGTGGAGAGTGCTTCCTTCATGACGGAGGTCGCATCTTGCATTAGGCAAGCGGCATAGGCTGTTCGTGCATTCCATTCATACGATTTGGTCGTGGCGAAGTCGCCGTTTTCGACCCACAACTGAGCAGCCAGAAAATCATGCAACGTCTTGTGAACAAATTCCCATCCTTCCTGCGACGGGACAAATATGCCGAAGAATTGTGCGGTTTCCACCAAGACGTCGCGGGGATCAACCCTAGCTAGATCGAGGCGGTCAAGCTGTTCCTTTGCAATCGCCAACGCGCGTCTTTCGGGCACGTTGCGGGATTTAATTTTGTACGCTATCTGCTTGAGAACCTGAATTCGATCACGCCCATCAAGCGGGGTTCGCCGCTGTCGGTCTACGCCCTTGTCTTCATCCCAACGATATGTGAGAACTTCTATCGCTCGCTCAAGCAGGCGAATAACGCTTCGGGATTCCACGGTGGTCGCGCTCGTCTTAACAATGCAAGCCAACGCCAAAAGTAGTGGGTGGGCTACGAAGTCATCGAAATTACGCTTATGAAAATCATCCACGACGGTTACGGGGTTCAGCGTCGAACCAAACGCACTTAAAAAAGCCTCGACGTATTTGTATTGGTCCTCTAGACTAAATCCGTCAATTCGAACTTCAGGCGCGGCGATCTCGAAGACCCGATAGTATTCGCGGCACGTTACATAAAAAGGACCTATATCGAGGGCGTTGTATCGAAGAACTGCGTCTGAAACCCGTTTGCGTAGGTCAATAGGAAGTTCGTCATAGCCGTCTACCAGGAGTAGCGTCTGGGACTTCTTTTCCTTTTTCCTGATCGTGTTCGCAAGCTCGACAAACCTGTTCAGATCGTCAAGGGCTGTCGGTCTTCTAAGTGAAATGAGGACCGGCAAAATCTCTCGCTGCTGCAGCGACTTCAGAAAAACATGGTGCAAAAGTGTTGTCTTACCCCAGCCCGGTCCTGCATAGACAATCGCGTTTTCACCGCGCCTAAGGTAGGCGTCGACGTTCGTTATACGGTCTTCGAGAGCACTCGCCTGGACTATCGAGCGACTGACTCTATCTTGAGGTGGAAATGACGGAGATCCCTCGCTTTTTTCATTAAGTCCCCTAACCTTGAGCCGCGTCGGCTGATAAATCTGGGACAGCGGGAGTGGCCGGTGCATGCCAATACATTGCACCAGGGACGCCTGATTGAAGGCTGTTTTCTGAAGGCCGCTGAACCAGGCCCTCGTCTCTTGGCTGGCTCGATCCTTGCCGATGATTTGAAGAAAGCGCTCCTCTAGATATGGCAGGGTGTCGCCCAAACTGATGGTAACGCCCGCGTCTCCCATAGGCCATTATGCTATCAGCCAGTCCGCCCAAAATCATAGGCAATCGTCGGCGCACTTTCTTTTGAAACTTCCCGCTCCGACTGGCGCATAATTCAAGGATGACTCCGCGCGAATTAGCCGAACAGATTTGCGCGACCCTGCGCGATCACGGCCATCGAGGCTATCTGGTGGGCGGATGCGTGCGCGACCTTCTGCTGGGCCGCGAGCCGTCGGATTACGACGTAGCCACCAACGCGCACCCGGAGCGTGTGCAGGAACTGTTTCCGCGCAGCTTGGCAGTGGGCGCAAAATTCGGAGTGATTCTGGTTGTGGAGGATGGCGAGGAAGTCGAGGTCGCGACCTTCCGTTCGGACGTTGGCTACTCCGACGGACGGCATCCGGATAGCGTTGTGTACTCGGACTCGCCGCAGGAGGATGTTCTTCGCCGGGACTTCACGATCAATGGCCTGCTGATGGACCCGGCTACCGGCGAAGTATTCGACTTCGTTGACGGCAGGGCCGACCTCGAAAACGGAATCGTGCGAGCCATCGGCGACCCGCGTGTGCGTTTTGCCGAAGACAAGCTGCGCATGATGCGCGGAGTCCGATTCGCCGCGCGCTTCAATTTTCAGATCGATCCCGCAACGATGGCCGCGGCGCAAGCCCTGGCGCCACAGATCACCCAGGTTTCTCCCGAACGGATTCGCGACGAACTAACGAAATTGCTAACCGAAGGCGCCGCGCGGCGCGGATTCGAGTTGCTCGATGAGGCCGGCTTGCTCGCCGTCGTATTGCCCGACATCGTAAAAATGAAGGGCGTCGAGCAGCCGCCCCAGTATCATCCCGAAGGGGACGTCTGGATCCATACGCGAATGATGCTGGAGATGCTGCCCGCGGGGTGCTCCCCCACGCTGGCTTGGGGCGTCCTGCTGCATGACGTCGGCAAGCCGCCAACATTTACTCCGGCGGCAGGGCCCGGTACTCGTATCCGCTTCGACGGTCACGTGGAAGTTGGAGCGCGGATGGCGCAGAGCATTTGCCGCGGACTGAGATTTTCAAACGAGAACATCGAGCAGATCGAAAGCCTAGTGGCGAATCACCTGCGCTTCAAGGATGTGCGGCAGATGCGGCCGGCCACGCTGAAGCGATTCGTTCGCCTGCCCTTGTTTAGCGAGCATCTTGCGCTTCACAGGATGGATTGCCTTTCGAGCCACCGGAACCTGGATGCCTACGGTTTCGTCCAGCGTTTCCTGGCCGAAACGCCGCCGGAGCAGGTGCGGCCTCCACGTCTAGTCACCGGCGAAGACCTCAAGAGAATGGGGATTCGGCCAGGTCCCAGGTTCAAGGAAATACTTCTCGCCGTGGAGGAGGCTCAGTTGGACGGAAAGTTTACCGACCGAGAAAGCGCCCTGGAATTTGCACGTTTTGTGTCCCGCGCGTAACCACTGGCATGGTCGCGACATCGAATCCGGATGCGCACATTAAATTTCCCTTACCGCGCCGTTAGATTTCGTTCATGTTCCTAGAAGCCGTCGGTGGCAGGCAGTCGGAGTCGTTTCTGTCGGAGGAACTGGGCTGGGTATCGCTGAATCCTATTCACGTTGCAGCCGTTTTTGCCGATAGGATAATAGATAGCAATACATGGATCGACGTGCCAACACTAAAAATCCGTATCAGCTAACCGATTTGCTGATATAGGGTTACGATAGATCTCCCTAATGGTTCAGGCCTGTTCTTAATTCTTTAGTGTCATATGCTAAAGATTGTTGCTAACCGGAATATATTTTGATGGTATCTTTTCGGTTGGTCCTGCATCTAATTTGACTGTCGAGGCAAATGTAGCTGCGTTCTCGAGAAGTATAGGGGGGCTCAATGTCTGAAAAGCCTATTTCAATTCCGAAAGAACTGCCGATCCTTCCAGTCAGGGAGATCGTGCTGTTCCCGGGCGGGGTCCAACCCCTCACTGTGGGGCGTGAGGGTTCGTTGGCTCTGCTCAACTCATTACATGGCGACGAAAAGCTGCTGGGGATCGTCGCACAACACGATCCTCGCGTCGAGGAACCAGCTGCCGCCGATTTGCACACGGTAGGGACCGCCGCAAAGATCCACAAATTGGTCAAGATGCCTAACGGGAACGTGGTCGTGTTCCTGGAGGGTTTGCAGCGAATCCGAGTTCTGGAACTCATCAGCTTCCGGCCGTTCTTGACGGCCAAGGTGGAGATCCAGCCGGACATCGTCGGTCCGCATGACGCCGAACTGATGGCCCTGGAACGCAATTCCCGCGAGCTGTTCCGTGACGTGGTCGCTCGCTCACCGCAACTGTCCGATGACCTACAGACGGCTGCACTGAACATCGACGATCCGGTTCGCCTCGCGGACTTCATCGCGGCCAACTTGCCGTCGCTTCCAACGCTGCTTCGTCAGGAATTGCTGGAGACGGCGGACGTGCGGCGGCGGCTCGAGACATTGATCCGCGAGCTGTCCAAGGAACTCGAAGTCCTGGAATTGCGCAACAAGATTCAGGAGCAGGTTCAGGAGCAGGTCAGCCAGAGCCAGCGCGAATACCTGTTGCGCGAACAGCTCAAGGCCATTCACAAAGAGCTAGGCGAGTCCGACGACGGCCAGGCGGAAATCGACGAGCTTCGCGAGAAGCTCGAAAAAGCCGGGATGTCACCGGAGGCGCACAAGGAGTGCGAACGGGAGCTGAAACGGCTCTCGAAAATGACCCCTGCTTCCGCCGAATACATGGTGGCGCGCACGTATCTGGAATGGATGATCTCTTTGCCGTGGGCGAAATCCTCTGGGAATGAAGAAATCGACATCGCCAAAGGTCAGGCCATTCTTAACGAAGATCACTACGACCTGGAAAAGGTCAAAGAACGCATTCTCGATTACCTTGCGGTGAAGAAGCTTCAGCCGGGCATGAAGGGGCCGATCCTGTGCTTCCTCGGGCCGCCAGGCGTGGGCAAGACTTCGCTGGGGAAGTCGATTGCACGGGCTCTGGGCCGCAAATTTGTGCGCATCTCGATGGGCGGAATGCACGACGAAGCGGAAATCCGCGGACACCGCCGGACGTACATCGGCGCGTTGCCGGGGCAAATCATCCAGGGAATTCGCCGGGCGGAAAACAACGATCCAGTGTTCATGCTGGACGAAGTGGACAAGCTCGGACGCGATTTCCGAGGCGATCCGTCGGCGGCGTTGATGGAAGTGCTTGATCCGGAGCAGAACGCTTCGTTCCGTGACCACTACCTTGACGTGCCGTTCGATTTGTCGAAGGTCCTGTTCATCGCCACGGCAAACTTGATCGACCCGATACCGGAGCCTTTGCGAGATCGCATGGAAATCATCGAGCTCGCGGGTTATACGGAGGTCGAGAAGATCCATATCGCGAATAAGTACCTGGTGCCCAAGCAGGCCAAGGAACACGGGCTGTCGATGGGCGAGCAGGTCGAGTTTACCGATGACGGTTTGCGCGAGATTATTCACAGCTACACGCGTGAAGCCGGCGTCCGCAACCTCGAACGCGAAATCGCGACGGTGATCCGCAAGCAGGCGCGGCGCATCGCCGAAGGGAAACTGGAAAAACTCATCGTTACGCCGCAAATGGTGCATGAGGCGCTGGGGGTGCCGAAGTACCGAGCCGAAAGGGAAGTCGAAGACCGCGTCAAAAAGCCCGGTGTGTCGATTGGGCTGGTCTGGACGCCCGTGGGCGGCGACATCGTCTTTATCGAGGCGAGCCGCATGCGGGGCGGCAAGCAGTTCACCATGACCGGACACCTGGGCGAAGTGATGCAGGAGTCGATGACGGCGGCGCTCACATGGGTGCGAGCCAATGCCGAACGCTATGACATTGACCCGGACTTCTTCCGGAAGCAGGACATCCACATCCACGTTCCATCGGGTGCGGTGCCCAAGGACGGCCCATCGGCAGGCGTTGCGATGGTGACGGCTCTGGTGAGCTTGCTCTCAGGGCGGCCAGTCCGTCCGCGGGTGGCCATGACCGGCGAACTTTCGCTCACTGGAGTCGTGCTACCTGTCGGCGGAATCAAGGAGAAGGTCCTGGGTGCGAAGCGAGCCGGGATCCGGGAGGTCATCTTGCCGGCGGAAAACGAACCGAACGTCACCGAAGACCTACAAGGACATATGCTGGAAGGAGTCGAGATCCATTACGTCAGCACCGTGGATCAAGCGCTAGAGTTCGCGCTCTCCAAGCCAGTACCGGCAGCGGTGGGCCTGAAGACCGAACAAATACCGCCGGTTGCGCCCGCGCCAGCAGGCGTGCCGCCGATCCACTAACCGAACGTTGTAATTGGGTGAGAAAGAAAAGGCCTGGTCCCCAGTTGGGGACCGGGCCTTTTTTTGTTCGCATCGGCATGCTTGGAATTTACTTGCCCCACTTGAAGGCCATGAGAATGATCAAAGCTCCTATGACTATGCCGTATGGAGCGAAAACTACGCCGCCCCAGTCGTTCGAATAGTGAAGAGCTCCTCGAACCAGCGCACCGATTCCTAACATGATGAACATTAATCCGACAATTGAAAAGCCAAAACGATTCACGGGACTTAATGGCTTTCGCCTGCGCTCAGGCTTTTTCATCTGCTCTGCCCAACCCATTGGAACGCATAGTTGTCGGATGCGAATTACTTTACTAAATCCAGCTAAGGACGTGCCGCAGGCGCTGGCGGAGGGATCAGCGCACCGTCCCAGTGTTCGACCAGTTTTCCCTTCGCCACGCGAAAGGTGTCGAAGGTGAACGCTTCGTAGAACTTGCCGGGCTCCGCAGTGGGATCCTGGCGGTAGACCTTGTGGACGACGGTGACGATATCGCACTCCGCCGTAACGATCTCATACGGATTTCCCGGCGGGGGTTGCGGGCCAGCGTCGGCCGGAGCGGTTGCTGGCGGCCGAGCAGCCTGTGCGATGAATGTCTTCTTAAATTCCTCGTAGTCGGTTATGCCGTCGTTCGTCCCGCGCTTTTTGAATGCAGGATTGTGCTGCTTATAGCTCGGATCGGCGAGCGCAACCCGGGCTTCACCCGAAGTGCGGAAGAATTCCATCACCACTTTCTTATTCGCATCGAGCTGCGCGGGTGTGGCCGAACAGCCCGGTGTTGGGTTCGACGGCTGTACCGCCGGAGCGGCTTGCTGGGCGAGTGCTAGTCCCGGAGCCAGCAAGATCAGCGTTAGCGCGAAACCACTCAACGATGTGTTTTTAATGTTCATGAATCGCTCCTGTTTCCGAATATGAAGCCTCTTTCAAAGGCTTTGCTCGATGTTCGCGTTCGAACCTCACGGTCCGTCTCATCTCGATCTTGAAACGCCGATCTCAAATGGCACTTTATAAAGCGCCATTCGGGAGAATGGCGTTCCCAGGATTTCCCGGTCCCTGCGGCCGGACTGCGGATATGCTATCAGGAAGATACGAGCCAGAATAAACTATCTCAATTCATGGGCAGGTCTTAACTTTGAGCCAACGTCCGGCCACAAGCTGTTAAGATTCCGCGATGGCTCGATCGCGCAAGCTATTCCCCATTTATGGGAGCGCCCTCGCAAACAGCATGCTTGCGGCGGTCGAGCGCGGCCACGTCGTCGGCGACTTCGTAACCGGGTACGTGGACAATTACGATCGCAACGGAATTCTTGGCGGGACTGCTCGCGCACGGGAACTCACCGAGACGATCGGACGCGAGATTGTACTCGCGATGATCGTGGAAGTGTACCGAGTACTGCCCCGTTTTTTTGGCAAGTCGCAAGCCAGCAAGCTGAAAGAGGACGAAAAGAAAGCCAGCGACGCGTTTTTTGGGGAGCTATTTGCCGCCCTTGGGCGAGCATGGAACTGGCAGGCGGAGGACCGGAGCCGGTTCGCGAGCGACTTGGCTTTGTATTCGGATTCCAAAATACGCCAGGCCACGACGGCGAGAACACGCAAGCGGGGAAAAGGTCAGCAGGAGGAGCCGCCTTTCGTGGGACGTGTGGCGTTGTTGCTCGATCCCTCGATGCTGGAGCAGGCCCGGCGTGCATCGCGGAAATTTCATGGCGACGTGGAACGCCTGGCGCAAAAACTGTTGAGGCAGACTTTGCGGCCGGGGGGCAGATAATATTTTCTGAACATTCCAGAGCACAAATCGTAATGCATTGCCACTGCGTCGCCGGGCACGGCATGCCGTTCCCGGAGAACGTTCTCGGTAAACCGTTCCCCTGCATGAAAACTGCAATCCCGTGGGCCGCACGTTCGATTGCCTTGCGGCCGTTTGCGAATCTATTGTGAAATCCGCTCGACAATCACAGCGGTGCCGTACGCGAGCACTTCAGTGACGCCCTGCATGATTTCCGTGGCGTCGTAGCGCATCGAGATTACGGCGTTGGCGCCGTGTTCGGCGGCGTGCTGCATCATCAACTCGAATGCTTCTTCGCGCGTTTTCTCGCAAAGCTCGGTGAGCAGCGTGATATTTCCTCCGAGAATTGTCTGAAGCCCGGCCCCGATCGAACCGAGCAGGCTTCTTGAGCGAACAATGATCCCTCGGACGATTCCGAAATTGCGCACGATGCGATAGCCGGGAAGCTCGATGGATGTCGTCACCATCATGGGTTCCACACGAACGGGCATGAACGATTCCTCCTGTATACGGGCTGTGTACGGATTGATTCCATGGCAATTCTAAATGCAAGATCGCTTTGGCATTCGGCGAAATTTTTCTGGTATGCTCCGGCTGCACCTCCCGGATGCGGGCCGCGCCATGCTTACACTCTTCTACGCTCTAGTGATCGAGCAGATTCTGCAGGGCCTGTACAATTTGTGGGACGGGCTGCTCTGGTTTCGCATGGCTCAGCGGCGCGTCGGAAGCCATTCTGGATTCTATGCGCCGCGCGTTGCCTTGATTTGTCCGGTGAAAGGTCTTGAACCCGGTCTGGAACTCAATCTCGCCGCTCTTGCCGGCTTCGATTATTCCAACTATGAGATTTTCTTCACCATGGCGAGCGCGGAAGACCCTGCACGCAAAATCATCGATCGTCTTGCGGCTTCCAGCAAACGCAAGATTCACACGGTGATCGCCGGAAGGCCGAGCGGTTGCGGCGAAAAGGTGAATAATCTTCGCGCGGCAGTCCAGAAGGCAGCCGATGGATTCGACGTCTACGTGTTTGCGGATTCCGATGGCCGTCCCGGGCGGCATTGGCTGGCGCACATGGTGGCGCCGCTGGCGGACGAAACCCTCGGCGCTGTCACTACGTTTCGCTGGTTCTTCCCGCAGGCTGGCGGCCTTTGGAGCGCCCTAGCCTCGGCGTGGAATGCGCCCGCGGTGACATACCTGGGCGAGCATCACAATAATTTCTGCTGGGGCGGCGGAACTGCAATTCAGAGAGTGCGTTTCGAGCACGCCAATGTGTTCGATTTCTGGAATGGATCGGTCAGCGATGATTTTTCGCTCACGCACGCGCTCCGCCACGCCGGGCTTCCGATCATGTTTGCTCCGGAGTGCATCGTGCCCGCGATCTTTGACTGTGACTTTCGAGGACTTGTTGAATTCACCAACCGGCAGATCATAATCACGCGCGTCTACGAATCGAAACTTTGGGTGCGCGGAGGTCTGGGGCACATTTTGTATTGCGGCGCTGTCTTGCTCGGCATCGGTTTGTATTTCGGCAATGTGTTCACGGGCGCGCCCGCCGCTCACCTGCTGCTGCTCGCGATGGCGCCCGCGGTACTGTCGATGATGCGTGGCGCGCTTCGTCTTCTGGCGCTGATTGAAATCATGCCTGAGCGGAAATCGCAACTGTTCGCCGACGGTTGGATTTGGACGTTACTGGCCGCAGTGGCACCGTTCTTGGCGTTGTGGAATACGATCGTTGCATTGTTCACGCGGCAGATTCGCTGGCGCGGAATTCGGTACCAGCTTAAATCGCCGGGGCAAACGCGAATTATTACGCGGTGACGGAAAAATATTTTCGGTGAAATGAAAAGCTGTTTTTTCGCAAGCCGTTCAGCGAATCGGTTTCCTATTCCCCTCGGCTCCTCCCGGCCCGAGCCTGCACGGGCTCTTCAGCCTGTGGGTTTTCATGTGTGCCGACCACACAGGCTGAAGCCCGAGCCGCATATCTAGCAGGTTTCCGTCTTGCCGGTTCCGCGCAGAGTTACTTCGCTGCAGCGTAATTCTTTTCGATCTCTTCCCAGTTCACGACATTCCACCAGGCTTCGATGTAGTCGGGCCGGCGGTTTTGATACTTCAGATAGTAAGCGTGCTCCCAAACGTCCAAGCCCATCACGGCTTTTCCGCCCGCCATCAAGGGATTGTCCTGATTCGGGGTGGATTCGATGGTGACCTTGCCGTCCTTTGCCACCAGCCAAGCCCAACCAGAACCGAACCTTCCAACACCGGCGGACGCGAATTTTGTTTTGAAATCGGCGAAAGAACCGAAGGCGGATTTGATTGCATCGGCCAACGCTCCGGTAGGCTCGCCGCCTCCGTTCTTCTTCATGATTTTCCAGAACATCGAATGATTCCAGTGGCCGCCGCCGTTGTTCCGCACCGCCGTGCGAATATTCTCCGGTACGCGGTCCAGGTTCTTAACCAGATCGTCAATGGATAGGGCCTGCAGTTCGGTTTGCCCTTCGAGCGCTTTGTTCAGATTCGTGACATAAGCGTTGTGATGTTTCCCGTGGTGAATTTCCATGGTCAATTTATCGATATAGGGCTCCAGTGCGTCGAACGCATACGGAAGTGGGGGAAGAACGTGGGCCAAGGGACCCTCCTTTTGTGATGTTACCGCCTGTTGTGACATGGATACCTCCTCAAACTAGATTTGCCAATACCAATACAAGGTTGCCACCACTAGATTGGATGATAGCGCAGCGTCACCGGGCAAAGGCATTCTATCTCTGACCACGAGGCGGCACAACCGGCGCTCCCGGAAATCCGAGGGAAAATGAATTTCCCAGTCGCGAGGTTGGCGTTCACAGGTCCGGTTCATCAAGATCGTTCTCGATCCACGAGGCGGTTGAGGGCCCATAGCGCGTGCTCGGCAAGGATCGCGTCGCCGGAAACGGCCAATTGCGATAGCCGGTTGCGAATCTCGGGGTAGCGCGGCTCGTGCGAACGCAGACCGGAATTTCCGATCGCGATACACGCATTGCGCACGAGCCCACGCCATTTCGTCCGTTTCACCGGACTCCCGCGAAAAACCTCGCGAAATTCCTCTTCAGTGAGCGAGATAAGCCATTCCAGCTCCGGGGAAAACAGCGAAGCTGGCTGCCCCGAATCCGAGCGGTGCAAGCGCGGCATGAAATTTTGCAGTCTAGTCGATGGCGCCTTCCGATTCCACGGACAAACGTCCTGGCAGATGTCGCACCCGAAGACGTGCCGTCCCATCGGCTCGCGAAATTCTTCCGGAATCGATCCGCGCAATTCAATCGTGAGATAAGAAATGCATCGCCGAGCGTCCATGGCGTAAGGCTCGATAAGTGCGCCGGTGGGACACGCGTCAATGCACAATGTGCAGTTCCCACACAAATCCGGCGCAGGTGTTTCAACAGGCCCTAAAGACGCGGCAAGATCGAGCGTCGTTACAATTGCGCCGAGAAATAGCCACGAACCCAATTCTTCGTTGATGAGGCACGTATTCTTGGCGAGCCATCCGAGGCCCGCGTATTTTGCGGCAACTCGCTCAACGATCGGCCCTGCGTCCACATAGGCTCGCGCATCGAAGGATTCCGGCAGGTCGCGAAATTCGTCCCGCAAATTCTTAATCACAGATTCGAGCCGGTCCCCAAAAACTTTATGGTAGTCATCGCCCCAAGCGTAGCGAGAAATCCATCCTTGCGGGCCTGCTTGAGAGGCTATTGCTTCCGGCGCATCGATCGAGGAAGGAAGCGCAGTGTTGTAGTTCATCCCGAACACGATCACGCTACGCGCACCCTGCATGACCAAGGATGGCGAGCGGCGGCGCTCGTCGTTAAGATAGCGCATCTCGCCCGCATGGCCGCGTTCGAGCCATTCGATCAGATGAGCGAGCTCGGGATAATCCTCGGCGGGGGCAACTCCGCATAGATCGAAACCGAGCGCGTGCGAAATCTCAATGATTCGCGCGGTGCGTTCGCCCCTCGTCATGTCTCGATTCTGCCGCAGATGCGTGCGTAACGCGAGTGGCCGACCCTTGGCGCCCGATGTACCATTCATTTTCCCGGTCTCATCCAAAACCATGGAAGAAAGACATCGCGCGTCAGAAAGGATTAAATGAAGAAACGAAAACTAGGCGACTCGGGACTGGAAATTTCACCACTGGTTTTTGGAGGAAACGTTTTCGGTTGGACCGCGGATCCAGCAATTTCTTTCAAGCTCCTCGACGAATTTGTCGCCGCTGGTTTCAACGCCATCGATACGGCCGATGTCTATTCGCGCTGGGTTCCAGGGCATACCGGTGGTGAATCGGAAACGATCATTGGCGATTGGCTCAAACGAAGCGGCAATCGAAACAATGTGATCATCGCGACGAAGGTCGGCATGGACATGGGAGAGGGTAACAAGGGCCTATCCAAGTCTTACATCCTGGGCTCCGTCGAGGGTTCACTCCGGCGTTTGCAAACAGATTATATCGATCTCTATCAATCTCACACGGATGACCCGGAGACACCTCAGGAAGAAACTTTGGAAGCCTACGCGGAACTCATAGCACAGGGCAAAGTAAGGGCAATTGGCGCGTCCAACTTCAAAGCAGACCGACTTGCCTCTGCGCTGGAAATTAGCAAGAGAACGGGCTTGCCGGCATATCAGACCCTTCAGCCGAACTACAGCCTTCTGGAACGAGCGGAGTACGAGAGCAATCTTGCACCTTTGTGTGTCAAGGAAGGACTAGCCGTCATGAACTATTTTCCTTTGGCTGGGGGATTTCTCACCGGTAAATACCACTCGGAAAGCGATGTCGCGGGGAAGGCGCGCGCCCGCACCGTAACAAAGTATCTCAACGAACGGGGCTTCAAGATTCTCGAAGCGCTGGATCAGGTCGCGAAGAAATTTAATGCGAGTCCTGCAATGGTATCTCTGGCCTGGGTGATGTCACGGCCCAGTATCACCGCGCCCATCGTGAGTTCCACGAATCTTGAGCAGCTCAATGAATTGATGTCTTCCGTCGAACTCTCACTGGATAAGGACTCCGTCGACATCCTGAATCGGGCAAGCGCCTAGCCTCCTCGACATTTCCGTGCGTATCGCTGGCCCAGCTTGCGTGTCGCTGATACAATATCCGACAGTGAGCGATTGGCGACAAATCCAGGCACGCATCCGCAAGGCGCGAACCAGCGCGGACCCTTCCGGTCAACTCAGTGCGTTGTATGAACGCACACACGATGCCATGGTTGCGTTTGAACTCGCGCAGATTCATGAGAAGGCGGGCACGCCCTCCGAAGCAGCTCGCTGGTACACCGCCGCCGCCGAGCGATTTCGTCGCGCGCAGTGGAAGCAAAAGGCTGAAGAAGCCCTCACTCGTCTTGGAGCGCCGATTCCAATATCGCTTCCTGTAAATTCCGGCACCGCAGTCATCAGTGAAACGACCGCGGAACCGGCCGACCGATTGGAGCCTATCATCGCTGAATTTTCTGAAGAGCAAGTGACCGACGCCGGAGAGGAATTGGACGGAGGCCAGCAGGAATCCGTCTTCGAGCAGCCAGCGGCCGAAACGCTCGCTCCGTTGCAGACTGCCGGGGCTTTGCCGGGCCATCGCCGTAAGCGCCGCGGGCGCAGGGGTGGACGTGGGCGCAACAAAGGCGTCCGCACAACTGCTCCCGGGCTGGCAGCACCTGTCGTGCCACCCGCTGCGCGATCCGTGTTTGAGCGCGCTGCAGAGGCCCGTGTACTACCCGTGGCTCGTCCTCAAGTATCAGAAGAGCTTCCAGCCTCACGGGTGCAAGAACCGGAATCCATGCGGAGTTTGGAACCGGTTGCGGCCGGTTCATCGTTCCAGATGCGCACCCGCTCGGGAGATCCGGCGCTTTCCTCGCGCATGGTGCAACTTGAATCTCAGCTTCGCCGCATGCTGGCCTGTGCGGTCCATTCAGTCGACCTGCCCGAGGATGCCCCCGCCGGACCCGGCGTCTTCCTGATCACGGATACGGACCAGACCACGTATTACTATGTCGAAGCCTGCCAGACGCTGCGCGTTGGCATCGGGAATTTGCTTCGAAGTGGCCGCAGTAATCGAGAAGGTCCGGGCCTGAAGGAAAAACTCGCCGATCACTTGGGCATCAACGAGGCGCGCGTAGGGAAATACCTGAAGGACCACTGCATCGTACGCTGGCTGCAACTGGATGAAGGCGCGCCGCTTCTCGCGCACTTCGCCGTCGCCGTGCTGCGTCCCATCGCGAACGAATAGTACACGAATAGTTCACCACTTCTTGATGTAATCGATCCTGCTAACGATTGCGCAATCCGTGGACAACCGCGGTTTCGCGCGTCTACACTTGTCTTGCCAATTTTAACGAGATAATTTCTTGCTGAGCGAAACCTAGTCCGCCATTCAGCGGTAGATCGGTTTTGTGGCGCCGGCGTCCCGCCGGCGGTTCTTTTTTTGCACGCAGAACGCAAAACCCGCTGGAGAGACGGCACCGCGGCAGCCGGGAGGAAGAAAGCTTTGCGCACACAGATCGGAATTGTTGGGGCGGGGCCCGCGGGACTGCTGCTCTCGCATCTTCTCCATTTGCAGGGAATTGACTCCGTCATCCTGGAAGTACACACCAGAAAATATATCGAGGAGCGAATTCGCGCCGGTGTTCTTGAACAGGGCACCGTGAATCTGCTGGTGGAATCGGGCGTCGGCGAACGTCTACAGCGAGAAGGGCTGGTTCATCACGGCATTGAACTGCGATTCAACGGGCGCGGCCATCGCATCGACATGTACGACCTCACCGGCGGCAAGGCCATCACGATCTATGCGCAGCACGAGGTGATTAAGGATTTGGTTGCCGCGCGGCTGAATTCAGGAGGCCAGATCGTTTTCGAAGCCGGCGATGTGAGCGTGCATGGTTTTGACGGTTCAAATCCATCGATTCGTTTTCGCTCGGCGGGTGCAGCTAAGGAACTCCATTGCGATTTTATCGCGGGTTGCGACGGCTTCCATGGAGTTTGCCGCCCCAGCATTCCGGCCCGCGCGCTTACCGAATTCGATCGCGTTTATCCGTTTGCATGGCTGGGGATTCTCGCGCAAGCTCCGCCATCGTCGAAGGAGTTGATTTACGCGTACCACGAGCGCGGTTTTGCATTGCTGAGCATGCGTTCTCCCGAGATCAGCCGTCTGTATATTCAGGTGCCCCAGGACGAGGATATTAAGGTCTGGTCCGACAGCAGAATCTGGGATGAACTCCACCGGCGCCTCGCGACGGACGACGGCTGGAAGCTCACCGAAGGCCCGGTGATTCAGAAGGGCATCACGGGGATGCGAAGTTTTGTTGTTGAGCCGATGCAGTTCGGCAAGCTTTTTCTGGCCGGCGACGCCGCACATATCGTTCCTGCGACCGGAGCCAAGGGTCTTAACCTCGCCGCCGCTGACGTACGGATCCTGGCACGGGCGCTGGTTGAGTTTTATGCTTCAGGTAGACCTGATCTGCTCGATCGGTATTCCGCGACGTGCCTGCGCCGAGTCTGGAAAGCGCAGCGCTTTTCCTGGTGGATGACGTCCATGCTCCACCGCTTCGATACCGATAATCCGTTCGATCAGCGCCGCCAGATCGCGGAACTCGATTATCTGACGGGTTCACGCGCCGCGATGACGTCTCTCGCGGAAAATTATGTAGGTTTACCCTGGGATTAGGTCGCCATTCGGATTTTAGTAGGATAGGCTTCAGCCTGTCTGCGTTTGACCTTTGTCGCCGACTCCGCAAAGTTCAAACGCAGACACACCGAAGCCCGTCCCACTGTTCGAGGTCACATCGCCGGACTCAAAGCCTTCGCTTCATATTCAACCGGCTCATTCGCTTTGAGCGGTTCCGCGAGCTTAGAATCAAAAACCGCAGGCATCGTTTGGACCGATGGTAAAGGGTAGAGGAATACCTGGGTTAGGCCTTGTCCCACGTAATCCAGCAATCCGGCAGCAGCCTCCGATAGGTCGACAATCCTATGCAGACGGAGATTGGGACCTCGATCGGTAACCGTAACAACCACCGATTGGCCATTCTTTACGTTCACTACCCGGATCGGTGTCCCAAGTGGGAAATACCAACTGGCTGCTGTTAACTTATTGCAATCGAATGGCCTGCCGTTGGCCATCTTGCGTCCTTGACGCTGTTTGCCGTACCACGAAGCCGTTCCTAAATAACGCACTTTCAGGTTCTTAGCCGTCTTTATTACCTTCGCCCTTTGGGTTGCAGACGTTGGGGAAGTCCAGAGCAGGCTTGCTACGACAACAAAACCCATGATTCGTAGTTTTGTCTGCATGAGTTTTTCTCCTTTCGTCGGGTATTTCGATTTGCCCCCCCGGGCTGTTTTTCCTTTTCTCGCTAGATACCTCCTTTGAGCTCAATGGCTTGGGTTTTCACCGACTCAGTACCTTTCCTGCCGTACTTGTGCTCAGGCGCTGGCTTGCGTGGCGCCGTTTGACAATCGATTCTCTGACATTGCGCCACCCAAGTTGTTTTTCTCATCGATCAGGTCTATCGCTTCAGATTCACAGTTGCCACACCGGCCATGCTTGTCCAGCGTTACCGCATTTCGGCAATCCATGCACCACCAGCGTTTCATGATATCGGGCCTCCGAAGACAGTATGAATTTGCAACGAGGTCATTTTGGACTTGAAGGTCGCTCTTGGCGATAGGCGGTTAGCGCCATCCTGTGGGTACACGAGTACTGGGGAAATTATTATCCAAAGTGTGCGGCGAGTTCAGATCGGTTGTGCATCACGGACGCAGAAAAAGCCACGCATCTCCCTTGATATGTGATAGTTTGCAGATTGTGTTTCGATTTGGGGTACTGCCAATAGCGACCACTGGCCGAAACCGATGGCAGTCCGACATGCGAACGTTCCTTCGACGGGAATTATATTCCAGAGGTACAGCCCCGGCATTTCACGGTGCATCTATGGCAAGTAGTCCGATGCCGACTGGAGAATCCGATCCCGAGGCGAGAATCGAGGAATCAAGTTTTGAGGTCGAGGTTTTCTAAGTGATGACAAGCCATAATCGAAATCGAGCAATCCGTGCACGGGCATCTCGTGCCGCGTCCGAGTTGCAAATCGCCGATCGAATTTGAGACACGATCATGCAACTCGGCAGAATCAATTCGAATTTGGTGTCGATTCGGGTAGCTAGACGAGATCTTGGGCGGGGAGCAACAGCGTGCCCACAAACAGAACCATCCCCATTGGCTGCAATAGATCGCCGTTTAACCCTCAATTGCGCCCTTTGGGTATTACCCTCTGGACCTTCCTCAGGGTAACGGTCAAACTACACAGTGGGAAAGCTTTAGCTAGACGTCAGGGGCGCCGTTTCGTAGGCTAGTTTGGATCAGGGGCCGGTCAAATCTCTGGGGGCCTCCCGTTTCGATTAAACGATTGTATTTTATTCGTTATTTTGGAGGACTGTGAAAATGCCTCAAACTCTAGGCACACGCGCATGGAAAGCCATGGACTACGTACTTTGCAAGACGGCTGCCGTGGCCTTTGATTCGATCCACTTTTTTAACAAGTACAATCCCAATCCGAATTTCACTCCGAAGTGGTCCGATAAACCGCTGCTGAAGTCTTGGGAGAAATCCAAGCCCACGCTCGGCTGGCCGCGGCAGACGGACTCACTGTGTCCGGGTTGCGTGAAAGAAGCGCGCGACGCCATCTTCGAGGGAAAGAAGGACTGGCGCGACTTGATGAGCGAAAAAGTAGGCGAGATTAAGGCGCAGATCATCGAACGCGACGGCCAAATCTGGATGGTGAAGGAATGCCCGATTCATGGCCGGTACGAAGACATGATGGCCATCGATGCGAAGTTCCTGAACTGGATCGAACAGAATTTCCCCGGTCGCGATATCCCGGCCCACAATGACGAAGATTTGCATAAGCACGGTTCCAGCACCGTCCGTTACGGACGGGGCTCTGTGCTGACGGTGGATCTCACCAACCGCTGCAACATGATGTGCGATCCCTGCTTTATGGACGCCAATCAGGTTGGCTATGTTCATGAGCTTTCCTGGGAAGAGATCCAGGAGATCCTGGATAACGCCTTGAAGATTAAGCCGCGCCGGCAGATGTCCGTGCAATTTTCCGGCGGCGAGCCCACGATGCACCCGCGATTCTTCGATGCGATTCGCCACGCCCGCAAGATCGGTTACAACAGCGTGCAGGCCGCGACGAACGGGATCGAGTTCGCCAAGAGCAAGGAGTACTGCAAGCAGGCGTTCGAAGCGGGCTTGCGTTACGCGTACTTGCAATTCGATGGCATCGGCAATGACGCCAACAGCCACCGTCAGGTTGGCAACCTGTTCGATGTAAAGCTTCGCGCCATTGACAACATGCACGCGGCGGGCATCGAGATCATTCTGGTCACCACGATTGTCAACAACCTGAATAACGATCAGGTCGGCGCTATCGTGAAATTCGCGATGCAAAATCCGGGGAAAATTTCCTTCGTGGCGTTTCAACCCGTCTCATTCACGGGCCGCGACGAGGAAATCACTCCTGAACGCCGCATGAAGCAGCGTTATACGCTGTCGCACCTTGCGCAGGACGTCAGCGCGCAAGTGGGAAAGATCGAGCCGACTCGGGATTGGTTCCCCATCTCACTGATCAGCACATTCTCCGCGTTTGCCGATCTTTCTCACGGGCCTGACGCGCCGTGGGGTTCGGTCAGTTGCGGCTGCCACCCGAACTGCGGTGTGGGGACCGGGGTGCTGATCAACAAAGAGACGAAGGAATGGGCGCCCGTGCCATCGTTCTTGAATGTCCCGCAAATGGTCGAGGACATCAAGAAAGTTACCGATGCGGCTCGCGGCAAGAACTTTTCCAATTTCACGTTCGCTCTGGCAATGCTCAAGAACTACAACCCGTATGGCGCGCCCTCCACGTTCCGCCTGATCGATTTGCTCAAGAAGATGGACAAATCCTGGGGATTGACTCCCAATCAACGCAACAAATACGGCACTGCCGGTCCGGAACGAACCTATGAGGATGCCATTAAGCGGCGAAAGACGGATCAGTGGAATTTCCTGATGATTGCCGGTATGTGGTTTCAGGACCTGTTTAACTATGATTTCCGCCGCACCGAAATGTGCATCATTCCGTACGCTACGCAGCAGGGCGAAATTTCGTTCTGCGCGTACAACACGGGCATCGGCTGGCGCAAGATCATTGAAAACATGTACAAGAACGCGACGGTCGCGCAGTGGTATAAAGAACACGGCAAGCACGAGATTTATGCCAAAGGCAGAGCCGTGAGCCTCGATGCCTACGAGCACTCGCTGGTCATCGATCCAGAGGACGCTGCACGCGTTCGCGCAGTCGACCACGATGTGCCGAATACCGCCGCCGAGGAAAATCGTGCCCGCCGCCGCGCCGAGTTCCTCAAGGAAGAGGCGCGCGTTCGCAAGATTTACGAGGAACTTGTCCTCAAGCAGGCGCCGCAGGAAGTGGTGCAAATCGGTTCGCTCATGGACATCAAGAAGGCGACTCCATCCATCGCTCCGGTGACGATCAGCAACGCCAACGGTAATGGCACTTCCAAGCCTCAAGTCGCGGAACAAGTCGCCGGCGACTAGGTCGTGTCTCGACAATCTCCCAATTTTCCAACTGCCTCCGGTTCGCCGGAGGCAGTTGCCGTTAGTCGCGTCCCGTAGGACAAGCTTCAGCCTATCTGGTTTTGACTCTTTCTCACTTTCAATTCAACCGCCAACTCCTTGTAACTTCCCTTCAGACCGTTTTCCATGATCGAGAGAACTCACCTTTCCTCTAGCCCATCTTCGTCACTAAGAGGTCCAAGAGGGGGTTAAGTTCTTTGAAATCAGTTTAGGCTATGGCTGAGTTCTCACTACATTTTAAGATCTGAGTGGGCTCGAGCAGTTCCGGCCACTGCACTAGAAGTTGGCAAAGAATCGTTTGCTGCTCGTCATCGAACTTGGTGATGCGTCGCAACCAGATCTCTCGGCCTTCGACCGTTGGCAATACGATGTCGACACTGCGGATTTCTCCCAGCCGTTTCAGCGCCTCGGCCGGCGAGTACTGTGAACCACTCCGCTTCGGCAGATGTTTCAGCGTCACCTGCAGCGCATAGCCAAGAAACGCTACCAGCACGTGTGCCTTCACTCGCTTTTCCAGTTGATGGAACAGCGGCCGGATGGCCAACTCGCTCTTCAGGGTGCGAAATGCCGCTTCCACTTCCGTCAGCTGCATGTACTTCTTCCATAGATCTGCGGCACCGTCCCCGGTCAGATTCGTACGCAGGAGATAGGCCCCCTCTCGCGCTTGCAGCCATTGCAGTTGCTCCGGCTTCTGCCGCCAGTCTAAGCGTGGCCCTTGTTTGCTATCCTTCACGGCCATCTCATAGAGATCGGTCACTTGCGGATGCGAAGCCTGGGTGCGGCCCGAGCACAAAAGCATTTTGTCGCGGTCTTTCAGCCGGCCTTCCACGATGCGCTTTGCAAGGCCCGCCAGCGCCTTTTCGATCTTGGCTACAAAGCGACTCCGGATGGCCTTCTTTTTTTCCTTCCGTCCCGCCGTGCGGCACAGGATGTAGATTTTTTGGCCTCCCGGAATCTGGATCGGCTTGACCTCTACTTCCGGTCGGATCTCTTCGAAATCATCCTTGAGCAGTTCCTGTTCGAACTGCTTGAGGTTGCTGTGTGCGGTGCCCACCAGATACTGGCCCCCGCGCTCGCGGATGGCCACCAGGTTCTCTTCACTCACCACACCACGATCGAAGATCCAGACCCGCCGTGCTTTCCCATGTTTCAGTTCCACGGCGCGAAGAATCGTTTCGACGGTGGAAACATCGGCGCGGTTCCCATCGAACAGTTCGTAGCTGAACGGAAAACCGTCCTGGTTGACGATCAACGCCAATACCAGTTGCTCGCAATCGGGACGATGATCCCGCGAGTAACCCCGCCGCATCATGGGGTTCGCTTCCGCCGCCACTTCCACATACGTGCTGGTCAAGTCATACAGCAACACGTCGAACTCCACCTGGAATAACTCCCTGAAGCGTTGCTTCAGATGTTGTTCGATCTTCGTCTTTAGCGGAAGCAGACGATCCAGGCATCCATACAGCCGGGTATCGTTCATCTTGCCTTTGGCGATGTGCAACAGGTCATCCAATGCCGTGGACGGATACCAGTGTTGTTCCACGGCCAACTCACTGCCTGGATCGCATAGCCGATTGATCGCTAACACTGCGGCTACACGCGACCAAGCTACATCGGCACCGTCCACATCCAGATGCTGTTCAAACAACTCCGCCAACCCCAGCCGCTTCCACAATTCCAGCCCAAGATAACAGTCGCCGAACCGGCGCGTGCGCTCGACGCGAACCTTCTTCACCAGCACCCGGGCTACGTTCGGATCATCCGGCGCTTCTGCTTCGGAGGAAAACAGCTTCAGTTGACTGCTCTCTCCATGCTCGTTGAAGACCTCCACGGTCTTCTGCCAACGCGCATAGGCCGAATCGTTCAACTCCCCGAGATAGCAGGGCGTGCGCTATCGCGGACCATCCGCCGCTCGAATGGTTTCCACCAGCGACCAGTATCCGTGTTCCTTGCCATCTTTATGGATGCGAATCTTTCGCAGGAACATGCCAGCAATCTGTCACGCTGGCAATCAGCAAACAAGGGGGTAGGTTTTCACTACATCCAATTTTCGAGCGCGCGTTATTGAAACGCAAAGACTTCCTGTCAAACTGCCCACGAAAAAATCCAAAATGGATTGCTCAATGACGAACTTCGGTTAGCTGCGGAACCGTTGACTGGCCTAGCCTTTGTGGATGAAAGCGGGGCCAACACCCCAATGACGCGGTTGCGCGGCCGGGCCCTCGGGGGACAAAGGCTGGTCGCTCGCGTCCCGCACGGAAGCTATCAAACCAGCACGTTAATCCAGGCATACGGCTGGAGGGCCCGTGCGCCCCTTGGCTGTTTGAAGGTCCTATGAATGGCGAAATGTTTTTGGCCTGGGTGGCGCAAGGATTGGCTCCCACCTTGCGAGCCGGCGACCTGGTGATCCTGGATAATCTGGCCACGCACAAAATCCGGGGAGTCCGCGAAGCGATCCAGGCTGCCGGTGCCCGACTGCTCTATCTGCCGCCCTATTCTCCCGACTTCAATCCCATCGAACCGATGTGGAGCAAGATCAAGCAAATCCTCCGCAGCCACGATCCAAGAACGGAAACCGATCTACTCCTGGCTGCCAAAACAGCCTTCCACGCCATTTCCATCGCCGATTGCAAGGGCTTCTTTTTTAGCGCCAAATACGCTACATAGTTTATGTAATTGCTCTAGTATTATTTTTGGTTAACGTTGTTCTTATATTGATTGCGGGTGTGGGAGCTTGAGATCAGCATCCGCCAAGCCTCGATAATCGGCCCCCATTGGCATTCCGGACATAACCAAGAGTAGCCTAGACATGAAAGCGGGACTGCGGATATTGGCTCGCAACATCTGAGCTAACACCCGAGTCCCGCTTTTCCGTCTATTCTCGATTTATCTCTGCGTCTTGCAGCACAAGACGGCAGAGGGTTGGTTTCTTATCCTGATGCTAGAACGCGTACCGCAGTGCGAACTGGATCAAGCGCGGGTTCACCGAGGTACTGGTGATCTGCCCGAAAGTGGAGCTATTCACGTTTGACGTACCGGCAATGCCACCGGACGCCGCCGGATTGTTGAATTGCGGATGGTTAAACGTGTTGAAGAATTCCGTCCGGAAAGTCAGAGTTGCACCTTCGCGAATGCCTCCAACCGTGGTTGTCTTGGTCAAGGACATATCCCAATTGAATTGGCCCGGACCGAGAAGGATAGCGACTGACGAGTCGCCCCAGCCAGTCCCGTTTGTTCCCGGAACAACTGGAACCGCGCAGGACTTGCTGAATGTAGTCGGGTTGAACCAGCCGTCCGCGCTGTACCTGCCACCTAGGCGCTGTTGTGTGCTACCCGGTGAGGCCGCCATGGAAGCGTTCGTCCCCGAGCAATATTCCGCCGTCGAGACAATGTTGGATCCGCCCTGGAGTCCGAAGATGGCCCCGCCGCGGTTGTCGACGGCCGTCAGAGGCGTACCGTTTTGCAGAATTGTTACGCCAGACCAGCCCCAGCCACTTGTCAACTTGCCTAGAAGCCCTTGGTGAGTGCCGAGAGGCAGTATCCAAAGGTAGCTCACCGCCAAACGTTGCGGGTGGTACTGGGGGTTGAGCGAATAGAATTGGACGTTAGGATCGTTGAAACTCGGTTCAGTAACGAAGGATCGAGCGTACGTGTAGGCTCCCTGCATCTGGAAGTTATGGGTAAATTGCTTCCGAACAGTTGCCTGAATGCTGTTGTATTTGAAAGCCGATTCATCACCGGTCAAGAGCATACCCGACGGCGCAAAGCCCAAGTAGGGCACGCGCAAAACGGCGTTTGCGACTGTATTTGTCGTAACCAGCCCATTAGCGATTGCCGGTGCAGTTACCGTGTTCGTGCCCAGGGGGTTGCCCACCAACTGGGCCTCATTGATTTGCCGGCTTGTCTGAATACCGGGCTGGTGGAACGCCCGGGAACCGACGTATCCGAGTTCGAGCGTCCAATTGTGAGCGAACTCATACTGGGCGTTCAAGTTCCATTGATAGGTGACCGGCACCCAGTAGTTTTGCTGCGTGCTCGCAATCGACAAATTCGAACTGGTGAATCCCGCATTCGTTCCGGTGGCTCCGAAATTCACCCAGCGAGGTGTCCACCCTAGAGGTGGTACCGCGCAGGACGAAGTCGACGAAGGTGCAAAGAAGGGACATGCGAAGGTGGAAGGAGCGATTGCGGTTCCGGATCCGAAAGCAGAAATGGAATAGGGCTCGTTCTGCTCGTATCCTGAGTTGTAGTTGGCATTTCCCGTTTTGTCATAAAAATAACCCGCGCCACCGCGCAAAACGAAGCGGTTGCTTGAGAACGGAGAATAGGCAAATCCAAGACGCGGAGCAAAGTCGTCGAGCGGTGTGTTACCCATTCGAAATGTCTTGTTGGTATTCTGGTAAAGGCCGCCCACTGGTGGAACGGCGTTCTGGCTTTGGTTCCAGTTTGACGGAACTACCCATCCGGCCAAAGTACCTGTCGCGGGCGAATTCCCCGGAATCGGTACAGTGTTGATCAGACTGGTCCAGATGTTGGTCATGAATCCGCCGCTATCTTGGGCCACCGAGATGTATTCCCACCGCAGTCCCAGGTTCAACGTGAGGCGTTGATTAACCTTGAAGTCGTCTTGGATAAAAGCATTTCCATACGGGGTGCGGTAGCCATGGATCAGACCGCCCGGGGGAAGAATTCCCGACAACGTACCGGTATTGGCGATGCTACTCACGGAAGAGCCGTTCGTGCCGTTGGGGCTGGTCAGAGCCTCGCTCGCCGCGCAAACCGAAGCCGATTCGCCACCCGGGCATCCCGGCAACGCCAGGAGGAAGTCCTGGATGTTATTAAAGTTGATCTGTCCGGTAGCGCTGCCACCGATGAGGTGCCAGTCGTAACGGTCTCGCTCAAGCTCAACACCGAAGCGAACAGTGTGCTTCTCGTGTGTCCATGAAACCTGATCGGCGGCTTCCCAATTGGAAACAAACTTCGAGACGGGATAGTTTGATGCGTCACCTACAGTAAAAACTCCAGCGACGGTGATTTGTGGCAGGAATTGAACTGCCGACTGAAGGGGCGTAATCCCAAACTGACTCGCCGTAAAGGGATTCGTTACCGCTCCCACAATCGTGCTTCTCTGGATCGAAAACCGGGCTTCGTTCACCACATGATTGCTGACAATCGTGGTGAGCTTGAGCACCCCGTAGATATTACCGAGCGTGCTGGCAAGCCCGGTATCGGGATAGCAAATCCCGGGCAACCCGCCGCCCGAACCGCAGCCGAAGGGAATCGTTGTTGGATCGGTCGTCCAGAAAAATCGCAGGGCAAGGGTGTTCTTTTCGTTGAGTAGATAATCCATATTGCCCAAAACCTGATTCTCGGTAAAGTGGGCGGGGTTGGTGAATGTCGTGGCTTGGGTTCCAGAAGTCGTGGCATTCGCAGGTCCAACTGTTCCAGCCGCGCTGGGAATTAAATACGTCCCGTCTGGGTTCTTTGCTTGCAAGAGCGCGATAGCGACGGGGTTGATATTAGCCCCGTTGCAGGCAACCTGCACGACTGTGGAAGAGGTGCCACCATCGGTACCCGACGGGCAAAAGGAAGCCCCAAGATCGGATGCAAAAGTGGAAACATTGCGGTTGTTGGCATCCGGGATGGGAAGCAGTTGGGGCACTGAGTAGCCCTGCGCTGCCGCGCCGTTAATCTGCCGTGTTCCTTGATAGGAACCGAACACGAAGAGCTTGTCCTTCTTGATCGGGCCGCCGAGAACACCGCCAAACTGGTTCTGGTTCAGAACCTGCCGGGAGTTATTCGGCAATCCATTGACCGGCAGGGAGGAATTGCGGAAGAAGTCGTTGGCATTGAGGGCTGTATTTCGGAAAAACTCAAACGCTGTCCCGTGCCACGCGTTGGTGCCAGACTTGGTTACCAGATTGACGTTCGCGCCGGGGCCACGACCGTATCCCGCGTCGAACAAGGAGGTTTGGATCTTGAATTCCTCCATGGCGTCGGGGCTGACGTAACCCATTCCAGGGTTGTTCCCGTTTTCGGTCAGATTTCCGGTGGCCGACGTCGTCATGATCGCAACGCCGTCCATCTGGAGCGTGTTTTGAGCGATGGTTGCGCCGTTCACGTTAATGTCAGTTGAACCTTTTCCAAGCGTCGTGGCGTTGAAAACACTAGCGCTTGCACCGCTCGACAATCCTAGAAGGTTCGTATAGTTGCGGGTTGTAAGAGGCAGGGCTGTTGCCGATGCGCCGCCAACCACGTCACCCAATGTGGCGTTGGCAGTCTGAACAGCTTCCACCGCCTCGCCCTGGACTATGACCTGCTGAGTCTGGGATCCGACCTGCAATGCGCGATTTAGAGTTGTAGTTTCGGTCACTTTGACTTCGACGGCAGGGACCTCTTCCGTGTTGAAGCCAACTGCCTCGAACTTCACCCTATAATTGCCTAGCGGCAACAAGGCCAGATTGTATGAACCGTCCGAACCGGTCGTCGCCGTTCGTACCGCGCCACTATCGGCGCTTACGGCCGTGACGGTAACGTTCGGGACCGCGGCACCCGAAGCATCCGTTACTGTCCCCGTAAGCGCACCCGTGGAAGCTGTCTGCGCCATTAAGGACGGAGCAGACACCACCAGAAATGCAAAAACCGCCAAACAAGCATAACTTAATATTTTCCTATACAATTCACACCCCCACCCTTTATATCGAAATGAAGAGCTTTGTTCCAAACATACTATTGAAATGCCGGCTTGATTACCAGAAAAATCCCAACCCCAACACCCAGGATCGCACCCCGATTAATGATTATGCGTGAACCAATAGTTCGTCGGTTCGCAATCAGTCAACTAAGTAAACATCGTGGGCCAGTATTCACTGGCCCACGATCCGTTAGCGCAAATTTCACGCCATAAACGACTGTTAATCGGCAAGCGGGCTCGGCCGGATCTGGAAATGATAGACCTGGCTCGGAGTGCCCTTGCCGCCTTCAGTCAGCCAGCTGCCACGGGTTTCATTAGATGCGTATGCGCCGCGTCCCTTCCACCCAGAGTTAGCATCGTCAATACGAGCATCGAAGAAGCGTGAGAAAAAGCCCATGCGGTAGGGAACCCTCAGTCTCACCCATTGCTTCGTGTCCTGTTTGTAAGCGATTAGAGAATCGGAGTTGGCGCCGTCCACGATCACGACGTTGTTGCCAAGACCGAGAGCGTTGTACTTGTCGATGAACATGTAATAGGTGTTGTCCGACAGCACCCGTGGTTCGTTCAGGAAGTGGGGACCCGGTATTGGGGTCAGGCTCCAAGCCTCTGGACACGCATGGCCGGAGATTGCATCCGCACCGGTTGGCGCCGACTTGCACTTGCGCAAGTCAAGACTGGCCAGGATGCCCTCACCTTGCAGCGGCGTCCAGACGACACCATTCGAATCGATGTCAATGCCGCGGGTATGGTTGCCGCCCTCTCCCGTTTTAGGATTATAGGGCGCTTCGTAGACTTGCGTATTGCATGTGGCCGGTGGATTCTTGCCGCGGTCGATGCGGATCAGTCGTCCGGGCATGATTTGCAGATCGGAATACCAGACCGTGTCGTCCACGGTATTGTAAGCAATGCCGTAGGCACCGGGCTTCGGGATTCGCGAATCCGGTGCGCACCAACCCTGGGACTTCTCGGCGTCGTGCGTCTGTTCCCACAGCTTGGTGTTCAGCCAGCCGATTCCGCCGTCGCGTTGAACGCTGAAATACAGCGTATCGTCTTTGTCGCCGGAGAACATGATGCGGGTCGATTCGAAACAAAGATCGATGAAACTGAACTTGCCGGTTTTGGGATCGTACATGTCGACGCCCTTGCCGCCTTCTTCGTGAGGGGCAGCCTTGGCGAACTTATTGTTCGATCCTGCCTTGCAGTAAGCGGCATTGTCGGATCGGGTTTCGACGTTGAACCAAACGCGGCCCTTGGCATCCATCGTGATTGGGCCGGGATTGACAGGGTCATTCCAAACCAACTGATCGCCCCAGTACGGAGAGGGCTCGAGTTGGCTCTGCGGTGAATGGGAAACCATTTTCTTGCGCTCGGCCTCGTTCGGCAATGGGACCGGTACGTTATAGGTTTCGTTAGACTTCGGGTCGAGAACAGACAAGCAAGTCATCGCGTCTTCGAACTTCTTGCCGCAGTTTCCATCCCAGTCGGAACCGAAGACCGGGCCATTGGCATTCACGGTGGGATTGCGTCGGTCGGTGCTGATCATGGCGTGCATAAATGATGTCGGGACGCCCCAATTCCACATCGTGATCACGACGTTGCGTTCGACTCCCTCGGGTCGCGGAGGAACCGGCGGCAGCGCGCCGGCGGCAATTCGATCGCCCCAGTCGGCATACATCGCCAGAGTGCGCTCTCGCCCCATGTGGTCGATAGTATTCATCATTCCCCGTCCGACTTGACCGGATGAAATAAACCGCTGCCAGGCAGCAGAGCTCGACGAGAACTTGCCCAGGTTGGGCGGCAGTTCGCGAGTCGCTTTTGAACCCATGTCGTGGCAAGTCCAGCAGCCCTTGAAGTCGGACAGCCACTCGCCTTGATTTTTAAAAACGTCCGGAGGAGGAGGATCGCCCGCCCGATTGTTGGCGTGCGTCACTTTGATGGGGTCCGGAGCGCCGGGCAGGGGCGGGGCTTTCGGAATTGACATGGGAAACTGATCCATCGTTGGAATCTTCATTAGAGCAGCCCAGTACGCGGCGGGATAAACCTGGGCCGCAGCGCGGGGATCGGGAGCGATCACACCCGTCAATGCCACTGTCTGCCCTGTCATTCCATCCACAGGTGTGGAATCGACCAGACCGTACCCGCGTACCCAAAGCTTGTAACTTCCCTTGGGAAGATCGGGGACCAGATACCGGCCTTGATCGTCGGTGACGACGATCTTGCCATACTTTGACGCCGAGTTTACAGCCTCGGCGATGACCCAGACTCCGGCTTCGGGTCCTTTCGAGCTAGTCACGACGCCCCCGATGTCGGCGGCGCCTACCGTCACACCGCTCATGCCAGCCTGAGCAGCCAGGGAACTCCGTGGCTGAGCTTCGGTTCTGACAATTGCGAAAACCACCAAAAGACTACACAATAGCAAAAGTACCGCCATTGATCGTCTCGTCCAATTTGTTCGCATTATATTTTTCCCCTCTCCTTATGGATATTGCTTGGCGGAACCGGGCAGCCTCCATGGTCGGAACCTAGAGAAACAAGCTCTGCTCGCCGAAAACCCGAATACCGAATCACTTCTTTCAGTTTACCCTTACGATTCCGAACAACAGCGCTACACTTCCCGCGCTGTACGCACTCGTCCAAGCGGTCTCTGGGAATATGTATATAAAGCCGGAAACCGGATCAATTCGGAACAAGCGAGGCGTGAAAACTTGATGACCAAGCACTTTCCCAAAGTTTCCTGACACCCAACAGGGAATGCAGAATTACCCCCTGGATGTTCCAACTTTTAGCGTTCGTATAAATACACCCCGAATCTTCCGCGTTGCCTTATAGCGCGTATCCTATCCAATTGCTTGCAGAATTGCCAGTCTGATTTGCAGAAACCTGACCTAGTCGTCGAGACTCGCCGGATAGGCGGGCTGTGCGTGACTTGCCGTATATACAGCATTCCGTGGCGGACAAACAAAGACCTAATGCAAGGTCAGCGACGAGAACCGACGGGAAAACTGAATAGTTAAATGAAAGTGCGAGCGGATGATGAAGCGGAGGAACGCACGAACAATCTCGGCGCGATTCACATCTCCTTCTGGCGTTTTTTCTCCCGAAAACACCTAAAGTTCCATTGAAATGCACCCGAAGTGAATGGAGTCAGGAGTCCGTGCTGGTTACACGCCCCAATACATTCCCAGTCGGTCCGTTTGACCTCCCCATGCCGGACTGCCTTCCGGACAAGGTTTCCTCGCCAGGAGAAGCTCTCCTCGCATCGGAAGGAGATAGCTTTGATTTCGCCGATGGATACGAATTGAGTCGGTCTCGGACCGTGGGCCTGGATGATCGCAACGTGTCCAAAGTTCGGAAGTGCTCGTTCAGGGTTCATTGAGGAGTAGGGCTATGGGAAAACTCTCCGTCAAGTTCATGCTCCGGACCGTAGTCGTCGTATTCCTTGGAATTTCCGTGCTCGGCTGGATCATGACGCGTGCTCTTAAAGTTGAAGTGCGAGCTCGGGCCGACCAAGCGGCGAAAGATCAGGTTGAAGCAATATTGACCGTCCTGCGGATGGCGGACAATCTCAGTTCCCAGTCCGTTCGGTCCGCCATGAACGTCCTGCTGCAGGAAGGGGAGCGGATCGGGGTGCCGGACATCAATAGGGCGACCACTCTTGAGGGACAGTCGGTTCCCGATCTCCGATTGGGACAGTCCTCGCAAATCGGGAATGTTGCTCTGGTCGATAGTCTAAAGCGGCTCACAGGATGCACCGCGACCCTATTTGTCAAAAAAGGAGAGCAATTCGTTCGCGTCTCGACCAATGTTCTCAAGCCGGATGGTTCTCGAGCCATCGGAACTGTCCTGGATCCCGCAGGGCGAGCATACGCGGCGATCCAGAACGGACAACCCTTCTATGGCGTCGTGGACATTCTAGGAAAGCCTTACATGACCGGCTACGAACCGATGCGGAACGCGGCGAAACAGACGATCGGGATCTGGTACGTGGGCTTCCCCTTAACCGCAGTGGGCGATCTTGGCGAACAAATCAGCAACGTCAAAATATTGGATCATGGCTTTGTCGCTCTCCTTTATGCCAACGGAAAGGTCATTTTCAAACCGCCTCATCTGACCGATGACGAAATACACAGACGGCTGGATCGTTCCGAAGCTTCGGAATGGACCGTACTCGCCAAGCCGTTCGAGAAGTGGGGATACACGCTACTGGCTGCGTATCCACAAAC
>JBEKCU010000013.1:0-30890 GCA_050014735.1 Candidatus Acidiferrales bacterium | reverse complement strand
GGATTTGCGGGATATGAATTGGATGCACCAGTTCAGGAGGGTCCAATGAAAACCGGACGGAGACTTTTCATTTCAAGTGTTCTGCCCAGCCTGGTTATCGCGCTGCCCATGGCGAAGTCGCTGTTTGCAAAACCCCAGCGGCGGGGGCCACCTGCTAATTATCCACAGATTCCCGACGCCAACAATTCTGGCAGGCCAGCCGATGAAACTCCCTCCTTGCCCCCTCCGGATCCTAAGGATCAGCTCAAGGAGAACCAGAAGAATCTAAGGCGAGACGCCGATCGGTTGCTCCAGTTGGCCAAGGACTTGAAAGAGGAAGCAGATAAAACGGAACAGACGGACGTACTCTCGCTTTCGCTCGTAAAGAAAGCGGAGGAAGTCGAAAAACTCGCGCGTCAGATCAAAGACCTGGCCCGCGCGTCCTGAAAATTCGTTCCACAATCACCCCACTTCGGAGCTAACACGCTAGTTCCAGATCGGAATTGTGACTGCCGTCACATGCTAAAGTGACGTGCGTCATCGTCGTTGGTTCTCCCGACCTATATCCTAAAAGCGCTTTTGGAGGCAATTGAAGCAACCACTTTTGGGGGACCGTAACAAGCGGAGGTGACGCCGTGACAAACCAACACTTTCTCATCCTCGATGAGGCACAACCTTCCGGCTCGGTGCGATCGCATGTAGTGTTGCCTTCGCCCAAGATGGAGCCACTGCACGAAGTGTTTGCCGAAGCCATGCTTGAAGATTCCTCGACGCACCAGCGGCGCAGCCCATTGGATTGGGTGGTATCGCTGACTGTTCATGTCGCGATCCTGGCGGTGCTGATGATGCTTCCGCTTTTTTTCACCGCCGGGCTTGACGTTCACAGATTCAACCTAACGTTCCTGGCTCCTCCGGTGACTCCTCCGGCGGCTCCTCCTCCTCCGCCGTTGACGACGTCCGCACCGCGAGTCGTCCGCAGTGTGCCCACGCGCGCGTTTGTGGCCGGGAAACTGACCGCGCCGACCTTCATTCCTCAAAAAGTCGTAACAACGCCCGGTGAAGCATCGCTTCCCGAAGAGTCAATCGTTCCAGGAGGAGTGCCTGGAGGGATTCCGGGTGGGGAACTGGGAGGCGTGTTGGGAGGGGTTCTTGGTGGGACGCTGAAGAACGTTCCGGCGCCTGCCGCGCCGGTCGTTACGCTGGGGCCGAAGAAGCCTGTCATGGTAGGGGGCGACGTGAAGCCGCCGAAACTTATCTTCGGCCCAGAACCCAGGTATCCGGTCCTTGCGAAGCAATCTCATATTTCCGGCATGGTGGTGATTGAAGCGATCATCGACGAACACGGCAACGTCACGGGAATGCGCGCGATCAGCGGACATCCGTTGCTTGTCCCCGCCGCGATGGAAGCGGTATCCAAGAGGAAGTACGAACCCACAGTTCTCGATGGCGAACCGACTCCCATCGATTTGAGGGTCGAAGTTAGTTTCTCGATTGCGAGTTGAGAACTGTGGAACGCGGTTTAAGTGGCACAGGGTTCAACCTGTGTGGTTTTGGTCAGCGCGAGAATCCAACCCCACACAGGCTGAACCCTGTGCCACTCACTTTGCGTCCATAACTATCGATCGATCCGCGTAATCATCTTGTCCAGAACGTCGTGATCGATCGGATAACCCAGGCCGGGCTTGGTGGGTGCCAACACGTAGCCGTCCGTGTCGATTCGGAATTTATCTTTGTGGTAAGGACGGTCGGCATACTCGGCCGGAAATGGCATTTCAAACCAATAAGCGTTCGGCAGCGCCAATTCCTGGTGAAAGTGGACGGCGAGGTCGATCACATTCCCCCAATTGTGCGGCGTGCATTCCATTCCGAACGCGTCCGCCAGCAGCCCCACTCTCATCGAGCCGCTCATACCGCCGACATTGTCCGCGATCAGGCGCACCACGTCCATCGCGCCCCGTTTGATATATTCCGCGAAATCCGCAATCGAGTATAGGAACTCGCCAACGTGAATCGGCGTGTCGAGCGCCGCGCATAACTCCACCAGCCCCTCTGTGTCGATCGTCCGAACAGGATCTTCGAACCACGCGTAGTTGAGCTCGTCGAGCAGGCGTCCAACGGTCATCGCTTCGTGGCGATTGTACTGCTGAACTGGATCGTGCATCAGGACAAATTCGTCGCCCACCGCTTTGCGAACTTCCTTTATTTCCTCCATGTGTCCGACGTACGCCGGGATCACCGGACCTTTCGTATGCTGCCCGCGTCCCGGATGGATTTTGTATCCTTTATAGCCGAGGTCCTTGGCCTTTGTAACATCCGCCACGTAATCTTCGACAGCGGCGAGATGTTGTGAACTCGCATAGGCCATCAAACGATCTTTCGTGCCGCCGCCCAAAACTTTGTAAATCGGCTGGTTCACGGCTTTGCCCAAAATATCCCAGCAGCAAATTTCAGCCGCTGAAGTGTAAGGGTCCGGCCAGGCGCCGCCTCCGCGCGTTTGAATGTCGAAGGAAGATCCCGCGCTCGGCGAGGTCGGAGGCGGCTTCAAAGCCCCGCCGGGTCCGATGCCTGCCGCGGGCCTTACACGCGGGACCCCGAATCCGCCCGCGCTTTTCATGCCCGAAGTTGCGGTGAGAGTCGGAATCAATTCCAGCACACTTCTCCCGGTGAGGTTGGGTTTTGCCCAATCCAGCCAGTGTTCCGTGCGATTGCGATTGCCAAGCGCATAATTGCCCTCGACGCCGTCGTGCGTCACGATCGAGACGATCTCGCCGGTTTCCGTGCTGTTGAGCTTATGGATATTCGTCATATCCGTGACATAGACTTTCACTTCTTTAATCGTGAAGTCGGGCAAATCCGCCGGCTTTACGTCCGCGATGCGCGCCGCCGCTCCTCCGGGATCGACCAATGCTGCTGCCGCTAAAGCGGACCCGGCCGCGACGCCCACTGTCGAGTCACGCAGAAAATTTCGACGCGAGAATTTCCGGTAGGGCATGGCTTCTCCTTTTGGACTGCTCGTCATTTCACAGACTGCGTCTCAGGTAATGCAAACGACAGGATATTGGCGCCCGACGCGATAGCAACGTACTGGCGGCCGGCAGCAACGTACGTCATCGGCGAAGCTTTCCATGGCTGGTTGGCCTCAAAATGCCACAGGTACTTTCCTGTGCTTGCGTCAACAGCGGCGAATCCCCCGCTGGTTTCGCCAACAAAAATCAGTCCTCCCGCGGTTGAGAGTACACCGGAATAATTCGCCTCCACCGGGCCAATGAATTGCAACTCCCACGCGATTTTCCCCGTTTCGATGTCAATCGCGCGCAGAATCTTTTTTCCGGGATCGGCGGGATCGTTGACGCGCGCGTATCCGCCGTCATGCGCCTTGCGGTAGAGGGTACAGTCTTCCACGGTCATCACATAGTAGAAATTTGTGCTGGGATTGTAGGCCGTCGAATACCAGTTCGTCGCGCCGCGCACAGCAGGACAAGTCTTCACTCCGAATTCGGTGGTTTCATTCGCGGGCAAGAGTTTCGGACGGCCATTTTCACCGATGCTGCTGGCCCAGGTCAGTTTCTCGACCAGAGGCGTGGTTTGCAACAGTTTTCCGTCGGTCCGGTCCAAAATATAAAAGAATCCGTTCCGGTTGGCATGCAACAGAAGCTTGCGCTGGCGCCCCTGAAAGGGCGCATCAACTAGAACAAGAGGCTGATTGGCGTCCCAGTCATGAAGGTCGTGCGGCGTGAATTGAAAATACCAAAGCAGTTTGCCGGTCTTGGCATCGAGCGCCAGATCGGAGTCGGTGTATAAGTTGTCGCCGCTGCGGTTGTCACCATCGGTGTCAGGGTATGGATTGCCGGTCGTCCAGTATAGGACCCCAGTTTCGGCGTCATAACTCCCAGTCAACCATGTTGAACCGCCAAGTGGGTTGCCATTTCCACGCCACGTTTCGGAGCCAGGTTCACCTGGCTGCGGAACGGTCCAGAACTGCCAGGCTTGTTCGCCAGTCGACGCTCTGTAGGCAGCCACGAATCCACGGATGCCTTCATCGCCGCCCGATACACCAGCGATCACGAGATCGCCAACGACCAACGGCGCGGACGTGCCCCCATAGTGTTCAACCGGTTGCTCAGGCATGAGAACGTCCCATAACAGCGCGCCAGTTAAGCGGTGCAGACAGATCAGATGTGCATTATCGGTAATAAAGAATATGCGGTCACCGAGCATGGCGACACCCCGGTTCGCACCTTTTGCGGCGTCGCCGGAAATTGTTCCACCTTCGGTTCGCGGCCGCGAGTATCGCCAAATCTCGCGGCCGCTGCGCCCGTCGAGCGCAAATACCTGGTTCGGTCCCGTGACGTACATCACGCCATCCATCACGAGCGGCGTGGTTTCCAAGCCGAAGTAAGGGAGTGAATAGCTCCACTCCAACCGCACGAGGCCGACGTTTCCAGTATTGATTTGCGTGAGCGCACTGTGGCGGTTCCCGCTATAGCTGCCAGAGTAGGTGGACCAGTCTCCCGGGGCGAGTGCGAGAATCGCTTCGACGTTACTTTGGGTCCCACTCTGATTGTCGGCTAACACGGGCCCAACGGGGATGCCGCCCATGCTGCTGAGAAATGCCATCAAATCACGCCGCTCTTGCGGAGTACCGCGAAATGCCGGCATGTAGGACGAAGCCTCTTCCGAAACCGCCGTATATTCGTCATCACGCAGTAGATGGAGGCGGCCGTCGAACGTCTGCAATTGCAGATCGTGCGTTCCGCGGTTGCGCGCGAATCCGCGCAGTGAGCTGCCGTCTCGAAGGTGGACCTTCGCGACTTTGTATCCGGGCACGTTTCGTTTACCAGGTTTTTCAAGCGAGGCATCGAGTTCAGCCAGCGTGAGTTGGCGGCCAACCTGCGAAAGGTCGGGGCCATTTGCGCCTCCGCGTCCTAGAGCGGTGTGGCACCTGGCGCAACCGCCGCTGCCAAAGAAGTACTGTTCACCGGTCAATTTGTCCCCGGCCGGCTGCATCTCGAAAGCAGTTGTGTTCAAGGATCGGATAAAGTGCGCCATCGCTTGAAGCTGAATCTGCGGCAGTGGAAAAGCAGGCATGCCGCCTCGGCCATTCGTAATCACATTTTCAATCTCGGTCTCGTCACGACCCCGAAGCCTGCGGCTATTGGCCAGCGCCGGAGCGCGGTCTGTGCCCTCCGCGTCGCTGCCATGGCATAGCGCGCACGTGCGTTCATATTGAGCTGTGACTGAAATCGCGGATGTATCTGAACCCGCCTCTTGCGTGGCGGCGCCCGCGTCGGGAGTGGTCAAAACAACCAGGATAGCCAACGCCATTGCTGAGAAATACGCCTTGCCTCTCCGTTTACGCACGCAGATAAGGCTTGAGGTATGCGTCAAGCGCCTCGCGAATGACCTTTTTTTGAGCGTCGTCGAGTGGAGCAATTTCTCGCCCGTTGCCCATCCCCGGCATCCTGCGCGATCCAGTATTTTCCTTGAAGATTCCGCGCGCCTCGAGGACATAACGGTCGGCGTTTTGGATACTATTGAATGCCTGGATCCTGCCGAACATATCGAAAGCTTCTTTTTGCTTTCCGGCATGCCAAAGATCGAACGTGGATTGGTAAAGATCGGCCAGTCCGGTGGTGGGGCAGTGCCCGGAAAATCCGAGCCGCATTTCGTCCAGCATGGTGCGCACACCGTTGCCAGAAAAGACGGCAAGCCGGTTGTTAGTGCGTTCCCGAATCTGACCGACTCGCACGAGTGGAATGCCTACTTCATCCTTCACGCACTTCATGGTGGGAATTTGCTGGGACATAGCCACGATCAGGTCCACGCTCATCTCTCCGATCGTCTGCACGATCAGTGGAAGTTCCGTCGCTGCGCCAATCGCTTTGTAGTACTCCATGGCGGCATCGCCACTGGCCTTTTCCGGCGGCAGCGAAATGATAGCGTCCGCGCCATTTTTAGCCGCGTGTCTGGCGTAGCGAATCGACGCCGCGAGATCGGAGCCCTGCGACTGAACGCCGATCACCAGCGAGGTCTTTCCGCCCTTGCCCGCGGCAAGAATCGCTTCGACGCCGTCGAGACGCTCCTTCTCCGAAAGCGTCGACCACGAACTGGCAATCTGCGGCCACGCAAAACCGGCGACGCCACCCCGATTGCAGAATTTGACCTCGGCCGCCAGACTATCCAGGTCCAGCTTGTCATCAGGCGTGAACGGACTCTGCCCAATTGGAAATACTCCCCAAAACGGTTTAGCTGCCGGAGTTGCGGCATCGACAGTTTCAGCCGCGCGGGATAGACTCAAGCTGAGAACGGTCGCAGCCGCGAACTGCAGGAAATTCCTTCGGTTCGGATGGTTGTCAGATTCTCTTGATTGCATGGACGGTCACCCCGAATTTGTTGCGTGAAATATACTGCAAAAAGTCTGACCGTGCACTATTTAGCTTTCAGTAGAACAGGCTGAAGCCTGTTCTACTGAAACCGCACTTACTGTTTTGGCGCAATCAGTTCCGTTACCCTGGTCGTTGTAGTGTCGCCAACAAATATGTTCCCGTAAATATCCTTAACCATGTAGCTGGCTTCCCCGAACTGGCCGGGTCCTTTTCCCGGTCCCTCGCCCGCCGCGCCGAGGACATTGGCATCCCAGTCAGCTTTCACAATCTGGCCATCCATGCCGGTCGACATCCACACCTGCTTGTCCCGGTCCACCAGGAATTCGCAGATCAGGTTCGGCGTCTGAATGTTCTTAATGAATTTTCCATTTCCCTCATAGACGACGATGCGATATTCCTCGCGATCGGCGACATAAACATTTCCGTTGTTGGGATTAATCGTCATCCCATGGACCATGCTGAATTTCCCGGGTCCGGCGTTGTTGCCCAGCCATTGGTTGAGGAATTTCCCGTCCTTATCCAAATGCAGCACGCGCGCCGCGCCGTCGTTGGGATTTTCGTTCGCGTGGCCCATGCCAATATAGATATCGCCATTCGCACCGAAGGCAAGTGTCAGTGGTTGCCAAAGGAGCCTTTGGCCTTTGGCTTCGTTCCAGTCGCCGCGCTGCCCCTTTAGTCCTAGGGTCAGCAACAGCCTTCCACCGGGGCTGAATTTCATCACCGTGTCGCCGAACTGGTCGCAGACCCAAAGGTTGTCTTCGGCATCGACTTCCATGCCATGCGGTTTCCCGGCAATATCCGCGCGCTCATTTCACCCTCCACGTTCGTTGCTTCTAACACGGTATCGAATAGAGCGCACAGTTCCGAGACCCAACGAATTCCACTCACACATTCCAAGAGGGGCCTGAGTCCAAGTTAAAACACAGCAATCGGATTTACCGGTCCGCCGGTTGCGCCTGGGACGCGCAGGGGGTTCACCGTCAGCAGAAACGTCCATCGTTTTCTCTGTGCCGCAGCCTCACCGAGAGCCTCGAGGTCACAGTTATCGATCAGCGGCGTTCCCATGGTGCGTAACGCTAACAGATGAATCGGTTGATTCACGCCTTCGACGCGCGACGGCCTCACGTCCTGCACCACATCACTGCCCAGAATGGCCACGCCCCGCTCGCGCATCCACTTGGCGCAGGAAGCGTACAACCCCGGAGCCAGCACGTTCAAATCTAGAGGCCCCTTTTCTTTCACTCGCAACCAGCGGCCGGTGCGAACGATCATGGCATCTCCGCTCCGGAGGCGAAAGCCTGCCTTCTTTTCCCAAGCTTCGAGATCTTCCGGGTAGATAGGCTCGTCGTCGCCCAGGTACGGAACGTCTTTGAGCCTGGCGATATCGAACAGCACGCCACGAGTGAGCACTCCGTCCTTAAATGCCATGACGTCGTTCTTTTGAGCGCCGCGATCGGTGAAGCTAGATTGGGGAAACCCGTTGTAGATCTGTCCCTTGTAATAGATGTGGCTTAGTGCGTCGAGATGAGTGGAGTTGTTGCCGTGATAGGCGACAGCGATCGTGTCGGTCACGTAGGCGGGACGCGGCAAGGGATCGGGTCCTGGCGGCCGGGAAGTCAGCGTCCACGTGGTTCGACCCCCTGGGGGTGGTGTCGAGCCCGGTGGCAGCGGTGTTCCGGGCAGCGGCCCGCTGGTCGGCCCGTCTTTCGGCAGATCGGCGTTTAGCGACATGGACACGCAAACGCCGTCATGTACCAGAGCGGCAGCGGCCCGGCGGTTTGCCGGTGTAATCAAGTTGATCGTTCCTGCCTGGTCATCGGCGCCCCACTTTCCCCAATTCGAAAGATCGGCCATCCAGCGCTCGATATCGTCCGATGACAAATCTCGGGGATATGGTTCGGCCGCTGCGGCGTCGGGCTGGCCAGATTCGAATGCAATCGCTGCGCCAGCAAGGAGACTGGCGTTCGCCAACAGGCTGCGGCGGGTAAGCTTTGGAATGTCCATGGGGTTCCTTAACTCGTGGCGTGATTGTAGGCACTTGCCGATGCAAAAATCAACGTCCATCGGTCGTGGACGCTTCCAGGGTGCATCGGTCGGCCGAAATCGCGGAAAATTAGTGCAGTCCTCCGAGTCAAAAACCGTGCGTTATATGGATTACAAATTCGCCAAATTTGAATTCTTCTATTGCATATCTATCTCGTTCATATACATTACCCCGTAAACGAGGGGCCATTGGGCAAGATTTATTAAACGTCGTTCTACTTGCAATTTTTAGATGTATTGTCCATGCCGGAGCACGATGGATTAGTCCGATATTTCAGGGAGACTATCTAGGGGACGGTGGCAAGCTCAACCGTCGTTGATGTGGCGAGGTCGTAGTTTGCTGACTTAGCAGCTTCGCAAGTGTAGGGAATCTGTTGGGCAGGTTGCAGGGGACACGCAAGAATCCAAAACCAAGAGGGGTGGGAAATGGTCAGGAATAAGGATCGAAGGTGCACGTGGTTGGTTCTGCTCTCACTGTTTGTTGTGCTGGTTCCGTCTCTCATGGCACAGACGGGTGCGACTGGTGCGTTGACGGGCACCGTGACCGATCCAACCGGGGCGGTGGTTGCAAATGTGAAAGTTACGGCAACGAATACTGGCACTGGCCAGGAGCGAACCGTGACGACTGGTGCAGACGGTACATACAGGATTAACTTGCTGCCTCCGGGCACTTACCGAGTTCAATTTGAAGCGACGGGTTTCAATACGCAGTCCATCCCTTCCGTAACGGTCAATGTGACGGAAACCGATGTTTTGGATGGCCACCTGGCGGTGGGTGCTCAAACGCAGGAAATTACAGTGCAGGGTGAAGCAGAAGAGACGGTTCAGACGACCAGCGCCGCAGTTGGCACGGTCATGGGCGGCAAAACCATCGCTGACCTTCCGCTGACTGGCCGCAACTACACGAACCTGTTGGGCCTGTCCGCGGGATCGAACGCCGGCGTCTACGACGCTGCCAACCTTGGAAAGGGCTCGCAGGATATCGCCGTGAACGGTGGTTCCACGTCCCAGAACAACTACCAAATGGATGGGGTTTCAGCGGATGATCCTTCTTCGGGTGGGAGTAGCGCCGATGGTGGCTTCAATGCGGGGATTCCAATTGTAAATCCAGATGCGATTCAGGAATTCAAGATTCAGACCTCTCTGTTCGATGCGGGCTACGGGCGCAAGCCGGGCGCCAATGTGAATGTGGTTACCAAGACGGGCACGAATGAGTTCCACGGGACTGCCTTTGAGTTCTTCCGGAATACGGTTCTGAATGCCAACGACTTTTTCCGCAATCAGTCCCTTCCAGTCAGTGGCGTTCCAAATAACTCGCGGCAGATCTTGAACCAGAACCAGTATGGCGGAGTCATCGGCGGACCGATAAAGAAGGACAAGCTTTTCTTCTTCTCTTCTTACCAGGAGACTGGGCAGAAAAACGGAGTTGCCGCTCAGGGGTTTTCCGCTCCCACGTTACCTCCGATTCCGGCGGGGGATCGGACCACCGCAGCTTTCCAGGCTGCGCTGGGTGCGACTTTTTGTCCGTCCGGGACGTCTGGAACCTTCCCCGGCTATGGAGCAACTGGGGGTGTCCAGGTACTTTGTAATGGGTCAAACATCAATCAGGTAGCGCTCAATGTCCTCCAACTCAAAAACCCCGATGGCAGCTATTACATTCCCAGTTCCGGCAGCGGGAAATACGTACCCACGACATTCAGCATTCCCGCTACTTATTCGGATCATCAGGCCCTGCAAAATGTGGATTACGTTATCAATAGTAAGCATACCCTATCGGGCAAATGGTTCTATGACGAGGATCCGACACAAGTTCCTTTCGGTTGTTCTCCTACTGCGGTAGTGGGATCGGCTCTCAGTACATGTCTGCCCGACACTGCCGGAAGCACGCGATATTACGAGCAGACCGGTATGGCGAAACTAACTTCGATCCTGAACAACAATGTTGTAAACGAAGCGCGGATCTCGTTCCAGCGCACCATAGCGCATCTGTATCCTAATCTTCCATTTACGGATTCGCAGGTCGGCATTGCGACAATAACTCCGGCAATCAACAACCTCGACCAAATGATCATCAGCCAAAATGGCTTTACCATCGGTACGAATTTCGTTACCGGAGGCATATTTAAGAATTCAACAGCAGAGGTCTACGCCGATCAAGTGTCCTGGAGCCGTGGGAAGCATACGATTCGGTTTGGCGCCGAAGGCGAGCGTGATCAAGTAAACGCTGGCAATCCCGGAGACTCGATCGCAGCTTTGACCTTCCAAACCTTCCAGGACTTTCTGCTGGGTTTGCCCGGTTGCTCGCCGACACAAGCTCAAGCCGGCTGCAGCCCGGCAAACGTATTCCCGGGCACAAATGGGAGTTCCAGCAGTAATATCTCTAACTCAGGAACATACGCCGCCATCGGAGGCCCAAAGGGCCCAGCCTTTGCCGATTTTTTGCAAACTGATTTCGCAGCATTTGTGCAGGATGACATTAAAGTCAATCCAAGATTCACGATGAACTTAGGACTGCGTTGGGACTTCGATGGGATAGTTTCATCCAGGACTGGAGAACTTGGCAACGTCTGGCCCAGCCTGGTCAATACTGTGCCGATACCGGGCAATTCCCCAACTTGTACCGCCGCCCAATTATTAACGGGCTGTACCCCCGGCACTCTCGCTGGGTTTGTGCTGCCATCCAACTACGTTCCTTCGGCAAACCCAGTGCCCCCTGTGGGCGGGCTTACGATTAACAATCTCAAGTTTGGAACACAAAATGGAGTTCCACTTCACGACTTCGCTCCACGCGTCGGATTTGCGTGGCAACCGGCATCGAGCGGTCGGCTCGTCATACGCGGCGGTTTCGGCTACTTCTACGAACGGGTAAACCCTGGCCAGTATGCAACGACCTACTTTGTCGGCCAGCCTAACGATGTCTTGATCGGACGAAGCGGAGCTGCAAATTATTTCTCGACCTTCGCTCAGCCGGTTCCGCCGACAACACTGGCTTGGCAGGATCGCTGGGTGAACTTCCAGACCGGAGCGAGTTCCAACTTGGCCCAATACGTCCAACAAGAGCATTACCTCACGCCGCTCGTGGATGAATGGAACCTAACCGTCCAGTATGAGTTCCTGCCCACATGGTTGTTGGAACTCGGGTATGTGGGATCGCATGGAATTCATCAGCCGGTTGGCAATCAAGAAATCAATGAGGCACAACTCGTGGGCAACCCCCTAGGCACGAACGCACTCAATGCCCCAGGCATCACTGCAGGCCTTATCCCAAATTGCAACCTTACAACCCTTGTAGGTTGCAACACTGCTGCCAACGCCTCTCTCCGTGTGCCTTACCTCGGCTTCGCACCGGGTGGATTAATCAGTGGCTCGACTGACGGAGACGATAAGTTCAATAGTCTCCAAGCGACAGTACGGAAGAGGCTCGCACATGGTTTAACGCTTCAGGCGGCATATACGTGGAGTAAATCCCTGGCCACCGGCACCATGCAGATCAATGATCCCAACCAGCACGGATTACAGTATGGACCCAATCCTCTCTACCACCCGCAGCGCCTGGCCATTAACTATAGCTGGGACCTGCCTTTCGGCCACGCAGACGGAATGAAGGGCAAGCTGTTGAGCGGTTGGGCCCTGTCCGGTGTGACGATTATTCAGGATGGCGTCCCGCTGACCGTCAGCGATAGCAGAGGGGGGAGTGTCTACGGTTTTGGTCCCGGAAGCCTGGAGACTGCCACGGCTGAATTTTGCGCTGGTGGATCGGCGTATAGCGCCGCAAGCTCCGGTTCGGATAAACAACGCTTAGGTGGCTTGAACGGCGGCTCGGGTTGGTTCAATCCAGCCACGTTTAATGCTAAGTGCACCGAGCCTGCAATCGGAAGCGACGGATCGACGGGATACGGCAACTCCCCAATCGGGGTTATTCTTGGCCCCGGACAGTTCAACTGGGATATGTCCTTAGTTAAGACAACCACCGTCGGAGGCATACGGGAAGGCGCCACGCTCCAATTCCGAACGGAGTTTTTCAACACTTTCAATCACGCGCAGTTCAACACGCCAGTAACGAATGTGGCGGCAGGGAACTTCGGAGCCATCACCAGCACATCGGTGAATCCGCGTCTGATCCAGTTTGCGTTGAAGTACGCGTTCTAGGGATCGATCGAATTGCGACGATGAGCATCGGTGATCGGGTAGTTTTTTGCATGGCCAGTATTCAGAATCGGTGAAAGGAGAAAATGATGACGAAATTGAAAGCAGCATCGTTGAAGCTCACTTTAGTAACCGGATTCATTTTTGCCTTGGTTCTCTTCACAGTGATCGTCCGCATCCAGGCTGCGCCTGCCGGAAAGCCTTCGGATGCGCAGGCGGACGCCAACCAGGTGAAAATCGATCCAGACGATATCGGCGGCGTAGTGACCAGCACAAAAGGTCCTGAGGCCGGCGTATGGGTCATCGCGGAAACCACGGACCTGTCAACGAAGTTTCGAAAGATCGTGGTCACGGACGATCAGGGTCGTTATCTTTTGCCTCAATTGCCGAAGGCCAGATACAAGGTCTGGGTGCGAGGGTACGGGCTGGTTGACTCACCGACCGTCGTCGCAACCCCGGGCACGAACCTGGCTTTGAAAGCATTGCCCGCTCCCAATGAGCGAGCAGCGGCGCAGTATTATCCTGCCGATTATTGGTATTCGCTGGCGCAAATACCGCCGGCCAGCGAATTCCCCGGAACCGGCCCGCAGGGCAATGGGATCAATCCTAAAATGCTGACCCAGTCCAACTGGGTATGGCAGATGAAAGCCGGGTGCGAGACGTGCCACCAGATTGGCGACAAGGCTACCCGCGAGATCGAGCCACAGCTAGGATCTTTCCCCAATTCCGTCGCAGCCTGGGACCATCGCACCAAGGTCGGGCAGGATGGAGCGGGCATGTCGGCTTCAGTCGAGAATTACGGCCGGCCTCGCGGGCTTGGCATGTTGGCCGACTGGTCAGACCGCATTAGCAAGGGAGAGCTTCCTCCAGCACCAGAGCGCCCGACGGGGATGGAGCGCAATATCGTTCTTACCTCATGGGAGTGGGGAGCTGAAGCATCGTTTACACACGATGAACTCAGTACTGACAAACGCCATCCGACCTTTAATGCGAACGGCCCGATCTACGGAATTGACTGGGCCAATGACGACTTTCTGATTCTGGATCCGATGGAGCATACGGCCTCGCGCCAACGATTGGGTGTACTTGAGGACGGTGTCCCTCCTGGGAAGGCGCAGAGCATGCCCGAACCGTCGCCGTACTGGGGCGATACCCTCTATTGGTACGATCCGGCCACACCAGGCAGCCTGTCGATCGACACCAAGGGCCGTGTGTGGATTGCAGCCCGCTTCCGCAAACCCGAACACCAGCCAGCTTTTTGCACAGCCGGGCATCCGTCCGCGACAATGTTCCCTATCCCCAGGGGCTGGCGGCAAATCGAGTATTACGATCCCAAGACGCGAAAGATTACCTTCATCGATACTTGCTATGACAGCCATCACATCCAACTCGGCGATGACGATGTCATTTACTCGAGCGGCGCCCGCACAGGAACACTCGGATTTCTGGACCTGAACGTTCTGGATTCGACCGGCGGCAACGTCGAAAAGGCTCAGGGCTGGTGCGGCATGTATTTTGACATTAACGGCAACGGCAAATACGATCCGGACGTCGACCAGAAGGTCTCCGTTATGGGCTCCTACGGAGTGGCGGCCAATCCGAAGGATCACAGCGGCTGGGAAGCGGTTCCCGGCGTGCCCGGCAAGATCGTGCGCGTGGATCGAAAGACCTGCGCGGCCGAAATCTACGAACCTCCCTACAATAACCCCAACGCACCCGGTAAGAACAGCTTCGGCCCGCGCGGCATCGATGTTGACACCAACGGCATCGTCTGGACGGCGCTTGCAGGCAGCAACGAATTGGCCAGTTTCGACCGTGAAAAGTGCAAGGTCAAGACGGGTCCTGCGATCGCTGATGCGCAGCACTGCCCCGAAGGCTGGACGATGTATCCAACGCCGGGCCCCAAGTTCAAGGGGACCGACATCGGTGCGGACTATCACTATTACAACTGGGTAGATCGCTACAACACGCTGGGGCTTGGAAACAACACCCCAATGACCGATGGCACCGGCTCGGATTCGCTTTTGGCGCTGAATCCCAGCACGGGCAAGTATCTGACTCTTCGAGTACCTTATCCGATGGGCTTCTACCAGCGGAGCATGGATGGGAGAATCGATAATCCCACGACTGGTTGGAAGGGCCGCGCAGTGTACGCCGATTACGGACCGAACGCAGCCTGGCATATCGAACCGGTGGGCACTACGGCAAAAGGATCGTTGGTGAAGTTCCAGATTAGGCCCGACCCGCTGGCGAAGTAAGCCAGTATAGAAGGTAAGAACAATACCGCCGGGTGAGCCACGGAAGTTTCGCTTTCGACTGGCTCACCCGGCTTATTGCAGGGACCTCGCCTTTAGGATGTCGCTCTCCGGGCCAGCTTCTGCTAATGTTCGGAAAAGGAGATGATTAATGCGAGAGCAAGTATCGATGGAGCGGGCTATTGGATGGGGCCTCCTTGTGTGCGGTTTAGTGTTGGCCACTGCAATGTTCCGCGTTGAAGCCCAACCCGGAAATACTTCTATGGCCGCGCAACCGCAATCGGGCAATGTGGTTGTGGGCGCGGATAACATCGGTGGCGTGGTCACCAGTTCGAAAGGACCCGAAGCGGGCGTCTGGGTGATTGCCGAGACGACGCAATTGCCAACCAAATTTCGCAAGATCGTGGTCACCGACGACCAGGGACGATATCTGCTGCCGGAACTTCCCAACGTGATGTACAAAGTTTGGGTGAGAGGCTACGGGCTGGTGGACTCGCCGCCAGTGGACGCGAAGCCGGGCAAGGCGTTGGCATTGACCGCCGTCATCGCGCCCGATCCAAAGGTCGCAGCGCAATACTATCCGGCGGATTATTGGTATTCTCTGCTGAACATCCCTCCCAAGAGCTCCTTTCCGATGAAAGATTCGGAGGTCAAGTCCCAGGCCGAATATGTGTACGACGTGAAGAGGGGTTGCGGTGTCTGCCATCAGATGGGTAACAAGGCGACGCGCGAAATTGAGCCAAGTCTTGGCGCGTTCGACACGCCTCAGGAAGCTTGGGCGCGGCGACTCATGTCGGGTCAAGACGGCTTCCGCATGGTGAACGCGATCAACCGAATGGGCCATGAGCATGGCTTGGCGATGTTCGGCGACTGGACCACTCGAATCGCCGCCGGTGAGGTGCCTTCAGCGCCGCCGCGACCGCAGGGCATTGAGCGCAACTTCGTGGTCACTCTATGGGAAGTCGACACGGACAAGTCATTCGTTCATGACATCGTCAGCACCGACGAGCGGAATCCCACGGCGAATGCCTACGGAACGGTGTATGCCGCGGACTGGAATGGGGGCGATATCTGGGCTTTGGATCTGAAGAAGAATTCACAGACGCGGGTCGTCGTTCCAGTGCGCAACGAAGCGGACCGAAAAATCATGCGGCCGGCCATGCCGCAAAATATGCTCGCCGCGTCTCCCTATTGGGGCGAGCAACTGATCTGGAACGATACGAACGATATCGGCTTTTCCCATATGGACAGCAAGGGCCGAATCTGGCTTGAAGCACAGACTCAACCGGGCCTGTCCAATTACTGCAAAAAGGGTTCCGGCAATCCCTTCGCCGAGAATTTCCCCATGCCGGATACGTGGTACCCCAGGGATATCGATAATTACGATCCCAAGACGGGGAAATTCGAATTGCTCGATCTCTGCTTGTCATCGGGGCACATGGCGTTCGGCCGCGACAAAGACGAGACTCTCTACTTCACGGACACTCCGGCAGTGCCGCCTCGGATGGGCGGCGTCGGATGGGTGAAGACACACGTCTGGGACGCCACGCACGACACCCAGAAAGCAATCGGTTGGTGTCCCGCAGTGCTCGATTACAACGGTGACGGAAAGACCGGAGCCTACACGAAGCCGGACGAGCCGATCGATCCCAAGCTGGATCGGGCAGTTGACGGAGGCAACGGCTACGGATTCGCAATCAATCCCGTGGACGGCAGCCTGTGGTATGCGGGATTGAGCGCTCCCGTGCCTGGGAGAATCATCCGCATGGTCGTCGGCGATAATCCTCCGGCAACGTGCAAGACGGAAGTCTACGAGCCACCCTTCGACAATCCGAAACGTCCCGGCATCGAGGCTTTCGGCACCTTGGGGATGGCTATCGACAGCAATGGTTTGGTCTGGGTAGCCCTAACAGGCAGCGACGACCTCGCCAGCTTCGACCGCCGCAAATGCACCGGCCCGCTCAACGGCCCGACCGCGACCGGACAGCACTGCCCCGAGGGCTGGACGCTGTATCCGGTTCCGGCCCCGAAATTTAAGGGCACCGACATTTCCGCGGACCACTTTTATCATAACTGGGTCGACCGTTATGACACGCTCGGCCTGGGCAAGAACGTGCCGATCGTGTGCGGAACAGGCGCGGATTCGCTGATTGCCTTTCTCCCGGACCAGAAAAAATTTGTCACGATCCGGGTGCCATATCCGCTCGATTTCTACACGCGGAATATGGAGGGCCGGATCGACGATCCCACCGCCGGATGGAAGGGGCGCGGATTGTGGACGGCGAATGAGGAAAAAGCGATCTGGCACCTCGAAGGCGGGAAGGGTAATACAACATCCATCGCACACATTCAGGTTCGGCCCGATCCGCTGGCCAGGTAAGAACGCGCGTCAATTTTGTCGAGACGTAATTCGCTCGTTCCAGTTAGGTGGAATGTAAAAAAGGGATGAGTGGTGCGGATCGTGACCGTCTGTCGAACAGTAGCGGAACCGGCGACCAACTTTGACGTGGGGAAACGCATTCCGCTGCTCACGACGCCAAACCGCCCAAGTCCCTGCGGTGACTCTGAGCTGGTCCGCAGCCTTTCCACATGATGGCTTCGGCCTTCCGGGATCGTCTTGAACAATGTTCTCTCACCGGAATGCCAAGGGAGTAACGCAGGTGGAGCACCCGCAAGTTCAGCCCCGCATCAAGGCGGCGCCATCCGCCGTATTGGAGTTTCCGATGCAATCTGCTGCAAGGGAAGGATCCAAAATCCAGTTTCTCCAATTGCGACCATGCCCGCAAGTGGTGGTCCGGCATGGACACAATTCCCATGGCAAGGTATTGCTAGTGGTCCGATAATCATGGCCTTAGCACCCGTGTCGCGGATGGACTGCAGAACATCCGATTGTTGCTCTTGCGATGCCATCCAAAAGCGATCGGCCTGTGGTTCGGGAATTTCCGCTACGATTCGAACTTGTGCCAGAGAGGCCCAGCCGATGTCCGTTCCCAAAGTGGCGACTCGATCCCCCTCCTTTATGTCAAATTCAGGCAGCGCCCGAGCCACTCGCATTCCGGACTGGCCGGCCCCGTTCGCCAGTGCGCTGAGATTTACAACAGTCGTGTAGGCGACGCCCGCACCCATTACAATGAGGACCGCCGTGGCGGCGGAGGACGTCAGCCCGTGCGGAGAAATCCCGGGAATCGGGGAGGCTGCATCGATAAGCACGACCCAAAGTATCACGACTGCTCCGAGAAAATATCGGTCCTCCACATGAACCAACGCGTACATCGAAAAGATTGCGGCCATCGCAACGAGTAGCGGCCAAGATGTCTTGAAGGCCTGCCGCAGACTGGCCCGGGGCGTGGCCAGCAGGATTGTTCCCACGATGATTGTGACTGGGCCTTGTATCAGAAGGAACAAATTCGCATAGTAACTGACGTTGAGCGCCGCTGCGTGAAGCAATTGTTTCCAGTCGAAGTACGGAGTCAAACCCTCATTCCAATACGACGGATCGGTCCACGGCGGGAAAGTGCCAACTATAGGTTCCGCAAATTCGAACACCTCGGGGTCGCTGAACAGCCTGCGTGTAGGGTGTGCAGCCACGCCGCGTCCCGGTGGCTCGCCGCGCCAATGGTCGAAGTGCCGCGCACCATTGATCCACCAGGCATAATTCAGCGCGCCACTGTCTCCAAATGTGAAATGGCCCTTTGTCGCCGATAGCGCGTATATCCAGGGTCCTGACACGGCGGCAAATATCACAAACGCCAGCAACGTGCCCGCTGCGCGCCTGCTTCCCTTCGAGCAAAACAACAGTAACAACAGAAATACAAACGCCATGGGAAACATCACGGCCTTCGCGAGGTATCCCAGTCCCAGGCTGAGGCCAAGAAGCGCAAAGACATGCCAGGAAGTTTCGCCTGCGCGGGCCCTGCTGAAGAGCGCGCCAGCGATGAACAGAAGCACCACCATGAGCGCGTCGGGCGTCATCGACTGCGGCTGATGAAGTCTGGTAAAGCTCCACAAGAAAATCGTGTACACAACGGCGAACCATATCGGACTCAGAATAAGAGAAGGCCGTTCGCGACTTCTCGCACGTTCGTCGACGATTTGCCGAAGGAAAAATTCGAACGCGATGAATGCCCCCACATAGGCGGCGACATTAACGATGTGTGCGACGGGCACACGTTGATATGTCGGCACGTGGAACAACCGGAAGAGAATGCCAATCAGGAGAGGATAGAGAGGGCTCCATAGCCCATTGATGAGTCCGTTCCAGTTGCCAGCCGCAACTCTATTTGCGAGGTCGAGATACGCCATGCCGTCGGCGAATACCTCGTACCGCCCCACCCAAGCTAGAAGGATGGTAATGAAGAGAAACGTCAACCAGAATCCGGCACGAACACGCATTCGCACTTCTTGTGCGACATCGGTCAGCGGACCCACTTTGCCCTCCCGGAGGGGATACACTGTAAATCTGACCGGCTCACTTTTGCAACGCTTCAGCCAAGTTCTGACCGCAGCCACTTTTTGGCGTCTTCAATCGCCGCTGAGACCCTGCACCTCCGTGAACGAGATTTCAATTGGCGGCATCGGCTCGATACGGGTGCGTGCAGGCTGACAAACCTCGCGCTCAAATCGATGTTTCTGACGGAAGTCGACTCCGAGAACGGCGGACAATACGAGAGTGAACGTCAGCTTCGAATCGCCCGAAAAAAGTACTACCCAGGTAGGTCCGAATTCGCCCTAGTCTCAGGAACCTTCCTTTTTATCGGGAAAATGGTGCGGCTGGGGCGACTCGAACGCCCGACCTCGTGCTTCGGAGGCACGCGCTCTATCCAGCTGAGCTACAACCGCACTGTCCCCTTATAATACGCGGGAATGTTCCTTTATACCACGCAATCCGGCGTGCGCGCATATTTACAGTGCGGATTTTTGCCGTCTCGTGTAGCGGTTGTTTTGCGTCTACCACCGAATGACATGAGGCCTATAGGTCTGGTTTGGCGGCGGGCTTAACGGTATCGGCCGGCCATCGGCGTAGGAAATTTCCTTGTCGACAATTCCTTCGTGTCCGCCATCTCGTTTTGGATGGACAGCGATCTTAATTTCGTCACCGGGCTTGAGCGTATCGGTTTTCCATCCTTGTGACACTAAATCTCGCAGGACGCCAAACTCGACGACCCAGTGGTTGTCATTGCCCTGTTCATCTTTCACGTCAAACGCGATGGAAGAGTGCGGGTTGGCGAGCGTGAATTCGGTGACTTTTCCCGTCAGGACAACCGTGGTTTTCATGTCGTAAATCGCATTGCCGTGGTGTGCGTACAGAGAAGGCGCGGAAATGAGCCCAAATAGAAGAGCTAGAAGAAATGCAGTCTTGAGATTTGCCATAGGACCTCCCGCTCACACCAGAAATTCAATTTCGATCCGGCGAGGAGCGGTCGCCCCTTGAACCATTTCGATAATATCATACGGCGGTGGGAGGATCGCTGTGTTCAGCCCTCCTGTTGCGGTCTCATCGATCGAAGCCAAGCCATCTCAGAATTGGAGAGGACTTCAGGGGCTAAAGCCCTTGATTTCAGGAAGCTGAATGTCGCGGCTGAAGCCGCGCCCACAAACCCCATCGATGAGCCAGACGGCTTCTACGAACCAAGGGAATTGAGCCACGGATAACGGCTTGTGTCTTTCCCGGCGTAATCCGGGTCGAGGTAAATAAAGACGCGCTGAATTTTCCCGTTGCGTATCTCGAAAACATCGCACCACCGCCCGGCTCCCCATTGCGGATTGCCTGCGAGCCACGGGCCGTCTCGATGTTCACCTTCGCTTGTGCCTTCGCAGACGATGGTATCGCCGCCGGAAAAAATCCAGTTGAATTTATCGTAATGGTGCTGAATGGACTTGAGCGTGCCTCCGACGTCCCCGAAAAGTTTTCCGATTTGAGCCTTTCCGCTGGCGATGCCCCATTTCGGAAAGTAAACCTGCGCATCGTCTGCGAAAAGATCCAGGATGGACCCGCCGTCCGCGGTAACACCGCCGTGATCGAAGGCCTTCAGGTACTCAAGCGCTACCGATTTTCGCTGCTCGTCAGTCATGGCAAGTCCTTATCGTTTGGGATTTGCTATGGTTTTATCATTCGTGACGGGCTTTGTCATTCCTTCTTCCGTCGGTGCGCGCGATGGACCGTGCCACGGCTGGAGTCTAGCAACCCCGATTTCAGGCTTTCACGGATTCAATTTCTTTGGAGTTTGCAGAAGTCAAAAGAAGACAGGCTGAAGCATGTCCTACTCGATGCGATCACTCGATACGATTGGCGACGATGGAATGTCCTCGGACCTGAACATCGATCGAAAGGGGAGGACGCAGACCGCCGCCCTGCACGATCTCTCCACGTGCCCACGTGTTTCCGCCAAGCGGGCCTACTTTCAGGGGATCGTAGACCGTGCTGCTGCATGGGTTCACGACCATGGGATGGCTGGCTTGATAACCATATCTTGTGCCGATCAAGCCCAAGTCCGTGACAAATTCCAATTCACATTTTCCGTACGCTTCTTTCACTGCAAACGCCCAAAGACCGCCACCGGGCAAGCGGATCACCATCGCCTCCACTGCTTCGGCGGTCAGCGGCTTGACGAATGTGAATTTTTTGGATGACCACGGCTTGGAAAGCTCCTCCACTTTGGCCGCGACTATAGGGCCGTCGCCGGTCGCGGCAGCAAGAGACGGAGGAAGAGGTGGGAGCTCAGAAGTGTCCGTTACGGTGGGTTCTGACGGAGGGAACTGAACCGGCTTTCGCGACGCGCGATTGATCCACCAAAGGATGGCAATAGCGAGCACCGCGACTACACCGAGAATCCCTACAATCTGGATGTGCCGCTGCTTTGCTTCCGGTTCCAGCTCCGGCTCGACACGCTCAGTGGCCTTCGGTACGCCCGGAATTTGAGGCATTTCGGGATGAAATCGGTCGAAGATATCCTTCGCGGGCTTTTCGGTAGGCTCCGCGAGAGATGTTATTTCCAACCCGCCAGGCGTAGTCTTTTTTGTCATCGATCGATGCCCTGTAGGGTGTCAGCTGACCGCAGCAGCTGTTCTGAACATCGCGAATCACCACCCGACAACAGGCCTAAGCCGTCGAAACTTCCTCTCATGCCACCATTTTGAACCGGGGCCGACGGCTGCACAAGCATTGGGGTATTCGGACGTTCCGTTTGGATACCCCTTAGCGGGAATGCTCGAAGGTAAAGGCGTTCTGGTGGATATATTCGTTCAAGTTAGCAATGCCCAAGAGCAATTCCAATAATCTGGTCCTTTGTTCGGCGGTCAACGAGGACGTTTGATCGCCGATCGCTTCCACGACGAAATCCACCTGCATGAGCAGCCAATCGAGCGTATCGCTGTCGATCCCTTGCCCGATCCAAAATCGGGACGCCGACGTGTCGAGTTTGTAAGTCGCTGCTTGAAGGTAATGGTCAAGACACAAGCCTCGGTCGTTGAAGCCCATTGGAACTTCAATCCTGCAACCCGCGGAGCGGCACGTACGGCAGGGCGGCGTCATGCGTCAAACCTCGAATGCAAGTATTCCTCGGGAAAAAGAGCACGAACGATGCCATCGCCTGACAAATTTCCTTGCGTGCGTTGCCTCAAGTTAGGTTTCGCTCGAGTTTTGAAAAACGTGCATCTCCCCACCCGATGGCTGGAATCTACCCCGCATGAGTAATCTGGGTTTCAACCGTTGCCCCCGCCTGTTGACTGGGTGGAAAACTCTTTCCCTATTTTGCGTGGACAACGTTTTCCCGCAAGGTGAAGATGGCAGAGAAAATAAAACGCATCTTGGGATGCGGGAGGGTCATTCAGATGAGTAAGTTTCTAGTCCTGTGCGGGGTCCTTTTTTGCATCTCGCTGTCCGCGGCCGCGCAGGATTCCGCAGCGGCATTCGATACTAGCAGCTCCCCAAGCGAGCCGGCCGCTCCTGCCTCGCTGTCTCCGCAGAGTCGCGAGCCCTGGCAAATTGGGCTCGGTTTTCAATATCAACACCACGACGCCTTCGTGGGCTTTCATACCGTTGGCTATAACGTAGACCTCACGCGATACCTGAATGAATGGTTCGGCGTTGAAGGCACCGGCGTCTTTGGTTTTGGCAGCACTGCAGGCACACCCAGTCTGGACGCTAAATCACTTTTTGTTGGCGGCGGGCCTCACATTGCTATCGGTAATTACAGCCACTTCGAGCCATTCGTGCACGTACTTGCCGGGTGGGAGCGCCTTCGCTTTACCCAGACATCCTACCTGGGCGTTAACTCCGCGATTGCGTTTTATGGGGGCGGTGGGGTGGACTATAAGTTCGGTGGGCGGGCATCTTGGAGAGTGCAGGGCGATTTCGTCGGTTCGCACTTCGGGAATTCGATCAACAAGAACTACTCTTTCGGAACGGGATTCATTTTCAACTTCTGAGAGATCCAACTATCATTCGCCACGAAACCTTCCATCGCAATTTAATCGAGCATTGGATCGAAAAACTAACGAATCGGATGCAGCGCTGCTAAGCAGCCGCGCCGTGGCACTTTTTGTACTTTTTCCCGCTTCCGCAAGGACAGGGATCGTTCCGGCCTACCTTGGCGCCCGTGCGCACAGGTTTTGGCTCCGCGGCCTGGGCGGCGCCAGCCTGTAATTGCATTTCCTGCTGTTGTCGGCGCTGGCGGCGCTCGATTTCACGAGCCTCGTCCTCCGGTTTCGCGGGCTGAACCAGGAACAGGTAGCGCACCGTTTCGGTGTCGATGCGCCCCATCATGTCTTCGAAGAGCAGGAAGGCTTCCTTTTTGAATTCCACCAGCGGGTCTTTTTGGCCGTAACCCCGCAGGCCGATTCCTTCTTTCAAGTGATCGAGAGTGAGCAGGTGGTCCTTCCACTGCGTATCGACAATGTCCAGGATGATTCGCCGCTCGAGCCAGCGCATCATTTTCTCGCCGAACAATTTTTCCTTTTCGGCGTACCGTTCCTTGACGCGCTCGACCAGCATGTCTCCAAGTTCCACGTGATTCATCTTGGCCGCATCGATTCCCGCGGCTTTCACGTCGATGCCGTACTGGCCCTGCACCTCGGCGGCAAATTGCGTAACGTTCCACTTTTCCGGGTGCTCATTTGGCGGGCAAAACGTCGCCACGAGTTCGCGGGCAATGTCTTCCGCGATGCCGAGCGCGTAATCCTTTTGTTCTTTCCCTTCGAGCGCGGAGCGGCGAATCGCATAAATCGTCTCGCGCTGCTTATTCATCACGTCGTCGTATTCCAGCAAATGCTTGCGCGCCTCGAAGTTCTGCGCCTCGACGGCCATTTGCGCGTTCTCAATGCGGCGTGAAATCAGCTTGGATTCGATGGGAATGCCTTCGGTCATCCCGAGGCGATACATCAACGCCTTCACGCGCTCTCCGCCGAATACGCGTAGCAAATCGTCCTCGAGCGAGAGGAAGAATCGCGAGGACCCCGGGTCACCCTGGCGGCCGGCGCGCCCACGGAGCTGATTGTCGATGCGGCGGGATTCATGGCGCTCGGTGCCCAGAATGTGCAGGCCGCCGAGGGCGATCACTTCATCGTGTTCGGTGCGGCATTGTGCGACGTAGTGGTCGTAAATCGGCTTCCACTGATCGGCGGGAACCTGGAAGATTTTTCCTTCCTGTTGGAACAGAACCATGTTTGGCGCTGTATTTCCATTGGAGCCTTCCGCGCCGATCACTGCCGGAGCAGCGATGTAGGGAATCGCCAGCTTTTCGCGCAGGCAATGTTCGCGCGTCATCGCTTCCGGATTGCCGCCCAGCAAAATATCCGTTCCACGGCCGGCCATGTTTGTCGAAACGGTGACCGCTCCCTTGCGTCCCGCTTGCGCGACGACTTTGGCTTCACGCTCGTGCTGCTTGGCGTTCAAAACCTGGTGCGGAATGCCGGCCTTTTTCAGCAATCCCGCGAGATGTTCCGATTTTTCGATTGAAATTGTGCCGACCAGCACCGGCTGGCCCGATTCATGAATCTGCCGGATGCCGTGCGCGTAGCTGTTGTCCTCCTGCATGATGCCATTGACCACAGCCTCGTATTTCTCGCCCGCGGTGCGATACACCACGTCAGGAAATTCATCGCGGCGCAACGTTCGATTGGTGGGGATCAGCGAGACATCCAGCTTATAAATCTTGTTGAATTCCGTGGCTTCGGTTTCCGCCGTTCCGGTCATGCCGGAAAGCTTCTTGTACATGCGGAAATAATTCTGGAACGTGATCGTGGCGAGCGTCTGGTTTTCGCGTTCGATCTTTACGCCTTCCTTGGCTTCCACTGCCTGGTGCAGTCCGTCCGACCAGCGGCGGCCCGGCATTTCGCGCCCGGTGAATTCGTCGATGATCACTACTTCGCCGTTCTTGACGACGTATTCGACATCGCGCTTATACAGGGCATGCGCTCGTAGGGCCTGATAAACATGGTGAATCGTTTCCAGGTGCTGCGGGTCGTACATGTTGCCCAGCCCCAGCAATCTTTCCGTCTTGCTTACGCCTTCCTCGGTTAGCGTCGCGGTTTTGTGCTTTTCTTCGACGATATAGTCGATATCCTGAATCAATTTCGGAATGATTTTGTCGATGCGGTAATACTTATCGGTGGATTCCTCGGCGGGACCGGAAATGATCAGCGGCGTGCGCGCTTCGTCGATCAGGATCGAGTCCACTTCGTCCACGATGCCAAAGTGATGGCCGCGCTGGACGCAATCGGCGAGATCGAACTTCATGTTGTCGCGGAGGTAGTCGAATCCGAATTCGTTGTTCGTGCCGTACGTAATGTCCGCGCCGTACGCCGCGCGGCGTTCGGCGTCGCTCAAATCGTGGACGATCACGCCGACTGTCAGCCCTAGCGAACGATAGATCGGGCTCATCCATTCCGCATCGCGCCGCGCCAGGTAATCGTTCACCGTGACGATGTGAACGCCGCGTCCGGTGAGGGCGTTTAGAACCGCGGGCAGCGTCGCGACGAGAGTCTTTCCTTCTCCCGTCTTCATTTCGGCAATTTTGCCCTCGTTCAGCACGATGCCGCCGATCAACTGCACATCGAAGTGGCGCATCCCAAGCCTGCGGCGGCCCGCTTCGCGCACCAGCGCAAATGCCGGAACCAACGCGGGTGCCAGTGCATCCTTGCATCGTTGTTTGAACTCGGGATCGTCCAGCGGCACATCGCCGAGGCGTTCTTGCACCTGTGCCTGGAGTTGTTTTGTTTTCTCCAGAAGCTCGGCATCGCTCAGTCGTTCGTATTCCGGCGCCAGCGCGTTAATCGCGGTGACCGACGGCTGAATCAGCTTGAGGTCGCGCTCATGCTTTGTGCCGATGAACCGGGCAACGACCCGGTCGATCATGGTATCGACTCGCATCACAATCCTTCAGTGGTCTTCGGAATAAGTTTCCTGTTTCGACGGCAGGCTTGGTGGCCCTGCGTATGAGATGCAGCCCGGCAGCCGCACGACTGCATTCTCAGTGGCGTGCTCAAAATCTCATTGTACCCTGTCCGGCGATGGGCGTGCAAAGTGAGCGGAGAGACTCGGTGATGGGCCAGTTCCCGATACCGCCTTATCGGAAAGTGGGATACTCAGACAGATACCGAATTGGCACTCGGCTCGTGCCTTCGCGTAGCGTCGCGATGCGATCCACTGCCTTTACTGGAGAGAACGGTGTTGTGCCGAACGGAGGTGAGGCGTATCATCCGCAAATCCTGGCGATTCCATAAAGCAGATCACTGGAGAGGAGCACGATGATTTCGAAATTCCTTGGCATTTCCGTCAAGCAACTCAGGTGGATGTCTATCGGCTTGCTTCTGCTCGCTGCGCCGGGAAATGCGCGCGCGCAAGAGGAACTCAACCTGAAGGGCGCGATCGACTTTCGCGTGCATAGCGGCCCCGACAGCATCGATCGCTCGATCGACGCAGATGACGTCGCGCGGCTCGCCAAGCAGAGCGGCATGCGCGCGCTGGTACTGACCAGCCAGTGGGATTCGACGGCTGCGGTGGCGTATCTGGTTCGAAAGCAGGTTCCGGGGATCGAGATTTTTGGCAGCATTGTGCTGGACCGTTCCTTCGGCGGAATCAATCTGGAAGCCGTGCAGCGCATGTCCATGATGAAAGGCGGCTGGGGCCGCGTGGTATTCCTGCCCGAATTCGATTCCGAAAACTTCGTGAAAACGCTGCACCAATCGGGGCCAACGGTTCCTGTTTCCAAGGACGGCCACCTGCTTCCGGTTGTGCTCGAACTGCTCGACTTCATGGCGCAGCATCCTGACATGGTGCTCGAGACCGGGGACATCACAGCGGAAGAAGGATTGATGGTGGTTCACGAGGCGCATGCGCGCGGCGTGAAGCATATCGTGGTCAAGAACGCCATGGGCATGTTCGTCCACATGACCGTGCCGCAAATGAAGCAGGCTGCCAGCGAGGGCGCCTATCTTGAATTTGTGTATAACAGCGTGATCGGAAACAAGCCGCAGAACCCCATTAGCGAGTATGCCGCGGGAATCAAGCAGGTCGGGCCGCAGTACTGCGTGCTCGGCACCGACTTCGGCGCGGTGCGCAACCCGCCTCTTCCGTTGCACCCGCAAGCCCTGCTCGAATTCATGCAGGCGCTGCACAAGGAGGGCATCTCGGTCGCCGACATCAACCTCATGGCGAAGACGAATCCCGCGCGCGTGTTAGGGCTTGAGCCGTAGCTCACGCACCGGACTTCAATGGCTACTTTTCGAGGTTATGAACCTACTGGAAAATCGGTTTATTGGTTTGGCGCTGTGTCATTTATTTTCGATGACAAGCTTATCGGTGAATTGTGGATTCTAGGCGACCTCGTTGGTCTCGATATCGTACTCCGGTCAAATATTCGCCCAAGTCCCAATAAGATCTATCGTCATCCGGAATTCGCTGGATTCGCAGTTTTGGAGTATGCCGTTTAAACGAAGCCGCCCGGCGACGGGCGCTGCGCGTGACGTGCCCGAAGCTGTGGACCTGACTTGAGCTTTGCGTACTAACGGGTGACAGTGTATGTTATCGGTCGGCTGGGCAGTCGAAACGGAAATCCTGGGTTATATCGCTTCCGAACGATGAGAACGGCAAAGGACTGATGACTCGCCCGCCATTTAGGAGCAGGACATGAAGATAATATTGAAGGTTCTTGGAGCAGTTGTGGTTTGCCTGGTTTTGGCACTGCTGGTGTTGCGCGTCATCGGCCTCGATCCTAAGGAACGAAGACCCGGACTGTGGCTTAAAGGGGATGTGACTACCACTGCGATTACCGACTGGTCCTTTACTGACCAGTATAAAACTGTGAAGGTTCAGACCAGTTCCTGGTATCTGCTTCCACACTCGGTTACAACTTTTTGTATCGCATATAATGGCCAGCTTTATTTGGCCACGACCAGGATCGAAACCAGACAATGGTCTAAAAATGTGGCCCGTGATCCCCACGTGCGTCTGAAGGTAGGAGATCAATTGTACGATCGCACGTTATCGGTTGTCACCGATCCGGCGGAAAGAGAAGCCGTGCTTCAGGCTAGAGCGAAAAAATACGCTCAAAAGTACCCGCCAGAGGGTCCACCATTTACCGTCTATCACGTAGTTTCTGACTAGAGGCATCGTGGCTCTGTTGAAGTCGGACAGAATCCTCCTGCTATTCGTAGGGGAGCATTGCCTTGATTGCGGTAAGACCAATCGAGTTGTTTATTCGTGGCAATGAGTTGCTGAGAGTCTCAACGATACGTCCTGGCTGGCCATCTCCTCGGAATGCGGCCTTTTGTTCCCCGGACCTGCTACAAATGCTCAGGTGGATCACGGCCTGATTTTGTCGTGAAACGAAAATGCCGAGCATTCTGCTGGCCCTGGTGCTCGATCGGGATGAACGTGAATAATCCAAAACCGTGCGCGAGCCGCCATTCGTTTATTGGCTCCTGTTTCACTGGGGTTAAAAACGTTGACTTCAGCTTGCACGTGTTGTAGAAGTTCGGAAACAGCTGAATGAAGAAATCCGAGTGAACATGGAAGAGGAACTCCGCAATGCGAAACCACGTTGCAGGTCCTATTGCACTGGCAATCGCACTGGCGTTTGAACCGTTTCTCTCCGCGCAGAACGCTGTCCAGAACCCTCCGAAGGCCTCGGCGACCGCGAGCCAACCCTTCGATCCTCACGACCTATCTGGGGATTGGATCGGTGAGACTGGCCCTCAAAACAGCCGTTGGGCGAATAAGACGCCAGAACCTCCTCTGACGGAATGGGCAAAGCAGCATTTGTTGTATAAATCGATTTCTCACGACGCTTTGGACGGCACGCTCAAGGATCCCAATAATCCTCCTAACAACCAAGTCCGCGATAATGACAGGGCCTTCTACGCTACCGACCTGAATGGCGTCCCTGTCAACGACCCTCTCGGCGAGTATCCGGGCAAGGATTGCGAACCCGAGTCTGCGCCAGCGATGTATGACACCCCCCATTTCAGCTTATTGACTTTCTATATGACTCCCGAACGGATCGTCATGCTGAATAATCACCACCGCGAATGGCGTATCTTCTGGTTAAACCGGGACCACCCCAAGGAAATGGATCCCACCTTCGAGGGAGACTCGACGGCCCATTGGGAAGGCGACACGCTCGTGGTGGATACGATCGGCTTTAACGGCAGAAGCATGATTACGGGAGTCGTGGCTCATTCCAAGAGCGATGCGTTTCATCTTGTAGAGCGCTTCCGGCGCGTGGATCACGATAGGCTCGTGATCGATATGACGTTCTACGATCCGAAAGCCTGGGGCGACAAGTCCTGGCCTGGATTCAAGAGGTATTTCGACTTGGTCCCGATTGAACAGGTTCACAATAGAATTTATAAGTCTGACGAATTTACCGAGTGGATCTGCAGCCCTCAGGACAACAAGAACTTCGATAAGAGGGTCATGGATCTTTACAAGCCGCAATGAGAGCCTTCGGATCGGGGATCGATTCGCGTAATCTTCGATCGACCGTCCATGGCTGAAAGGCGCTTGTCGGAATAAATCGAGCAGGCTTTTTCTAGTTTGTGACCGCTCCGCGTTGCTCGCTCCACAATGCCCAACGATACGGCAAGCCCCGCGCACCTACGGAAAGAAGGGATGGGACGATGGTCTGTTTGAAGAGATCGATCCACGTGGCTGCATTTTCGATGGGATTTTGTCTGCTGGCGGTTAGCGTTTGTCCGGCAGCAAGTGCGCAGGATGTTCCGGTCTATAAGGTCGACCCAAGCTGGCCAAAACCCTTGCCGAACAATTGGGTCTTGGGAATGGTCAGGGGGTTGGCTGTGGATAAGGACGATCATATCTGGGTCATGCACGGTCCAGGCAGCATCGATAAGGATCAGCTTGGCGCGGGCGAGACTCCCCCACGCGCTGAATGCTGCATCCCAGCGCCTCCTGTGCTGGAATTCGATGCCGAGGGCAACCTCTTGAAATACTGGGGACCCGCGTTGGACACGCTACCGAACCCGTATATAAAGGATTTGCCCCAAAGCAATCTTCTCAAGTACTGGCACACGTTTCCGGATACGAGCAAACAATATGAATGGTTTGCGAAGGAACACAGCATATTCCCCGACCACGAGGGTAACGTCTGGCTTTCCGGAAACGATGCCCCCGTGGACACGAACGGCGACGGGAAACTGGACCGGCAGGTACTAAAGTTCACCACGGACGGACAATTCGTTTTGCAGATCGGCCATTATGCCGCCCCGAAAGACGATCACAGTCTGGACACGACACTGGTTGGCGGTCCCGCAGGGTTCGCTATCGACGAGAAGGCCCACGAACTGTTCATGGCCGATGGCTACTACAACCGGCGCGTCGCCGTGTTCGACTCCTATACCGGAAAATTCAAGCGAATGTGGGGCGCCTACGGAAACGTGCCCGACGATAAAGACCTTGGAGTGTACAAACCTGGGGAGCCTCCCGCTCAGCAATTCAGGCCCCCGGTTCATTGCATCGCCATTTCCGACGACGGTTTGGTCTATGTCTGTGACAGGGGCAACGACAGAATTCAGGTCTTCACGAAGGAAGGAAAGTTCGTAAAGGAATTTCTCCTCGATGCAGGCG
>JBEKCU010000012.1:0-31081 GCA_050014735.1 Candidatus Acidiferrales bacterium | reverse complement strand
CCTGGCTCCACAATTTCCGCCGACTTGTCAGCCGCTGGGAATATCACGAAGCCAATTTCCTCGGCATGCTCCAACTCGGCTGCCTCATTATCCTGCTGAGGCATTTATGAGATGGCTTCTAGAACCGAAAAAGGGATGAACATTGGCGTCGCCGGCATCGCAATTGTCAGGGACGACGGTCTCTACTGCATTAGTCATGCCGGCATCGAAGTGTTCAGCCCAAAGGGCGAACCTGTGGGCATTATCCCGGTCCCCGTCAAGGCGCACAACCTCGCGTTTGCCCGCAAGGAGAGAAAGACGCTGGACGTCGTGGGTCACGGCTACGTCTATAAACTACGCATGCTGGCACAGAGGTTCGAACGACGGTCCAAGTAATCGCATTCGTGGCCATGATCCTGAAAGCAGCTTGACACTTGAAATCCCATCCACTAGATTTTGCGAATCAAACGCTAATCAACGGAATTCGCCATACCGCACAGAGAGGGGATACCAATGAATAGCATGCTACGGATTTTCTGGATTCTTGTTTTGAGCGCTAGCATCCTGCCTGCGCCCGCCCAGCAGAAGCCGCCTGCCAAAGCCGTGGACTACGACTATTTGTTGCCCTGGGACGGTAAGGGAGCGAAGGTGCCCGCAACCAAGGAAGGCCAGGCGAAGGCACCATTTCAGATCTTCGATAACCTCTATTACGTCGGACCGCAGTCGTCCAGCGTTTATCTGCTGAAATCCGAACAAGGATTGATCATGATCGATTCGGCGTATGACTACACGGCTGACCTGGTGCTCGACAATATTCGGACTGCCGGTCTGAACCCAAAGGACGTCAAATACATCCTGATCACACACGGGCATTGGGATCACACCGCGGGAATCAAAACGATCCAAGAAGCATCGGGCGCACATGTCGGAATGTCCGCGGAAGACTGGAAAATTTACGAGGCGCCGAATCCGTCGCATCCCTTTGCGACGATCCCGCAGGACATGGTGCTGAAAGAAGGGGACGTGATCAAGGTCGGAACGACGACCGTCCACGCGCATTTGACGCCAACGAACACCCCAGGATGCATTAGCCTTGTGTACACCGTATACGATCACGGCAAACCCTATCAGGCTATCACCCTCGGCGGAACGGGATTTAACTTTCCAGCGGAATGGAACAAGACTTACATCGATAGCATGAAACGAATGCGGGATGTCCCCAACGTCCAAGTGCTTCTGCCGGACCACCAGCAGATTAACGATGTGTTTGAATTGGAGCAGAAGCTCAAGATGCGGCAGCCTGGGGATCCAAATCCCTTCGTGCTGGGCCGGGCGGGAGTGCTGAGCTGGTTCAACACCGTGATAAAACTTGCCGAAGAAAAAGACCGCATGGAAACAGCCGCGATTAAGCAGTAACCCAAGTCCTGAGTATGCGAACTTTTCGACGTCGGTGAGGGTTTCGATCCGGGCGAGGGGAGAAAGTACGCCACATTTCGAGTGCCCCTCAACGAGAAAGGGCGTGTGACTCTTCAGCCACACGCCCCGCGTCTCCCTCAAAACCGTACGCCTGTTTACTCGTGATTGCGATTCGTGGCGACTTTGGAGCTCCCATCGAGTTCGCTAATGAGTTCCCGCGCCGATCGGGGAACGGCAACTTTACCGCTCAAAATGTCTTGGCGGTCGGTATCGTGACCGTACATTGCGCGGTCTCCACTCTTGTCGGCTTGCACGACAGCGCCATCCAGGCTGACACCGGCGAAAAGGCCCTTTGTGCGCGAATAGGTCAGAATCTCCGCGGTCAATCTAGCGTCGGTAGCGGCGGCAGCATCCCTTCCTACCGGTCCCGCTGCCACGGAAGCGTCGGCTCCCAGTTTGAACTTATCGCCAAGAAGACTTTTCAAGGCGTGATCGTTCATGAACAGCATCACCAAATCGGTGGAAGAGCCGCCGATCTGATAACCCACGCTACCTCCATCAACCGCCAAAAACATGGGAGCGCTCCAATTGCCGCTCTCTGTGCGACAGATTGCCAGCCCTCGGCCGTAGCTGCCTCCGAAGACAAACGCAAACTTTATGTCGCCTGGGATAATGGCGATACACTTCGCCTTGTTTAGAAGCCCGTGAGGTATGCCATGATCTGGCGTACTCATGATCTCTTGAAAAACTTCAGCAGCCTTGTGGGTGCGTTTCACATCATCGTCACGATCCGACGCGACCGCGGTTAGCGTTGCGAATAACGTCAGAACGGATAGAGCAAGAATTCGTTTCATCATCATTGTTTCTCCTTTTGGATAAAAACCTATCGAATGACATGCAGTAAAAATTCTCTAAGCCAGTTCTTCAATCGTCAGCCAGTTGTACTTTTCGGCAAACTTCAATCCATATGGATGTACGATTTGAATGACCCGTTTCGATTGCGACCCCTTCGGGGCATGGACCACGAGAAATCCGCACCCTTCTTTCGCGAGAGCGAGGAACTCTTCAACCTTGACCACGTCTTGTCCGATTTGCACGGGGTTCACGGCCTGTTCCTCGCTATTTTCGAACTCGGCCATCACTTCATCGGCGTTATAGTGAGTAACGTCGTTTTGACTGAATCCCCCATTAATCAGCGCTTGCTGAGCATTCTTTGCGTCATCATCGTTGGTGAACGCCATTACAACATGGCCCGTGGGGCTAAAAACGCCGAGGGATGTCGGAAACTTGTCTTTTGTGAGCTTGCTCATGATTGTGCTCCTCTCTTGAATGATGAATGAATTCCCTCGCCCGAATCGACATTGCCCGATTCAGACTCTACCTTAGACAGCGAGGCACTTCTGTACAATAAGGGACACAGCGTAATTTCAATTACAGATACCCTTAGGGAGATGTAAGACGACAGGCATCGGTGCCGGGAGCCATTCGGCTGCCACGGACCAACGCTAAATATCTATAGAACTCACGACGGTCGCCGAAAATCAGGCGTTACGGAACGGGAGAGACAACTACAGTTTTCACCGGATTGATGAAGGACTCGAATGGCATAGCATTGAGGATGCGATTGGCACTCAGGGTGCTGGAGTGACGAAGAGTCAGCCAAAAAAAATGAAAAGAGGCCCGATTGAAGTGTAATTACGGCGAACGCTGGCCCGCGTGCCTCCGTTGAAGCCTCCTTTCGCGAAACTTGCGCTATAGTGATTTCGATGAAACTCGAAAAAGGATGAGTTGCATCTCACGAATATATGCCTGACACTCCAGCCCCAGATGCAGCACCACAGCTACCTCCGTACAATCCCGCGCGCAAAAAAAAATACATCTGGGTCTCGCTTCTCGCCGTTGGATTGGTTCTTGTCGTTGGCGGGATCCTGCTCTGGCGTCGCCATGAGGCCGCGAAAGAAGCCGCTGCTGCCGCGGCAAGTCGTCAAGCGGCCACTGGCGTGACAATTACAACTGTCACGGCCAAAAAAGGCAGCATAGGCGTTTATCTCAACTCGATCGGCACCGTGACGCCCGTCTATACCGATTCCATTACCAGCCAGGTGAACGGTCAGGTCATTGCTGTGTACTTTAAAGAGGGACAGCTTGTAAACAAAGGCGACCCGCTGATCGATATCGATCCTCGTCCATACCGCGCAACGCTAATGCAGGCACAAGGAACACTCGAACGCGACGAGAACGTTCTCGCACAAGCTCAGTTGGACCTTAAGCGCTACCAGGCAGCATTGGCGCGGAACGCGATTGCTGAACAAATGGAGGCGGACCAGGAAAAACTCGTGCTGCAGGACGAGGGCACGGTAAAAAATGACCAGGGCACAGTGCAATACGACCAGGTTCAACTCGACTACTGTCATATTACAGCTCCCATCGACGGGCAGGTAGGATTGCGGCTCGTGGATCCGGGTAATGTGGTGCAATCGAGCGGGGCTCAAACTCTCGCGGTCATCACTCAATTACACCCGATTACGGTGATTTTCACGATCGCGGAAGATAGTCTCGGCCCGGTCGTAGCGCGCTTGCGTCAAAAGGCGAACCTCCCAGTCGATGCCTTCGATCGCGCCGCGCAGACCAAAATCGCAACCGGCGAGTTGATGGCGCTGGATAACCAGATCGATACGACGACGGGGACAGTAAAAGGGCGAGCCTCATTCGCCAACCAAAATAACGCTCTGTTCCCGAACCAGTTCGTCAACACGCGATTGCTCGTGAACACGTTGCAGGGAGTGACGCTGATTCCGGAATCCGCCATTCAGCAAAATGGGCAAGCGTCCTTTGTCTATGTGATTCAGGATAACTTCGCGCACATGCGCAGCATAAAGCCGGGAGTTACAGACGGCGGGCAATCGCAGGTCGAAGGCATTAACCCTGGCGATGTCGTGGCAAACAGCGGATTCGACAAATTGCAGGACAACACGAAAGTCGTGATTTCCGGGACGCCGGCGCCTGCGAACACGTCCGGGAGCAGCGCGCCGTGAATCCTTCACGCCCATTCATCTTGCGGCCGGTAGCAACCGCTTTGCTGATGGCCGCGATCTTCCTGGTCGGCGTGGTTGGCTACACGCAACTTCCGGTTTCCGCATTGCCGGAGGTCGACTACCCAACCATTCAGGTGCTCACGTTTTACCCAGGGGCTAGTCCGGACGTCATGGCAACGACTGTGACGGCCCCCCTGGAGCGTCAATTTGGCGAGTTGCAGGGACTCAGCCAGATGACATCGACCAGTTCAGGAGGCACTTCGGTCGTTGTGCTGCAGTTCAACCTCAGCCTGGATATCGATGTTGCCGAGGAAGAAGTACAATCCGCGATAAACGCGTCGCAAAGCCTTTTGCCCGCGAACCTTCCCGCTCCCCCCATCTACAGCAAGACGAACCCCGCGGATGCCCCCGTGCTGACGCTGGCGATCACGTCAAGTTCCATGCCGCTTTCCCAGGTTGAAGACCTTGTGGATACCCGTCTTGCTCCCAAGATTTCGCAACTCAACGGAGTCGGTCTGGTGACCATCAGCGGCGGCCAAAAACCCGCTGTACGGATTCAAGCCAACCCCGATGCATTGTCATCCTACGGAATCAATTTGGAAGACCTGCGCACCGCATTGACTCAGGCCAGCGTCAACGCCGCGAAGGGAAACTTCGATGGGCCGCGTCAGGACTATCAGATCGATGCCAACGATCAGCTCGTAAGCAGCAAGGATTATAAGAGCGTTGTAGTGGCTTACCGTAACGGTGCACCGGTGATGCTTACGGATGTAGCGAACATCGTCGATGGCGTGGAGAACACCAGGCAACTCGCGTGGATGAATTCTACGCCCGCGGTCATTTTGAATGTACAACGCCAGTCCGGGGCCAACACGATCAGCGTGGTGAAAAGCATTAAGCAACTCATGCCGGAGCTGGTGATTAACCTGCCCAAAGGCATTCAGGTGACTACGCTTACCGACCTCACAACCTCGATTGAAGCATCGGTTTCGGATGTCGAGTTTGAATTGATGCTGACAATCGGCCTGGTTGTGCTGGTTATCTTTTTATTTTTGCGAAGTCTCCGCGCCACGATTATTCCCAGCGTGGCTGTGCCGCTATCGTTGGTCGGAACACTCGCGGTGATGTACGTGCTCGGTTACAGCCTGGACAATTTGTCGCTGATGGCGCTGACCATCTCGACGGGCTTTGTCGTGGACGACGCCATCGTGATGATTGAGAACATTTCTCGCTACATCGAACAGGGCGAAAAGCCAATGGACGCCGCTCTGAAAGGCGCGGAGCAAATCGGCTTCACAATTCTTTCGCTGACGGTTTCGCTGATTGCCGTGCTGATTCCGCTGCTATTCATGGGCGACGTGGTTGGGCGGTTGTTTCGCGAATTCGCCGTGACACTGGCCGTGACGATCGTCTTCTCCGCGGTGGTCTCGTTGACGCTTACGCCCATGATGAGCGCGCGGATCTTGCGGCACAATCCGGAAGAACAACAAGGACGCTTTTATAAGGCTTCGGAACGAGTGTTCGAGCGCATGATCGCATTCTACGGCCGGACGCTGAAGTTCGTGCTTGGATATCAGACGATTACGCTCCTTGTCGCATTAGCCACGCTGGTTCTCACCATCTTACTTTACGTCATTATCCCCAAGGGATTTTTCCCGGTGCAGGATACGGGCGTCATCCAGGGCATCTCGCAAGCGCAGCCGGCAATCAGTTCAGTGGCCATGGCGGAGAAACAGCAGGCGCTCACAAAAGTAATTCTGGCCGACCCCGCCGTTGAAAGCCTTTCGTCGTTCATTGGTGCGGACGGGACCAATACCACGACAAACAGCGGCCGGATCTCGATTAATTTAAAGCCACTGAACGAACGCAAGATCAGCGCATCGGAGGTGATCCGCCGCCTCAAGGGGAAACTGGATCAGGTCGACGGAATTGAGCTGTTTATGGAGCCGGTGCAGAACATCACAGTGGACGATCGCGTGAGCCGCACCCAGTATCAGTACACGCTCGAAGACCCCGACGTGAACGAGCTGAACGAGTGGACAAATCGGTTCGTCGGCCAGCTGAAGAAATTGCCGGAACTGGAAGATGTGGCCACCGATCAACAACTGGGAGGCCTGGCCGTAAACCTGGTGATCGATCGCGTCAGCGCTTCGAGGCTTGGCATAGCACCTTCCACAATCGATAACACGCTCTACGATGCCTTCGGCCAGCGACAGATCAATACGATGTACACACAGGTAAATCAATACCATGTGATCCTGGAGAGTACACCGCAGTTTCAGCAAGATCCGAATAAGCTGAATCGTCTCTACATTCAATCGAATGCGTCTGCCGCCGCGACCGGTTCCGGAGCTGCCACCTCGTTCGCGGCGTCAGGGTCCTCCTCGGCAGGTTCGAATGCGGTAACGGGTACGGCGCTGTATACGCCATCGGCGAGCACGCTGACTCCGCCCCAGAACGCGCTTTCGGCCAGTGTTCCCAGTTCGAATTCCAGCAAGGGCGCAAACTCGGCGGGCACTACAAGTTCAGCCTATAGCAGTGCGGTGCCGCTAAGCGCATTCTCTCACTTTGAAAAAACCACGGAGCCGCTCTCGATTACCCATCAAGGGCAATTCCCGGTGATCACGGTGTCGTTCAATCTGGCCCGAAATGCCGCACTTGGCACCGCCATCACCGCGGTCGATAAGGTGCAGAAAGACATGCACATGCCCGAAACGATTCAGGCAAGTTTTCAGGGAACCGCGGAATCGTTCACGAACTCGTTATCGAACGAACCTTTACTCATTCTCGCTGCTCTCGTGGCTGTGTACATCGTGTTAGGCGTTCTGTATGAGAGCTTTATCCATCCGGTCACGATTCTTTCCACGTTGCCTTCCGCGGGAGTAGGCGCGCTACTCGCATTGATTCTCTTTCACCAGGATTTGAGCGTCGTCGCCCTCATCGGCATCATCCTGCTGATCGGTATCGTGAAAAAGAACGGAATTATGATGGTGGACTTCGCGCTGGACGCCGAGCGGAATCATGGGAAAAATTCACGGGATGCGATATTCGAGGCCTGCCAACTGCGCTTCCGCCCCATCATGATGACGACAATGGCCGCTTTACTGGCGGGCCTGCCGCTGGCCCTGGGAACCGGCATCGGTTCCGAGTTGCGCAGGCCGCTGGGCATAGCGATGGTGGGCGGACTCCTGCTTAGTCAGGCCCTCACTCTTTACACGACACCGGTCATTTACATCTTTTTTGACAATCTGGCGCAGCGTTTTGGACGCAAGAAATCGGATCAACCTCAAACCGGAAATGAACCACATCCCGCAGGACAGACATGAATATTTCCTCACCCTTCATCCACCGGCCCGTGGCGACAACGCTGCTTACGGTGGGGCTTGCAATTGCCGGGGGGATCGCATTTGAGGTCCTCCCAGTCTCGCCTCTGCCGCAGGTGGATTTTCCGACGATATCAGTCAGCGCGAGCTTGCCCGGAGCGAGCGCCGAAATCATGGCCTCATCCGTCGCCACGCCCCTGGAGCGGCAGTTCGGTCATATCGCCGGAGTGACCGAGATGACCTCCGCAAGCTCACTGGGCAGCACGTCCATCACAATTCAGTTTGACCTTAGCCGCAATATCGACGGGGCGGCGCGCGACGTAGAGGCTGGCATCAACGCCGCGCGTTCCTATTTGCCAGCGAATCTGCCGGGAAATCCGACCTATCGCAAGGTCAATCCCGCGGATTCTCCTATCATGATTCTCGGTCTTACATCGGATAAGTACGGTCCGGATAAGTTGTATGACGAGGCGTCCACCGTCCTGGAGCAGAGGTTTTCGCAGATACAGGGTGTGGGGCAGGTCACAGTCGGGGGCGGCGCTTTGCCTTCCGTACGAGTTGACGTAAATCCTACGCAACTGTCCAGCTACGGACTCACGCTTGCGAATGTTCAATCGTTGTTGAGCCTCCAGAACGCCGATCAACCCAAAGGACAGATAAGGGAGGGGGATGTCACGGAAGACATCCTAGCCAACGACCAAATCTCGCACGCGGAGGACTACAAACCGCTCGTCATTGGTTATAAGAACGGCGCAGCCATCCGTCTGTCCGATGTCGCCACAGTTACCGATTCCGTGCAGAACGTCCGTGCAGCGGGCTATTTGAACAGCAAGCGTGCGGTCACACTCATCGTCTATCGCCAGCCAGGCGCGAACATCATTGACACGGTCGATAGCATACGAACACAGCTCCCGTCCATCAAGGCATCGATTCCGCTAGGCATCGATGTAACCATTGTTCTCGATCGAACGACAACGATCCGCGCCTCGATCGATGATGTTGAGCGGACGCTGATCCTTTCGATCGCGCTGGTTATCGCCGTGGTCTTTATTTTCCTGCGCAACGGCCGCGCGACGCTGATTCCCGGTGTTGCGGTGCCTGTCTCCCTGCTGGGCACGTTCGCGGTGATGTATCTTTTCGACTATAGCCTCGACAACTTATCCTTAATGGCTCTGACCATTTCAACCGGGTTCGTGGTGGATGATGCCATCGTCGTGATGGAAAATGTCTCGCGCCACCTGGAAAGCGGCATGAAACCTTTTGACGCGGCGCTGAAGGGCGCGGAGGAGATAGGCTTTACCGTCTTCTCGATTAGCATCTCGCTCGTGGCGGTTTTTATTCCTCTCCTGTTGATGGGCGGTATCGTCGGACGATTGTTCCGCGAGTTTGCCGTTACTCTTTCTGCGGCAATCGTTGTTTCCATGATTATTTCGCTGACCACGACGCCGATGATGTGCGCATACCTTTTGAAGGATGAACGCGCGGAAAAGCATGGCCGCATCTACATGGCCAGCGAAAGATCCTTTGACTGGCTGTTGTCGGTGTACCGGCAAAGTCTCCGGTGGGTATTGGACAATCCGGTCCTTACGCTCCTGGTTCTGTTCGTGACCATCGCGCTCAACGTTGCGCTGGTCATCAAAATCCCGAAGGGTTTTTTCCCAACGCAGGATACGGGAGCAATCACCGGCGGAGTTCAAGGGCCGCAGGATGCTTCCTTTTCGGCAATGAACGACTCGATTCAGCGGATTGTGGGCGTCATCAAGAACGATCCCGCAGTTGAGAATGTCATCGCATTTACCGGCGGCAATGGGGCGACAAATACCGGAACTATCTTCATGGCGTTAAAACCGCTTGAAGATCGCAAGGTTAGCGCCACGCAGATCATCGCCCGCCTGCGACCGCAATTGAGCCGTCTGCCCGTGGCTTCGGCATTCCTCCAGGCCGCTCAAGATCTGCGGATCGGGGGGCGCGGCGGCAATGCAATGTATCAGTACACGCTACAATCCGACAATCTGCCGGACCTCACAAAGTGGGGACCCATCCTGTTGAAGGAGATGAAGGGCCTGCCCGGCTTTCAGGACGTGAGCTCCGATCAGCAGAACGGCGGGCTCGATGAGATGATGACCTACGATCGTAAAACAGCGGCAAAGCTCGGACTCACCGCGCAATCGCTGGACTCCGCGCTGTACAGCGCATTTGGACAGTCCGAAGTGTCCGTCATCCATACACAATTAAATCAGTATTACGTGGTCTTGGAAGTTGCTCCCCAGTATTGGCAATCGCCGGAAGGATTGAAGGACATCTACTTTCACGCGCCCGCCAGCGGCGGTGTCATTCCCCTGCTCACAGTCGCCAAGGGACAAGCCAGCACGACTCCTCTCGCCGTTAATCATACGGGTCTGTTCCCTTCTGTTACGGTGTCCTTTAATTTAGCCGATAACGTATCTCTAAGCGACGCCACGTTGCGCATCAACCAGATGCAACAGCGACTCGGCACACCGTCATCGATTCAAGGATTTTTTGCCGGAACCCTGCTGGCGTATCAGCAATCGCTTAGCACCGAACCCGTGCTGATCCTGGCAGCGCTCGTGGCTGTTTATATCGTTCTCGGGATTTTGTACGAAAGCCTGGTGCATCCCATGACGATCATCTCAAGCCTTCCGCCAGCTACCGTTGGAGCGATGCTCGCGTTGATGCTATTCAAGGTGGACCTGAATATCATTTCCATCATCGGCATCGTGCTGTTAATCGGCATCGTGAAGAAGAACGCCATTATGATGATCGATTTCGCGCTTCAAGCTGAGCGGCAGGAAGGAAAGAAGCCAATCGATTCAATTTTTGAAGCGTGCATGCTGCGATTCCGCCCGATTCTGATGACGACGATGGCTGCATTATTTGGCGCTTTGCCATTGGCGCTGGGATCGGGTACTGGGTCTGAACTTCGGCGGCCGCTCGGCATCACGATTGTAGGAGGCTTGATCATGAGCCAGTTACTTACGCTGTATACGACGCCGGTGGTTTATCTAACGTTTGACCGGCTCCGGCTGCGCGTGCAGGGAAAAGAGCGAAACGTCCCCAAAAGAGCCGGGCCGGCACCTAGTCCCGCGGATTAATTTTGAGAATAGAGCCGACACATGAGGATATTTCGTCAAGTAATTTCCATAGCCGATCGTCTTGCAGAGGCGCCGATCTCCAAATTCGAGAGGACAATCGACTTGAAATTCTTCATGCTTGCGGTCGGAGTCATTGTGCCGCTTCTCGTGACGGGATGCAGTGTAGGCCCAAAATATAGTCGCGCTCCCGTCGAGACGCCCGCAGCGTACAAGGAACTTGATGGTTGGAAAGTAGCCCAGCCGCAAGATACCTCGCTGCGCGGCAAATGGTGGGAGATATTTGGCGATTCGCAGTTGAATGCCCTCGAAGAGCAAGTAAACGTCTCCAATCAAAATATCGCTGCGGCTGCGGCCAATTTCCTGGCAGCTCGGGCGATTGTTAAGGAAGCGCGTTCCCAACTTTTCCCAACCGTTACATTTGGCCCTGCAATCAGTGTGTCACGTCCCTCGGCAAACCTCGGGTCGAACGGCTCGACAGCAGCCGCTACGGGCACCCCGATCGTGAGTACGGGCAAGGGCACATTTGAGGACTACACTCTGCCGTTCGACGCATCTTATCAGGTCGATCTGTGGGGCCGGATCCGCAGCCAGGTAAAAGCAAATATCTATGCTGCTCAGGCGTCGGCGGCCGACTTGGAAAACATTCGCCTCACCGCGCAGGCCGAAGTTGGGGTGGACTATTTTGAAATCCGTGCCCAGGACGCACAAAAGGAATTACTCGATGAAACCGTGAAGGCCTACGAAAACTCGCTCGATCTGACCAGAGCACGCTTTGAGACCGGCATCGATAACGAAGAATCGGTCGCGCAAGCCGAAACTCAACTGGATACGGCGAAAGCGCAGGACACGAATCTGGGCATTCTGCGAGCCCAGTACGAGCATGCACTCGCGCTGCTGGTGGGTAAACCGGCTTCGTCGTTTTCGATTCTTGAACAGCCCCTGAACGCCAAGGCTCCCTCGATTCCAGTGGGGTTGCCCTCCGAACTTCTCGAACGAAGGCCGGACATCGCCGCCGGTGAGCGCAACATGGCTGAGGCAAATGCGGAGATCGGAGTGGCGCGGGCAGCCTACTTCCCCACTCTTACGTTGAGCGCTTCGGCCGGTCTCGAGAGTTCCGCAATTTCGACACTGTTTTCCTGGCCAAGCCGCTTCTTTTCAGTGGGTCCACAATTGAGCGAGACCCTTTTTGACGGTGGATTAAGGCGAGCCACGATGCAGCAATACCGGGCCACTTACGAACAGATGATCGCAACCTATCGCCAAGACGTCTTAACAGCGTTTCAGCAAGTGGAAGATAACCTGGCATCGCTGCGCATCCTGTCACAGGAAATCCAGGAACAGGATACCGCTGTCATGGCCGCCCAGAGGTACTTGACGCTCGCCACGGACCGCTATCGATTGGGACTCGATCCTTATCTGGACGTTATCGCGGCACAAACCGCTTTGTTTGGCAACCAGCAGACGGAGGTCACCCTGAAGATGGAGCAGATGACGTCAAGCGTACAATTGATCGAAGCGCTTGGCGGGGGGTGGGATGCGTCACAGCTACCATCGGCGGCATCGATGATCGCAAAACCATGACGTCGAGCAAAGGCAGCGAGGATTTTGGGGGCATAGCCTTAAAGTCTGTCTTCGGATTGGCGATAGGTACCACGCGGCCTGTCTTTGTTTATTTGAGATTTCTTTGATAGCGATCGGCAATCCATCCGTGCCGGGCATCGAATCATCGGAAATGATAACGTCGGGATTCAGGTCAATCTCCTTCGATATTGTTTGCCTCCGGTTGGGATGATACAAGTCCCACTCAGCCAAGAATGATCAGGACCTGATGCACGGTTCCATCATCCACAAGGGCAATATTCGGAAACCCTGTCACGGGTTTGCCGTCCACCTCGATTTTAGTTACGCCACGCGAAACGCCTAGGGGATTCTCGACCTTGATGTTATAGGTCGCTGAGTGATAGCGAAAACTCATTGAGTACCCGGGCCAAGCGCGAGGAATGCATGGGTCTATGCTGAGAATCGCGCCACGAACGCGGAATCCAAGGATCCATTCCATTCCCGCGCGATACAGCCACCCGGCTGAGCCAGTGTACCAAGTCCATCCGCCCCGTCCTACATGCGGGGCCTGCGCGTAAACATCGCCCGCCAGGACATAGGGTTCAACCTTGTATCGTTGAACGCCGGCTCGCGTAGTGGTTCGATTGATTGGGTTGAGCATCCGGAACAGTTCGCCAGCCTTATTGCCATCGCCAAGGGCTGCAAAAGCCATTACGGTCCACACCGCAGCATGAGTGTATTGACCGCCGTTTTCACGGATGCCGGGCACGTATCCCTTAATGTACCCGGGATCTTGCGGCGTGCGATCGAAGGGCGGCGTGAGAAGCAAGATGAGTCCGCTCGACGCGTTCACCAATTGCTGATCGACAGCAGCCATTGCGCGCGCAGCTCGTCCGGGCTCGGCCGCACCGCTAAGTACTCCCCAGGACTGCGCAATGGAATCAATACGGCACTCCATGTTCGTCGCCGAGCCGAGTGGCGTACCATCATCGAAGTAGGCGCGGCGATACCACCCACCGTCCCAGCCGTCCTTCTCGAGCGCCGCTTTTAGCGCACTCACCTGTAAGCGCCATACTTCCGCCCGCTCGTGTTCCCCTCGAGCAGCGGCAACCTTCGCAAATTCCCACAGAATCGTATGCTGGAACCAGCCTAACCATACACTTTCGCCCTTTCCATTCTGACCGACGCGATTCATACCATCGTTCCAATCGCCGGTACCCATGAGGGGGAGACCATGACTTCCAACCCGAAGGCTGCAATCAAGCGCGCGCGCACAGTGTTCAAAAAGCGAACGGCTTTCGCTCGATACCCGCGGCTGGAAATAGGATTCCGCGTGGCCTTCGGCAAGGGCGTCACCCTCAAGAAATGGGACTGTCTCGTCGAGCACGGCGGAATCGCCAGTGGCTTCCATGTATTGGATGACGACGTAGGGCAGCCACAGACGATCGTCCGAGATACGCGTGCGTACTCCTCGTCCCGAAGGTGGATGCCACCAATGCTGGACGTCGCCCGCCAAAAATTGGTGTGCTGCAGCTCGCAGAATTTGCTCTCGCGTGACTTCGCGCTTGGCTGTCATGAACGCCATTACATCCTGGAGTTGATCGCGAAAGCCGTACGCCCCGCTCACTTGATAAAATCCGGCACGTCCCCAAATCCGGCACGACAGCGTCTGATAGAGCAGCCAACGATTGAGGATTATATCCATGCCTCGATCGGGCGTCGTAATGTGCAGACCTCCGAGGATATCGTCCCAGCGGCCGGTGACGTCGCGCAGAACCTGGTTCAAGTCCGCCGCGCGATAGCGGCTGAGCAATTCACGCGCTCGATCACCGTTTTCCGCTTGTCCCAGGAAGAAGATAATTTCCACACGCGCACCGGCGCGCAACTCGACTGAAGTTTGCAGCGCCGCACACGGATCGAGACCGGCTCCCACCTTTCCGGAAAGCGAGCCCTCCGATGCCAGACCCGCGGGCCGTTCGGGCCCGCCATTTCGGCCGATAAATTCCGTACGGTCAGCGCTGTAGGAAGTTTGCCTCCCAGCAAGATCGGCGAAGGCGATCCGTCCGCCAAACTCGCCAGTCCACGCACTCCGAGCAAACAGCGCTCCCGTTTGCGGATCGATTTCCGTGATGATGTAGGGCGCGGTAGCGCCCCTTGACGTGCCAAGAACCCATTCGGCGTACGCCGTCACCGAGAGGCGGCGAGGACGACCTGAACTATTTTGAATCGTGAGTTTGGAAATCTTGATGGGATCGTCGGGAGGCACGAACTGCACCAAGTCCAGGAGAATTCCGCGCGAGCCATGCTGGAAACGGCTGTACCCTTGTCCGTGCCGCGCCATGTACGTACCCGCTTCATCCCGAATGGGCAGCGCAGTCGGAGTCCACACTTCGCCCGTGGCATCGTCACGAACGTAGATAGCTTCTCCAGGAGTATCCATTACGTGGTCATTCGACCAGGGAGTTATCTGATTTTCGTGGCTATTGAGCGACCACGTGAAGCCCGAGCCGGATTCTGAAACCAGGAACCCAAAATTCGGATTGGCGATCACGTTGATCCACGGCTCCGGTGTGCGTTGCCCTTCGCTGAGGACAATTACATACTCCCTGCCATTCTCAGTAAAACCGCCAAGCCCATTGAAGAATTCGAATTTCACATCAGGCAGCGGCACGTCCATTCGCTTGCTCAACCGGATAGGATGTTGTTCGGGAGCTGTAATTGGCTCTTCATGCTGCGCCCGGCCTATTTGCTCGGCGAGAGTGCCGCGCCGGCTTAGCAATACCGCCCGAGCGACGCTCTGAAGCTGAGTGCGTGTTTGCTCAGGGACTAAATCGCTGCGCAGAAGGAAAATGCGGCCGCTTGCGCTGGTCGTGTCCGGGGATAGGCGCAACTGGCTTCCGTGAACGAGCGCTTCGAGAGAGCCTTGGAAATCCTGCAGGTAGGACGGAGGTTTCTCGTTAATAATGACGACATCGGCCGAGAGATTCTTCATGCGCCAGTATTCGTGCGCCCGCAGAAGCTGCCGAATCATGTCGATATCGTCTTCGCTGTCGATACGCGCCAGAACGATAGGCAAGTCGCCGGAAATTCCCTGGGCCCACAGCGTCGAAATGTCCAAATCGCTTCGGGTTAGGGCGTCCGAAGCGGGCCGCAACGACGCGTCCGAATAAATAACAGCATTGGCCAGCCTCTGGAACAGGTGCGCCTCTTCCGAGCTAATGCCCAGATGATGAAGTTCTACTTGCGCTTGCGTCCACGCGAGCGTCAGGGTGCGCTCACACGCTCTGGCGTCTCGGTACTTATCCGCGATGTCTAGGACTTGTTGGCGTGTCGATGCCGCAATGGTGGTGAACGCAACGTGCGCGGTCGTTCCGGGAGGAATATACATCGAGCACCGCAGGCTCATCACTGGGTCAAGAACATCGCCGACGGTGTTGGATAGTGGACGGCCATCCTCAATGGAAATAGGGTTGCGGACGTTGCGCCCGCGTCCCAGGAATCGAGTACGGTCGGTTTCATATTGCAGGTCGCCAACGGTTTCGCCGTCCGCGAAGAGGACTTGAGCCGCCCAAATCGCCTTATCGTCCTCCGATCGCATCCGGCGTGTAGCCACGACAGCCCCGACGTCGGGGACAAACTCGGTTTGCACAAATAAATTGGAAAATGCCGGGTGCGCCACATCGGTCGCTTGAGAGGTGAGCGAAAGTTCCGAATAGGACGTGACCTGCACGGTTCGCGCGCGAACGCCCAGATTGGTGATGGAAACGCGCCGTACTTCCGCGTCGTCTTCGGACGAGACGACCACGTCAAGCGTCGTGGCCAGTGAACGATCGCGCCTCATAAATTCGGCATGATCCTCGAAGAACGCAGCCTGATACGAATCAGCTTCAACACCTGTGGGCTGGTACCCTGCCGACCAGACGTTCCCGCTTTGCTCATCGCGTAGAAAAATGTAGCTGCCCCAGCAATCCCGTGTGGAATCTTCACGCCAACGGGTGATCGCAATATTCCCCCAGCGGCTGTACCCGGAGCCCGCGGACGTCAGCATTACCGCATAGCGGCCATTCGAGAGTAATTGCGTTCGAGGAGTCACTTCATTCGGCGTTGTGAACCGGCGCACCACTGGGGGTATGGAATCACGCACCATTGCCGCAGCCGAAACCTCTTCCGCACGCGGTCGAGCCACCAGAACGCCACGAGGTGTGCGCTCCTGCAAGAGCAATTCGGTGGCCTGCACGATCGGCTCGGCATGGAAACGGCTAAGCATTACGCCATTCATTAGAACATTCACGAGCGACACCAGCGACATCCCCTGGTGGTGCGCCATGTAGGCGCGAACCACCGCAACTTCCTTGCCCTCGGGCACTCTGGTACTTGTGTAATCGAGTGCCTCGTAATACCCGTAAGTTCCCAAGCCTCCAACTTCGGCGAGGCGTGTGAAATTTTGTGTAGCAACCGATGGATCGACCATTGCCGCAAGGGCAGTGGCATAGGGCGCTATGACTAAATCCTCGCTGAGGCCGCGCTTGAGCCCCAAGCCAGGCACTCCAAAACTGGAATATTGGTACGTGAGGCTCAGATCGCGAGCGTTAAAAGCGGACTCCGAAATTCCCCAAGGAACGTGACGCTCTATTCCGTATTCAATCTGGCGAAGGACCACCTGATGGTAGGTTTGATAGAGCATGCTGCCTTCGGGTGAGCGCATCACGAGCGCTGGCATCAGATACTCGAACATCGATCCCGACCATGAGATAAGTGCTGACCCGCGTCCTACCGGCGTAAGAGAACGGCCCAGACGGAACCAGTGCGTCGATGGAACGTCTCCCTTGGCGACCGCAATGAAGCTGGTGAGCCGCGCCTCCGAAGCCAGCAAATCGTAACAATTAGGATCCAAACTGCCGTCGGTGGCGCGATATCCGATCGAAAAGAGCTTTCGGGTGTGGTCAAACAGGAATTTGAAATCCATCGCGAGGAACATTTTTTCTGTCTTATGGGCCACATTCAAAAGCCGGCGAGTCAGTGTGGTTGCGTCAGAAGCAGATAGTGAGATTGCGTGGGACAAAGCATCGATCCGCGAAAGCGCATCTCTGTCCGATGGCGACTCGACGAGCATTCGCGCGCGGAGAGAGGCGAGTTCCTTCAAACATGCATCGAAACGTTCAGGCGCTTCAGCCAAAGCCGTGTAAGAATGAAAGTACGGCTCTACGGCCGCCCACCCCGAGGTTCGATCCGGAGGCCGCTCCGCCATCGCAACGATCTCTTTCGAAGGCAGGCGAGTCCAGGGAATCAGAATTTCCAGATCTCGCGCGTGGCTTTCAATGCTTGACCTGACTGCTGCCGCCCAAATTCGCAATTCCGAAAATTCGGCGCTTCCCCCCTCTTGCTGCAAGGTTTGCGCAATATCATCCAGGGTTTGGGCGGATTCCCTCAACTCAGCGAACCGAGCCGCCCAATCCAGCGCGTTAATCGGCGACATGGCCATGAGCGAAGCGAGCGCGTCGACCGCGTTGCTGAGATGCTTCCACGTGACCGTGCGAGTGTGACGTGAGTCCGCACTGATGGCCAGAGCTTCGCGCAATAGCAGGATCGAATCTTGCAGTCCCGCGAACATCGCCGTGGCGCTCCACGGCTTCTGGACCGTTTCCCGGCAGGCATTTCCCAGAACCAACAGGTGTCCGGCTAAATTTCCGCTATCCACCGAGGATACATATTTCGGTTCGAGTGGATGCAAATCGCGCGTGTCGTACCAGTTGAACAAATGGCCTCGATACGACTCCAGTTGATTCATCGTCGCAAGCGTCGCTTCCAAACGATCCAGTGTATCGAGCGTGCCTATCCACCCAAAATCTCGCGCGGCGACTGTCGAAAGCAGGTACAAGCCTATATTTGTGGGTGAGGTCCGGTGTGCAATCACGGGCCTGGGATCTTCCTGAAAATTATCGGGCGGAAGTGAATGATCTTCGGCAGAAACGTACGATTCAAAGAAGCGCCACGTTCGTCGCGAAACCAATCGCAATGTCTGCACATCGTTCGAAGAAAGGGGTTCCGCCTCCGTCCCCATGGATGGTTCGCTGATCCAGCGTGCGACAACCGGCGCCCCGGCCCACAACAGAACGAACGGCAGGGCCACGGGCATCGATGGATGCCGCACAAAACTAACGGCGATGAACGCCACCCCGGCAAGCACGACACCGCCGGCCATTCTCCGAAACATCCCAAACAGATCTAAGTCGGCCGCGTACTTCGCCTGGGCCGCGGTTGTCCATTCGAGCAGATTCCTGCGCGTAAACCACATGCGGAAAAGGGTGCGAAGAATTGCATCCGTCATCAGCCAAGACTGATCCGCCAAAAACACGATCGTCAAACCGATATGCGACAAGGCCAGAGAAAAATCCGATAGCACGCCGCTGATATAGCTGCGCCAGGAAATTCCACCGCGGCGGGGCTTGAGGCCCAGTAGAACCGGCATAATCGCGGGAACCGAAATCATTAACAGAATGAATCGTGTCCACATCCAGGGCGGCATTGGCGCAATCAGCCACCCGGCAAGCAGCGTCAGCAACATGGCGGGCGCGGAAAGTGTGCGGCGCAGGTTGTCGAGCATCTTCCAGCGACTGATCGCGCTAATGGTGTATCGGCGTCGATTGTCCGGGGACACTCCTCCTCTGCCGAAAATCCATGGCAGCAGTTGCCAATCCCCGCGCGCCCATCGGTGCTGGCGGGCAGCTGAAGTCTCATAGTGAGACGGAAATTCCTCGAACAGTTCGATATCCGTCGCAAGAGCTGCCCGCGCAAAAATGCCTTCAAACAGATCGTGGCTTAGGAGCGCGTTCTCCTGAACTTTGCCTTCGAGAGACTTTTCAAAAGACTCGAGATCATAAATTCCTTTTCCGGTAAACGAGCCCTCTCTGAACAGGTCCTGATATACGTCCGAGATGGCAGAAGCATAAGGGTCCATGCCGCTGGGGCCTGAGAAGATCCGCTGGAAGAGCGATCCTTCACTTTCGGTTGAAAGCGTCGGTGTAATGCGCGGCTGAATGATTGAGTAACCGTCGACAACACGGCCCTCGCGATCGCTGAAGGTCGGCCGGTTGAGGGGATGGGCCATGGTACCGACTAACCGAGCAGCCGCACCCCGCGGCAACCGTGTGTCGGCGTCGAGGGTGATAACGTAGCGCACTCCTGGAACGGTTTGCGGAGCCCGCCCTCCGACAGGCACAAACGTTGTGTCCTGAGCGCCGCGCAACAGTCGATTCAGCTCATGCAGCTTTCCGCGCTTGCGTTCCCAGCCCATCCATCCTTGCTGGCATTCATTCCAGACCCGCTTGCGATGAAAAAGGAAAAAACGTTCTCCGCCCCCCGGTACCGGGCCATGTCGCGCATTCAAATTGGAAATACCTTCCAGGGCGGCCGCCAGCAATTCGTCATCGCCGGGCAGAGCCTCACTCGGGGCGTCGACCCAATCGGAGAGTAGTGCAAACTGGAGATCCCCATCGGAATTCGCCAGATAGTGGACCTCCAGCCGCTCAATCATCTCTTTGATTGCGCCCTGGCTCGTGAGCAGGGTGGGAACCACAATAAGCGTTCGCAATTGCTCTGGAACGCCATTCTCAAATTCCAGCCTTGGCAATGTGCGAGGGCCTAACGAATCTGTTACAGCCCGGTTGATGAGCGCAATCGCCAAATCGGACGCGGGTATTGCGGCAAACAGTCCCAGCAGAATCAATTCTCCGGCCGTGGTTCCCAAATCTCTTGCATGCAGCAGCGGCAGAACGAGAATCATCGCCGTCAAAATAAAAATAGTTCCCAGATAACCAGGAACTGCCGCGCGGACATACCAGCGCAAGAACCGCCGCCGCAAGACCACACGAAAACCAAGCTCGCGCTCAAACTCCACACGACCGTTTGAAATCAGATAGTACCCGGGATCGGAACGCCGGTCCGCCACGCCGTCCGCGTCTCCGTTGGAATCGACTCTTGCACGCTTGGCCTTTTGGATTGCGCGCCGGGCGATCTCGATTTCCGAGTGCTCGGTGCCCCTGGAAAGATCTTCAATCGCATGACGGTAATAGTCCCGGGTAGCAAAATCCATCGCGGCAAAGTTGCTGCCATCACGAAGAATCTCATCGACCAGGCTGATGCTCTCGAAAAATTCGCTCCAATCGAAGGCGGACATCAGCCGCATGCTGGTAATAACGTTGCGCACCGTGACAGTCATTGCCGTCTGGTCCTGATGCTCCGCGCGAACGATTTCGTCGGCTGTTGTGCCTTGCGCGTCCAGACGCTTGTCAAGCCATAGAAGGATAGGACCTACTTTCGGATCTAAATCACGCAAACGCTGGACGAGCTGGACTGCGAAGGACCTGTCCAGTGGTTTATTTTCGAATTGGCGGAGGGCGGCTGCGGGAGCGATTGTTTGCTGGCCACCTGTGCCGAGAATGCCGTCGGCGAGAAGGTCCGCTTCCTCGCGGGCGCGCCGACTATGCGCAATGATCTCGGCCACTCGGCGGAGATTCTCCAGCAACACTACGCGAAGCGTGATCGCTACGGCCCAAAGTTCACCGATTGTGAGGGGCTGTAATCGCTGATAGGCCCTGACAAATCGCCGCAACAGCTCCGGCTCAAACCGGCTGTCGGTGTGCGCGACGAATGCCCATGCAATCCCGTAAACGCGCGGATATCCCTCCAGGTGCCCTGCTGCGAGCTTTGGTAATTTCCGGTAGAAACCAGGAGGCAAGTCGTCGCGGACTTCACGTAGCTGTTCCTCGACGATATAGAAGTTGTCGACGAGCCATTCCGCCGCAGGTGTAATGGCCTGTTCTTTTTGAATTGCGCCTGCAGTGGCCCGGTATATCTCCAAGAGAACACGGCCATTATCCAGGACGCGCGGCAAGAGGGCCCGGCCCTGCACCGAGGGAGGAGAGATGATCTGCGCAGCCGCAAGGCTCTCCGCGTGCTGCTCCAGGCGATCAACACTAAAAAGTTCAGCGCGAATAGGTGCTTCGATATCGACTGACATGTGCGGGATGGACCGGCTCGAAGCGCATTATCGCATGTCCCATAGACGACGCTTCTCGTGGAAGGGAGAGGAGCCGCCGCATGCGTCGCACACACTCCCCAAAATATCTTGCGGGCGTGCCACGGACGCGAGCCAGTCGCGAGCGCTCACTAGGCCCCAGTTTTTCTTCCGGCACCCTTCCGGGACTTTGGCCGGGAGCGCTTTGCAATGACTGCAGACCGCCGACGGCGAACCTTTTTAGGCGGAGGAGTAGCGATGGCGGCAACTGAACCAAGCGTGGAACCGATTGAGCGGGCAACACTCACGAGAAGACTTTCGTCTTTCGTGGCAATTTTTTTGGCGCTGCTTGTCTTATTCATTTATCCCCTCAGAATTTGACTCCCCGCAAGATCGGGGGGCAATGCCCTTCATGAATCATGACTATATCGCGCCTACAAATGTAACCTTGTTCCTAAAACAAAGATAGGAATGCTTTGTGCCTCGCGTTTCCCGCGACTTTCACGAAGCCCGGATTCTTGTTTCGAGGAACGTCTGTTCCCCAGTTGTTGCCGCGTCACGAACGGTTTCCCTGGCGATCTCGAATGTCGTTGGGCGGGACGGTCCATTTTTCTTACCAGCGCCACTAAACTATCGACGCCGTTTCTCAATCCGCCAGCGGCTTCATCGATCGCACCAGAGATTCGATCGAGGCGTTTCTCTCCTGTTTTTGCAGCGAATAAAACACCAACTCCAGCTTGTGGCCGTTCAATCCGTTCACGAAGGAGCTATGGGAACCCGCACGGTGCATTATGGAAGGCGGCGAAGGATCGGAGCTAAGAGGCACGCCACGGGCACAGGGAGGTGCTCGTAAACATGAGGGAGCGTCGATTCCAAATATTTCATGGCGGGCAAGCCTGTAAGCCGGATCCTGTCGCCTCACTCGCTGTGACGCAAGCGCGACGTGGCGATCATTCCTCTAGGTCCCGGTTCGCACCGGGACTCCAGCAGCCTACCCGAGGGTCCTGACGAGCTGGGCAGCTCTCCCCTCCTATTTGGCCTTGCACCACGCGGGGTTTGCCGTGCCTCCGATGTTGCCATCGGAGCGGTGAGCTCTTACCCCACCGTTTCACCCTTACCTGGCACCATTGCCTTCTGCAATCCGCTCTCGCGGATAGCTTTCAGACCCGCTGAAGGTTTTCCTTCAGCCGGCCACCGAGGCGCTTGCACCGGGCGGTTTGTTTTCTGTGGCACTGTCCGTAGCCGGAAACCTCGCCTCGCTTTCGCGTGTTGCACGAAGAGTCGGCCCCCTGGCGTTACCAGGCGCGTTGCCCTTTGGACCCGAGCGTTTCCGCCGAGGACCACGGTGTCCGGACTTTCCTCCCGGCTTGCCTTCTTCCGAAGGCCAGCCCAGCGATCACCCGGCTTGCCCGCCTTGTGTATTATAGCGTACGGATTGAATTTCCGCGAGGATCGATGGGCTGGCGTGCTCGGGGTGGAAGCTCGACCCTGACGCCGCTAAAGGCTACCGGCCCACTGTCGCTGATGTGGTCGTCCCGTTCATTGTTGAGGCCGCCAATGGCTTCGCTGAATAAACAGTGATCTCCACTCGGCGGCTTTCCGCGCGCGCCTGTCGCCCCTTGCCTTCGTCAACAAGTTTCTGGTCACCGAGGCCAACCATGTGGATCCGGTAGACCGGAATATCGTGGCTGCCAACTAAGTAAGAAATCACCTGGTTTGCGCGATCACGACTCAACCGGTCATTGAGCGCTGCACTTCCCGTCTGATCCGTGAAGCCTTCGACCGTAATAAAGTACCGTTGCAGCGAACCAGTTTGCGATGCGATGTCATCCAGCTTCGCCTTCTCGTCCTTCGTGAGCGTATCTTTGTTAACTGCAAAGTGGACGACTGTCGCCTCACCGGCCGGTTTGTAATCGTCTATGTTGGCGACTACGTTTCGCAGGTCGTTGATCTCTTTTGTATTCTGATTCGCCTTGGCCAAAGCGCCCTTGGACTGGTTATCGGCAGTCTTGGCGATCTCATCCGTGGCGGACAGTCTTTTCTCATCTTCGTCAATTACCTGATTGGTCTTGCCGAGGCTGGCGACTTGGTCCGAATCCCGGTTTTGGGAATTCTTGTCCACCTGTTCGACCTTTTGATCGATTGGTTGGATTTGTTGTCGAACGTACCCCTTGGTGGCGCAACCTACGATGAACATTGAACCGACGGTTAGACCGATTGCTGCGGTCACGCTTAGCTTACTCATAGTGCTGTTTCCCCCTTTAAGATCCCATGGCCATTTGCGGCGATGGCTTCTCCATTCCCGGAGCCCGCAGTCGAGAGGGCACGTCACCGTCCATTTCTAAAATGCCAGCACCGATTATAGAACAATCCTATAATCAGTAGCTTGCAGGCAAATCGCAGGCGCACTTGGAGCGATGAGGATGGGGCTTAGCGAGTAATCTTTACACACCAGTGCGTATATGGACACGTCAATTGAAGATTTAAATCAGAGTTGGCCTTAGTTGGAATGGGACTTTCTGGTTGATTTGACCGCCGCAGAATTGGATTTTGTGCTGGCCGGGACAGGCTGTAGCTTCCCGGCTAGCAACGCATCGAACTGATCCTCGTCGAGGGTTGTGACGCCGAGGGACCGTGCTTTATCGTATTTCGAACCAGGGTCCGCGCCGACGACGACGTAATGGGTCGCCTTGCTCACCGAGCCGGTCACCTTGCCGCCATGTCGCGTAACCTCGGCGCCAGCCTCATCGCGGGAGCGACGCGCCAGTGTCCCTGTGAAGACAAATGTCATTCCGGCCAGACTTGTGTCAGCGGGCGTCTGGCGTGTTTCGGTCATCTTCAGGCCTTCGTCTTTCAGGCGCTCAATCAGTTTTCGGTTGGCCGATTCCGAAAAAAAGTCCGCGATGCTTTGGCCTACTTTCGGTCCGACCTCGGCCACTTCCTCAAGTTCCTCGATCGTGGCTTCGGCGAGTTTGGGGAGCGAGGCAAAATGATCGGCGAGCAGTTGCGCCGTGCGCTCGCCGACAAAGCGAATGCCAAGAGCATAGATGAGTCGTGCGAGACTGTTACTCTTGCTGGCCGCAATTTCGTCGATCAGGTTCTGCGCCGATTTTTCCGCCTTGCGTTCGAGTTCCGCGATGTCTTCCACCTTCAACTCGTACAAATCGGCAAAGTCCTTGACTAAACCTTTGTCGACGAGTTGATCGACGATTTTTTCGCCCAGCCCGTCAATATTCATGGCGTGACGTCCAGCGAAATGCAGCAGCGATTCCTTGCGTTTCGCCGGGCAGCTTGCATTCACGCAGCGGTACGCGACTTCCTCAGGATCCTTGTGGATGCGGCTGTGACATTCCGGACATCTCTCGGGGACAACGATTTCGCGCCTTGGATTTCCTTCCTTGACGACCTGGATAACGTGAGGAATCACTTCCCCAGCGCGCTCGACAATCACTGTGTCACCGATATGCAGGCCCAGGCGCTGGATTTCGTCCATATTGTGCAGCGTGGACCGGCTCACCATCACGCCGCCGACTTCCACCGGTTCGAGCACCGCTACAGGAGTGAGCGTCCCTGTGCGTCCAACCTGAAATACAACGTCGTTCACGACCGTCGTTTCCTGCCGCGCGGGGTATTTATAAGCGACGGCCCAGCGCGGAGCCTTAGCTGTGAAACCCAATTCCTGCTGCAAGCCGATTTCATCGACTTTAATGACGATGCCGTCTATTTCATACGGAAGCTTCGCGCGCTTGCTGTCCCATGACTCGATAAACTTCTTAACCGCGTCAAGGGAACGGCAGATGTGCCAATCGGGGGAAACCTTGAAGTGCATCTTTTGCAGCGATTCGAGAGCCTCTGAGTGACGCCTCACCGGTTCGCGGCCTCCGGCCAGCAGGTAGTACGAATAAAATTCAAGATGGCGCGAACGCGTAATTTCCGGATCGAGCACGCGAACCGAGCCCGCCGCAACGTTGCGCGGATTCATGTAGCGCTTTCCGCCCTCCTGTTCCTGTTTTTCGTTTAAGGCCTCGAAAGAGCGCAGCGGCATCATAATTTCTCCGCGCACTTCGAAGTTTGGGGAGATGCGCAACTTATTCAGCTCCGCAAGATCCACCTGCAACGGGATCGAACGAATCGTGCGCACATTCGGTGTAACATCCTCGCCGGTCACACCGTCGCCTCGCGTAACGCCCCGCGCGAGTTTTCCATTTTCGTAAACGAGCGACATGCTCAATCCGTCGAACTTGTGCTCGGTTACATAGTCAACCTGGTCGCGCCCGGATAATTCACGCACCCTGCGGTCGAATTCCCCCAAATCGTCCATGGAATAGGTGTTCTCCAGGCTCATCATGGCCGGCGAGTGCCGTCGTGTCTCAAATCCCTTGCGGGGCGCGCCTCCCACACGCTGCGTGGGAGAATCCGGTGTCACCAGATCGGGATTTTCCTTCTCGATCTTCTGGAGTTCCGCCATCATGCGATCGAACTTAACGTCGGAGATTTCCGGCTTGTCGAGCACGAAGTAGAGATATTCGTGCCGGCGTAGGTCCTCTCTAAGTTTTTCGATCCGTTCGATCGCTGTGTTTTTTTTCGCCATGAGGCCTCGGGATAAAGGCGTCAACGGGCGATTAGTATACAATGGGTGTCCCAGCCTCGAAACTGGGTGTACGTTCCTCACCCAAACAAGATATCTTGCTTGTTTAACCGGAACGGAGTGAACCGAGTGTCCTCACAACCTCGCAATGCTTTGCTGATCGTAAATCCCATCGCGGGCGGCGGCCGGCGTGTGCGCCAACTCGACAAGGCGCGCCGCATTTTTCATGAAGCCGGGGTCGAAACCGAGATTCAGGAGACGGCGGGCCCCGGTGACGCGACGATAATCGCGCGCCGCGCCGTGGAGCAATCGCGCGAACTCGTGATCGTTTGCGGCGGCGACGGCACTGTGAATGAAGCGGTGAACGGCCTGGCATGCAGCCAAGTGCCAATGGCTGTGCTGCCTTCAGGAACCGCTAACGTTCTTGCCAAGGAGCTTTCTCTTCCCTGGAATTTGCCACGGGCCGCCGCGCGCATCGCCCGCGCACCGTATCGCCGCATTGCGCTGGGTCTGGCTATTCCGGAAAAATCCAGTGGCGAACCTCGTTATTTCCTGAGCCTGGCCGGCGCCGGGGCTGACGGTGCCCTGGTTTCCGCCGTTCGTCCGGAAATTAAACTCAAGGCGGGCATCCTCGCTTACTGGCAAGAAGGATTCCGCCAGCTTTCGCGTTACGATTTTCCGATGTTTCAGACCATGATGATGAATGGAAACGGAGGATGCGCGATCGACGCATCGCTCGTAGTGGTAGGACGCACCAAGAATTATGGCGGACCGTTCAAAATCACTACGGAAGCCGATCTGCTCAGCACTGAATTCGAGCTCGCGTTTGTGACCACCCGCAGCGCCTGGCGCTACATCGCGTATTTGCCATTGCTCTGGGCGGGGAAATTGCGCGGCGTGAAGCATGTGCGCTTCTTTAAGTCACAGTCGCTGCACTGTGTGTCAAATTCGGACTCGCAGGTTCTGATTCAGGTAGATGGCGAGCCCGCTGGGCGGCTTCCGGTCGAATTCCGCATCGTACCCGACGCTCTCACTCTTGCCATACCCGATCCGGTGTAGTATTCCCCCCAGGGGCTCAAACCGTGAGCCCCCCAGACTCTTCCCTCTTGCTGAGGTTCATCGAGGTTTATGGATCCACTTACCCACGCGCTCACCTCGGTTGCGCTCGGACGCGCCGGCTTCAACAAATTGGCGCGAATGGCAACACCGATGCTCCTCGTTTCTGGCTTGGCCGCCGATGTGGATTGGGTCACTCGCATGGTAGGGCCCAGCGCGTTTCTGCGCGGACATCGGACGGCTACGCATTCTTTTGTCGGAACCTTCGTGATTATTGTCTTGGTTTCGGCGGCTTTCTGGTTTGCTGGGCAGAAATTTCCGAAGATGGCCGTCACAATTTTTCCTGCACTCGTTATCTGTACGGTCGGCGCGGGAGTACATCTGTTGCTCGATATGCTGAACGGGTACGGCGTGAAGCTTTTGTGGCCATTTCGCCCAGCTTGGTATGCGTGGGACATCGTGGCTACGGTTGACCCGTGCATTATTTTTTTCTTGCTCTGCGGATTGCTGCTTCCAGATTTGTTCCGGCTCATCCTTGAAGAGATCGGGTCGAAACCCAAGCAGAGAGGCCTGCGCGGCGCCATCGTGGGATTGGTCTTAGTGGTTCTGTTTGTCACGGGACGCGGCTTTGCGCACCAGCGAGCGGTAGCACTCTTGGACTCAAGGGAATATCGCGGACAAGTTCCTCTCACTGTGGCGGCGTTTCCCAAGCCATTGAATCCTCTTATCTGGTCGGGAGTGGTGGAGACGGACAATGCTCTCTTCAACGTGGATGTGCCAATCGGACCCGGCTTCGTCTTTGACCCGGAGCTGGCGGACGTACATTTCAAGCCGGAGCCTTCACTGACTCTGAACAACGCCGTCACCAGCGCCGTGGGAACTGAATTCTTGAGCTACGCGCGATTTCCGCTCGCGAACGTCGAACCCGACGGCGATGGGTACGAGGTTCGAATCCGGGACATGCGCTTCGCGACCGAATTGGCTGGGCGCCGTGGCATGATCGGGGTTATCAACTTGAACGCGCAGAGTCTGGTCGTCAGTGAACACCTCGAATTCGATGGAGATTCAAAGAGGTGATGCATTCGGTAGAACTGGCTTCAGCCTGTTTGCTTTTGACTTTTCATGCTTGGAAGAGAAAATTATTACACCCTTCCACGAAGTCGGTTTGTAACGATGCGGCAGAACTCAAAACCAAACAGTCTGAAGTCTGCTCTACTGCAGGCGCGGCCGAAATGCAATTCGCATCGCGAGATATAGACACAGAACCACCCCGAGCGTAATTCCGGCTACCTCTAACTTGTGGGTTATAAGGAATTGGCTCGCCCGATCGCCATATTTCACGGCCAGCACACCTTCTCCAAAAAATCGAATTCCGCGCGCCACAAGTAAGCCTAAAACGAACGTGCGCACGGGCATTTCCAACGCTCCCGCCGCGACGACAAATACCTTGAATGGGGTCGGCGGCGGGAGCAGCGCCGTGACAAGGATACTGACGAATCCATTTCGGTTGATCCACGCATGAATATGCCGCGCTCGCGGCCCTGCATGCTTGTGAAACATTGCTTCGCCGCCCTTTCGCGCGATGTAGTACAAGAGCAAACAACCGGCCACCGAGCCGAGCGTGGCCATTGCCGCGTAGTACGGCATCCGCGCCGGGTAGCGGACCGAAAGGTTGATCAAGAGCAAATCATTGATGATAGGAAATGTGAGGACTGACGAATCCAGAAACGCGATCAGGAAAAGTCCAAGGCCACCCGCCGAGGCGACGATGGCTGTGAGCCAATGGGGCAAATGAATCTTCGGTGCCGGTGAATCCATAAGTGACATTTGAAGAGTGTAGATTGTAGCAGAGTCATTAGCGGGCGATTGACGGTCGTGATGCAATTTCCCGATTGCCACTCTTTGGATGGTGACTCAGTATGAATGAGATTGAATGTGAGCACCGATCCTACCAGCGCCGGCGTCTCGCACCTGGGTTTGCGCCTCAGCAAAGGCAAGAACCGCCGGCGAGACGCCGACGCTACCATGACATTCGCTTGAACATGCTCATCATCCGTCATATGCTGCCACGAACGAGGGCGCCAAAAGGAGAATACGGGAATGAAACGATCGATCTGCATAGCGTTTGTCTGTTTGGTTGCGCCCGTCGCCGCGCTGGCGCAGGACGCGGCCGTGAATCCGCTCTCGGCGACAGCCCGTGGAGTATTCGACCGCAATTCGAGAAATCTGGTTGCCGCGGCGGAAGCGATGCCAGCCGATAAGTACGCTTACAGCCCGACGCCCGAGCAAATGTCGTTCGGGAAATCGATCGCGCACGTCGCCGAGGTGAACAACATGGCTTGCGCGCTTTTTTCGGGTTCCCCGGCGGCAACAGGTGCGAAACTCACGGCGGAAGACTCGAAGGAAAAGCTTGTTATGGGACTTAAGGCGTCCATGGATTACTGCGCGAAGGCGTATTCAACCTTGACGGACGCAAAACTGACGGAGACCGTTCCATTTTTTGGCAGGAAAGCAACGCGGCTTGGAGTGGCGATGGAGGTCTCCAACGATTTGATAGATCACTATGCGGCCCTCGCGGTCTATTTACGCTTAAACGGCCTGCTTCCGCCCACGGCGCAGAAAAAACAATAAACGGCCGGAGCCTCCGCTGCGAGCGCCCTCCGGACTCTGGTTTACGCACAGACGCACGCATAATCTGGAATAATTCCTGTCGTTGGGGTGTGCCGTGAGACGCAATACTACTCCGTGTACTGCCCGTGCAACGGTTTGACCGCTCATGAACAGCGTGTTATAAAAATAACCTTTGTGCCGCGCCTGATGCGGGTTTTGGGTGTCTTTGTTCGAAATACCTCGGGCCGGCAAATATTCACGGGAAAATGAGAACGCACCTGCACCCGTGGAAGTGGTCGCCTGTCGCAATTCCGGTCACTCATTTAAACAACGCCCTGATGCAAACGAAACCGGGGCGAAAGGGTGTGCCGGAACAGACGCGGGGATGGCCGCGCGCAAGATTGGGATTTTCGATGGAGGATTACCGATGAGTAACTGGTTTACGGGCGATGGCTGGCTTCGAAGCCGAATCGCGAAATTAGGCGGGGCTGCCGCTGTACTGACTTTGCTAAGCGCTGGCGCCGCGATGGCCCAGGAAAACGCCGGGGGCGAGGCAAGCCTGAAGCTTCCCGACCTCTCGCAGGTCATGTTCCTCGGAATCGATGGACATAAGCTGTTGACCATCGGAATTCTTTTCTGCGTGCTCGGCCTGATCTTTGGCATGACTATCTATAACCGTCTGAAGAACTTGCCGGTGCATCGATCGATGCGCGAAGTCTCGGAATTAATTTATGAGACTTGCAAGACCTACCTGATCACGCAAGGCAAATTCCTGCTCTTTCTTTGGGTCTTTATTGCCGTGGTGATTGTGCTGTACTTCGGAGTGTTATCCCCTGTGCCCGACAAGCCCGTCAGCACCACGCTTCCGATCATCTTGCTATTCAGCCTGATCGGTATCGCGGGCAGTTACGGAGTCGCATGGTTCGGTATTCGCGTGAACACATTTGCGAATTCGCGAACGGCGTTTGCCGGTTTACGAGGGAAACCGTACCCCATCTATCAAATTCCGCTCGAAGCAGGCATGAGCATTGGGATGATGCTGATCAGCGTGGAACTGCTGATGATGCTATTTATCCTGCTCTTTATTCCCGGCGACTATGCGGGGCCTTGCTTTATCGGCTTCGCCATCGGTGAGTCGCTGGGCGCGGCCGCGTTGCGGATCGCGGGCGGCATATTCACCAAAATTGCGGATATCGGCTCCGATTTGATGAAAATTGTATTCAAAATCAAGGAAGACGACGCACGCAACCCCGGAGTGATCGCGGATTGTACCGGCGACAACGCCGGCGACTCGGTGGGACCCAGCGCGGATGGATTTGAAACCTACGGGGTCACGGGCGTGGCGCTGATCACCTTTATCCTGCTTGGCGTGAAAGATCCGAAGG
>JBEKCU010000011.1:0-32316 GCA_050014735.1 Candidatus Acidiferrales bacterium | reverse complement strand
AAGCCGCTTAAGAGAACCACGAAAATGAAGGCCAGCCTAAACGCATCCATCGGATCTGCCCTCCTTGGTGAGAGTTCATGGAGCGGCTTTTCTCTGTCACGCGCCAAAAAAGTGCGGACGGAAGTCGGAATCGGCCCGCGGTTCTCCATGCTCCCGGCACCGCCAGCGGAAAGTCCTACGGCACATTGCGGTCCACATTGGAATCAATTTAAGTGCTGATGTTCGAATTGTTTACTGACCTATGAAGTGGAGGGCCTGCGGCCTGTGCACGATTGGTTTCAGAAAATGCGTCTCAAAACGCATTTCAGTGAACATTTCCGAGGATTGCGGACGATCTGTCCCCTCTCCAGTTCCCCAGAGGCCACGAAGTTTTTGTCGGCGGTAAAATTCTGGAACTGCATCGGGAGCCCTTCACCCGTAAATATGACCGGCGTGTTTTGAAGATGAATATGGAGGTGTGGCGTCGCGGTATTTCCGCTATTGCCGCACTCACCCACTTTCTCTCCGGGCGTAACCTTGTCGCCCATCTTCACCTTAAGGCTGCCCAATTTGAAGTGAGCTAAGACTGAATACTCACCGTTGCCGTGATCGATGACGACATGGTTGCCCTCCGGTGGGCTCGCATTGGGAAAGTTAATGATGTTATCGGGGATGCCGTCTTTTGCCTCCACCACGATGCCCGCCCCCGGAGCAAGCACAGCACGTCCAAAACAAAAGTGCTGCTTAAGACGGTTGCCATCGCCAGAGAATGTCCGGCCGTGCTCGATCGTGGCAATATCGTAGGCAAAACGCTGATCGGCGGAGACCGCATGCCGATTTTCCGTCAGGCTGCGGCCGCCATTCAGGACCAGCCATGTGCCCTTAAACGGCAGACGAAGCGATGCCTTGTCTTTGTAAGCAAGGAAATGGCTCTCTGCGGGCACGTATGGCTGTATAAAAAAGCCGGTTACGATTCCCGTGGTGTCGAACGACCATTGGACCATCATCGGTGTGGGTGACCTCTGGAACATTACTTCTCGTTGGTAGATGGTAAGCTCTCCCAGTCGCGTCACTCGCTCATCGATTACTTTGGTTTCCACGCCAAATTGTCCGGCCATCTGTAGATGCATGCCAAGAAGTGCATCTTCGTTCCCGAAAAGATTTTGCATTTGAGGGGAGAGGTGCAACCATATATCGTTTACAGTACCGCCGTAGAAGAGATCCGTATAGTTTTGACCCACCTGCAGAAAATCGATCGTCGTTTGGGCGGACATTGAAATTGAAGTGGTTAAGACCAGAAGGACGAAGATAGCCCAGGATTTCATGAAATGTTCAAAGCGTAGCGCTCGGAACATGATTCCGGCGCAGGATGCCGGTGCACGCCAAGCGGACGCAGACGATTGTCTCACCTGCGATGTTGTTGCGGAAGGGCGCAGGCGCCGGCTCCGCAAGGGACCGGAGCGCCGGGAATACTATAGCGGTGCCGGGCAATAAATCTGTAAACAGATGGGCCCATCCACTGAAATAGCGGGAGGCTGGCGATCCAGGCAACCCAGGCTAATTTCGGAAGCACATTCAAGATCGCGAGCCACGCATCGAATCCTCTCAACCAGTCGCCTTCGGGCGTCCGCAGATTCATTTCGTTCGCAAGGTCCGCGTGCTCAAAGGGTATTTGTGCTGCAACCGAGGGATCGTTGAAATCGAGAAATCGTAGCTGCCCGTGGGAGTCGAATGGCTCGATCTTCTCTTGCGTCCAACGGCAGAACGAACACGTACCATCCAGGAAGATATCGAATTTAGGCTGTTCAGACATTACGGTTATCGATCGACTATAAGCGATCGGTCCTGATAACACTGCAGCATCCTTATGACCACTCCCATACCATCTGATAATCCAAGGATTAACGCTCCAGACCTCGATCCGTAGCTGCCATCCCATTGACCATGCGTTTCCAATCGGTGACACCCAGGATCCGTGAAGTAACCATTGTTAAGCCATTAAGTTATCCGGTGTGTGTTTGGCATGTCGCGTTCCCCCACACGATTCAATCGCCCAAAAGGAATCATCTTCCCGGAGAGTCAACTTACGATGACGATTATCTTTGCGAGGAGATGCACTTCCAGAGACAGATCGCGGCCTTCCGCGCTCGTTCTAGGTCGCGACAAACCGCACCAGCCGATAAACCTCTATAAGACAACGGGCTGGATGTGGAGTTCTCGAAACCTTCCCTGAGCTTGAATTGGCACCGGACATGCTCCACCGGAGTTGTCCTGTTGGGGTCTTAGCTCGAACTCTCGTCGCGAGGCCGACAAGGGCTTACCTCGCGGGGAACAGATGGCGCATGGTTTTTTCAGGCCAGGCGCGAGGATTCTCCATGAGAAAGCTGGGTTACACGAAATCGTTGGTTGCGAGTTGCACTGTTATAGGCATCGCTGCATTTCTGGCGGTCAGCTATCGAGCCCCCGAACATCTGGGGCGGCCGACCCGGCAACACGCTGCCGCATCGCGCAGCACCCTCAATATTGTCAAGCAGTACGGCCAGTTGCCGCTGGCATTCGAGCCGAACTCGTCTCCGTCGGCCGATCGGGTGAAATTTCTGGCGAGGGGCAGCGGCTACGCCCTGTTCCTAACCAACGATGAGGCGGTTCTCGAACTCCGCGGGCGCTCCAAAACCCCCTCCATCGTTCGAATGGAAATCGCGGGCGCGAACGCGGCCGCCCGGTTGGCCGCGTTGGAACAATTGCCCGGCAAAAGTAATTACTTTATCGGCAACGATCCGAAGAAATGGCGCACGAATATACCGCAATATCGCAAGGTTTCAGAGGGCAATGTTTATCCTGGCGTAAATCTCGTCTACTACGGAACGCAAGGCCAACTCGAGTACGATTTCGACGTCGCTCCCGGCGCCGATCCCTCCGTCATTCGCCTGGGTTTCAAGGGCGCGGATCGCATGCGGCTCGATACGCACGGCGAACTCGTCCTCGATACTCCCGGCGGCGAAGTTCGTTTGCGCAAACCCGTTGCATATCAAGAAATTGCCGGCTCGAGACAGCCTGTGGCCGTGGGGTATGCGCTCACGGACAAGAACGGCGCTAGTTTCCAGATAGCGCAGTACGACTCGCGTCTTCCTCTGGTGATCGATCCAATCCTCGCCTACTCCACATACCTCGGCGGCAGCGGCATTGATAGCGGGAACGCCATTGCCGTGGCACCGGACAATACGGCATTCGTCGCAGGAGGAACCTTCTCCTCGGACTTTCCGACCGTGCACGCGCTTCAACCCAATGAAGGCGGAGGTCCGGATTTTTCCCAGGACGCATTCGTAACCAAGATCAGTGCCGATGGCTCGGCGCTGCTTTATTCCACTTATCTTGGCGGCGAAAATCAGGACGTTGGGAACGGTATCGCCGTCGATGCTTATGGGGATGCCTATGTAACGGGAACAACGTTGTCTCCCCACTTCCCAGTGACGCCAGGTTCGTTCAACACGGAGTGCGGTGGGGACGGGAAATGTGGTGCAAGCTTTAACGCCAACGGACTCATTGTCTCCAATGCCTTCGTTACAGAATTGAATGCCGCTGGATCCGGAATTATCTACTCAGGCTTTCTTGGGATGTACGAGAACGTGCATGGGCAGGCGATCACGGTGGACGCCAATGGGAACGCCTATGTGACTGGCGAGACTCAAGCGAACATTATTCCTGGTGTAGCGGTATTTCCGATCACAACAGACGCGGACAACACGGCGTTTCAAACCACTTTCGCCGGGAGCCCTACAAACCCCACTGCCACAAATGCATTCGTGACCAAGATCGGAGCTGCCGGATCGACAATTCTGTATTCAAGTTACCTTGGCGGCAATACGGAGGACGTTGGGTACGGCATCGCCGCGGATGGCAATGCAAACGCGTACGTTACTGGGCTTACGTACTCAACCAATCTTCATACGACAACGGGAGCGCTTCAATCCGCCTACGGCGGAGCCGGCGACGCATTCGTCGCCAAAGTGAATACGAGTGGGTCGGGAGCGAGCTCTCTTGTTTACTTAACCTACTTCGGCGGCACCGGATTGGACCAAGGCAATGCAATCGCGCTTGATAGCAGCGGAGACACCTACATTACGGGTCTCACGAACAGTGCGACTCCCGGATTCACGCCGCCGGCAGGCGGCTATCAACCTGCCAACGCCGGTGAAGGCGATGCCTTCGTAGCCGAGTTAAACCCATCCGGTGGGATCTCTTATTTTACATATTTGGGCGGCTCGAACGCCGACGCAGGCACGGGAATTGCGATGGACTCGAAAGGATACGCCTACTTAACCGGAACGACGGTGTCCACTAACTTTCCCACCGCCGGCGCTGTATTTCAGCCGACTTACGGTGGCGGCAATGCCGATAGTTTCGTGGCGAAACTCGGTCCTTTGGGCCCGACACCCACTGGCACGACTTTGGTTTATTCGAGTTACCTTGGCGGCACGAACACCGAGTTAGCGACTGGAATTGCCGTGGATTCCAGCGGCAATGCTTACCTGACCGGGCAAACGTGCTCCGCTGATTTCCCACTTGCGAATGCTGTACAGGCGGTCCCTGGCGGAAACTGCGATGCATACATAGCCAAGGTCAGCATTTTGGCTGGGATTGCCGTCAATCCTACTAGCTTGGTCTTCCCCGCACAAAGCCTCAAGACGACGAGCCAATCGCAGACGCTGACGCTCACGAACGGTGACAATACGCAAACGATTACAAGCATTGCAATTTCCGGCAATGATCCCAACGACTTTACCGAGACAACCACATGTCCAACTGGTTCGTCGCTATCCGTAGGTGTCACCTGTACGTTTACCATCTCCTTCGCCCCGACTGCGTTAGGAATTCGACAGGCGTCGCTAGTGATTACGACGGCCAGCGCTCCAAATACCCCCCAGGTAGTAAATCTGAGTGGCACCACTTCCACAGTCTCGTTGTCGGCGTCGTCTCTCTCGTTCGGGTCCCAGCAGGTTGGAACACCCAGCGCTCCCCAGAGCGTGACCGTAACCAATAGCGGCACCACCCCGCTAACGATTTCAAGTATTGCGGCGAGCGGCGATTTTTCTGAGACCGATAACTGCACCAAGGCCGCTCTTCCAGCTACAACGACTTGTGTAATTCAGGTTACTTTTACTCCTACGGCCGCAGTCGCCAGCCTGGGCTCCATCACAATTACAGATTCGGGTTCCGGGAGTCCTCAGGAAATCCTGGTTTCCGGCACCGGCGTTCTGCAACCTCAGGCTACGCTTTCGACAGCCAGCCTGGGCTTTCCCGCTCAATCGATCGGATCGGCCAGCAGCTCGCAGTCAGTGACTTTGACCAACACGGGCAATGCATCCTTGACTGTTTCGGGCATCGCCATCACTGGTGACTTCACTCAAGCCAATAATTGCGGCTCGGTTCTCTCACCAAACAGCACCTGCTCGATCAATGTTATTTTCACACCCACAGTAGCAGGCGTTCGGACAGGCACCCTCACAATCACGGATAATACGGGCAGCGTAGCCGGCAGTACTCAGACAGTTCAATTATCAGGCGTTGGCCAAGCCGTTCCCCTCGTAAGCCTCTCGACAACTACGCTGACGTTCTCGGGCCAAACCGTCGGAACCACCAGCGCTGCACAGGTGGTCACCTTGACCAACACCGGAAGCGCTCCGCTCAATATTACCGGCGTCACATCGACTGGAGATTTTACACAGATTAGCACTTGCCCCACGAGCGTTGCCGCCGGAAACAGTTGCACGATCAGCGTTACGTTCACGCCCAGCACCTCCGGCAACCGCTACGGCACGATCACGATATCGGATAACGCGCTAAGTAGCCCGCAGACGATCACTTTGTCCGGTGTCGGCAACGTGACCCCGGCCTCATTTCAGATTTCCTTGATGACGACTTCTCCAGCAGTTCCGGCGGGGAAGACTGCTACTTTCTCCCTCATGGTCTCTTCGATCGGTGGGTTTAACCAACCGGTGAATCTGACTTGTACCCCGCCAGCGACGATTACCTGCGGGTTTTCTTCCCAGTCGGTGACGCCGACATCATCCTCACCGCAGACTGTCACGCTGACGGTCTCAACTCAGCTGCGAACGATCGCGCCTCCGGGACCGAGGATCGAAATAGATCCCTTCGGGGGGGGCCGGCACTTCAAAGGGATGTGGCTCGCGTGGCTGGCAGTCGTTTTGATGCTCTCGACCCTTGGATTCATTCGCAGGCGGCCGATTTCGGCGACGTTTGGATTTGCCGTGATTCTGCTGCTGGCGATGGGCGCTTGCAGCGGGAGCGGCACGGCCGGCGTACCCGTGGGGACACCCGCTGGCGCATATACGATCACCGTTACGGGCACGTCTGGTGCCGGGGCTAGTGCGGTGACCAGCTCAACCCAGTTGCCGCTGCAGGTTAACTAAACAGTATGAATTTCATATGTATGACGTATCGGAATCAAGAGGAAGCGGAGGAGATAACTCGATGAAACGATTCATTTGGCTTTTTCCAGCTGTAGTGGCTTTTTGTGCGATGAATGCGCACGCGCAGGAGGTCCCGAAAATAGAGATCTCGGGCGGCTATTCGTATATGTACGCGGACCTGAACGGTTCTAGTTTTCATCTGAATGGCGGCGGCGGTTCTTTGACGGAGAATCTGAACAGCTGGTTCGGCGGAAGAGTCGAAGTCAATGGTTATCATGGTAATGAGGGCAGCACCGTTGTTTCGACTCAGGCGATCACCTACGGACCGGTTTTTTCCTACCGCAAGTTCTCGAGAATTACGCCGTTCGCTCATCTTCAGGTGGGAGCGCAACACGGAAGCGTCGGCTATCTCGGAATTTCCGCCAGCGCCTATAAATTCGCAATCGGTCCCGGCGGCGGCTTCGATCTGATTCTAAATCGAAAATCAGCGATTCGCGTCGATGGCGAGTACATAGCGACGCGCTTTCTCGGTCTGACGCAGGAGAACGCGAACGTCAGCGTGGGCCTTGTTTTTCGTTTCGATAAATGGTGACGCCTTGGCGTCTGGGGCTGAATCTTAGCGGGGCGGGGTGCCGCCGGGGTTGCGGCGCCCGCAAACGTCAAAGGAACGCAGGCTGAAGCGTGCTACGTACGGCTACAGCCTCGGATCGTTCGCCGAATGCAGTTAGGAGAGCAAGGTGAGCTTCGATAGCAGGGACCAGGCAAACCGGCTTTTTCAGGCGAGCGATTTTGCTCATTCCACTATTGCGGCAGTTTCCTTCTTCGGTTCCGAGGAAAAGAAATCGCTGAAGACTCCCGAGTTTCTGGTCCGGCCGGAATCGGCATATGCAGGCTGCTTGGCCTCATTGAAAACTCTGTGCACACCGGCAAAGCTGCTTCCTTCGAACGGTTCAAAATATTTCAATCGCAATGCCAGCGTGACTGGATTTCGGGTGCCCGGGGCGGGTCTCGTCAATTCTTTTCTGATCCATTGCTTAATCGTAGCCGGTCTGCTCTATCTTCCGTATGCGCTTCCGACGGAGGCGCCAAACATCGCTACTATTCTCGCAACTCACGACGTAATTTATTACCCGGTACCCACCCCACAGGTAGCTCGTATGTTGCCACGAATCGCACCACGGGGACCGGGAGGGCGTCCCGGCAGCGGCTCCATCCCGGACGTTCCCCCTGCCCCTGGCAAGACAAAATCGCAAGGAGACCTGACGGCAATTTCGAAGCCGCTGCACCCAGACAATTTTCATCAAACGATCATTCAGCCGTCTTCGCCGCCGGACGTACGTATCCCAACGGACCAGAAACTTCCGAATATCGCATTGGGGCCGGTCGACGCCCCCAAGAAACCAAAGGTCAGCCTCGACCTGAGCCTCAAGAAGCCGACGCAGGAAAATGCAAGGGTTAAGTTCGATACGACGGTTCCCGTGGCGGAAACGAACGCTCAGTATTCCATGGTTACCACGCTTCAACCCACAAACCCACAGCCAAAGTTGCCGATCCCGATTGGAGCACTTTCGAAGCCGACACAAGAAAATGCAAGACTTAATGTGGACCTGTCCATTCCGGTGGCGGAAACGAATCCTCAATATTCCACCGCTACCATGCTCCGAGGCACGAACGTGCAGCCCAAGATGCCGATCACGGTTGGATCTCTTTCGAAGCCGACTCGCCGCGACACGGAAAATAACGGAGCGGCAGGATCGGAAGTTCCTGATATAGGCATTCCAGGCCAGGGAAAGGCGGTTCTTGTCATTGGAGTCGATCCATCAGGGATGGGTCCTCAATTGGCAGTACCGCCTGGCAATCGCGCCGGCGACTTCTCCATTGCTCCGGGACCCGGAGAGTCTGGATCTCCGGGCGGCGGTCGGGGTGGTTCATCTGGCGGAGGAAGCGGAGGTAGCGGACGTGGTGGCGACGCCAGTGTTGGTCTTGGACTAGGCCGAGAGGGTGGAGGCGGGGGAAAAGAGGGAGTTCCCGGCACGCTCAGTATTAAGGGAGCCGCAAACGGCACAGGAGGCAACCTTGCCCTCGATCCCAGCCTTGTAGCAAACAGGGTCTATCCGGTGCCGTGGTCCGTGAATCTCCGGAAGAATCGCATGATCGTTTCCGCGGGACCGATGGGTGGAGGAGGCTTAAACGTTTATGGGGCGTTAGCTTGCGGAAAAATCTATACGATTTTCCTGCCCATGAAGGACGACGGTTGGACCATGCAGTATTGCCAGAAGCCCGGTCCGGACGTAAACCAACAGCCAACTCCCCAATCTACCGTCATCCAGCTTGAAGCAGGGATCGTGCCTCCCGAGCCCGACATGGCGTCCAGATATGACTTTCAGAGGGTTAGTGTCCCCCCAGGCAAGCAAAATAAGCTAATCGTTCTCAAGGGCACGCTGCAAGAGGACGGTAACATCGAAGGTCTTGAAGTGTACCAGGGGGTTGTTCCGCAAATGGATGAGGCGGCACGCCTCGCATTTAGCAGATGGAAGTTCAGACCGGCGATGCGAGGCGGCAAGCCCGTCGCGCTTGACATTTTGGTGGGGATCCCTCCGCAAGGTGGGTCAGGCGACCAGGCCCGGTAGCTAGGTTCTGACCTGCTTGGCGCCCCGAATTCAGCCTAACCCTAGCTCGTACTATTACTTATAGTCCCGCAAGACTTTTCACTATTCTGCGCACCCAAGTCTCAGGATTATCCACAGATCCCACCTGCTTCGAGTAACCATTCGTGGACGGCGCTGACACCGAATGCGTTCTATGTATTTGATTGCAGAGGTCTTAGTCTTAAGTGTTACAGATTCTTGAATAGAGTGGCGTTTTGGTACACGGTGTGCAATCCAAGTCCCCGTTCAGTGACAGACTACTGGAGGTATCCTACGTGTTTGAGCAGGAAATCAACGTATGCTTCCTAACTCAGGATTCTAATCTCGTTCAGGTCCTGGTTGGCGTGCTCGGGAGCGGCTTCCGAACACGCACATTTAGCGAGTTCCAATATAGCCGGTTTAGCGAATTAAGCGATTGGACCGACGTTTTGGTGGTCGATCTCAGGGCTTCCCATCCGGGCACAGTGGAAACCGGGTTGAGGTTCATCCAGGAGGTAACATCACGTCCGTCTCCACCTCCCATCGTGGTGCTTTATCAGGAAGGCAGCCCAGAACTCAATTTGAAAGTGATGGAAGCCGGCGCCTATGACACCATTATCCATCCGCCGAACATGATTGAGTTCCGGCTTATTTTGCGCAGGGCCTTCAAATTTCAGGCTGCGGAAAAGGAGATTCAACGGCTGCGCGTGAGCGCGACCGGCGCCAAAAGGCTCCACGACTTGCATGGCAGCGCTCCAGCGATGCAGGAATTGTTTGCGCTTGCCCAGAAAATCGGCCCCTGCGACGTAAACGTGCTGATTACTGGGGAAACGGGGACGGGCAAGGAGTTGCTTGCTCGGGCGATCCACCAGACTAGCCCGCGCGCTGCCCGTCCGATTGTTGCATTTTCCTGCGCGAACTTGCCGGATACGTTGATCGAGGACGAACTTTTTGGCCATGAAAAGGGCGCGTTCACGGGCGCTCTTGGCATGCGCCGAGGACGGCTGGAGATGGCGGACCAGGGGAGCTTGTTTCTCGATGAAGTGGGCGACTTGGGAATAGGCCTTCAGCCGAAATTGCTTCGCGTCCTGCAGGAGCGGAGTTTCGAGCGGCTTGGAGGTAACTCAACGGTAAACGTTAACATCCGGCTGATCAGCGCGACCAATCGAAATCTGGAGGAAATGGTCCAACAGGGCAAATTCCGCGAAGACCTATTTTACCGGCTGAACGTGGTTCACATGCACATACCACCGCTGCGTGAACGCCGCGACGATATTATTCTTCTGGCGCAATTGTTCCTGCTCGCCGCCAATCAGCAATTTAACAAGAAAGTGAAACGGTTTTCGCACGAAGCTCTGCTCGCGCTCGAGGAATACGCCTGGCCGGGAAATGTCCGAGAACTCGAAAATGCCGTGCAACGGGCCGTTGTGCTCTCCGAAGGCCAAACCGTAGAGGTTTCCCACCTGCCTTTGAATGTCCGCAAACACTCCGATGAGGCGGCGGTCTTTAATGGACTCGATGAGGGTGCCGCAATCAACAGTACCTACGAGGCGGAAGTCCGCCAATTCAAGCGCAGGCTCATTCTTCGGACATTGCGCAAGTGTTCGTGGAGCAAGGTTGACAGCGCGCGCGCACTGGGCGTGGCTCGCGGATACTTGCACCGGCTCATCAATCAGCTTGAAATTAACCAGGACGAAGAAGAGAATCTAGTCGCCGGCCCGGAGGAGAAGCTCCCTGGAATCCAAGCACCGCGACAGTTCTCCTGATTTCTGGGTCGTCGCGCAATCGCGGCCCCAGAATTCCCGCGAATCTCTGGAGAGTGTCTAGACTTAATGCGCTCAGAATTCGTGGAACGTTTCTGTTTACCTCATCTGCTCGAAGCGCGAAATGAAGACGGAGGGTGGGGTTTTAAGGTCTCATCCCGAAGCCGTGCAGAATCGACTGCGTGGGCTTTGCTCTCCCTGCTGAATTGCGCTTCCAAGCCAGTTCACGAAGAAGCCGCTTCGCGAGCGGCGCAGTTCCTCAGTGCCATGCAATTACCGGACGGTTCGTGGCCCTCCTCACCTGAAGTGCCGGAAGGGTCCTGGGTAACGTCACTCGTTTGCCTGGCTTTACAAGGCCAAAAAAAATTTTCCGAGAATGTCACGCGCGGACTGAACTGGCTGTGCAATGATTTGCCGGGAGATTCCCGACTATTCAGGCGGCTGATTCGGCGATTCATCGTGAAAAATACCGTCGCCAAACAGAACGACTCATATTACGGCTGGAGTTGGACTCCAGGGACATCGAGCTGGGTGGAACCTACATCCTACGCACTGATCCTCATGCAACGAATTCCGGCATCTTCGCTGTCCGATGCGGCGCGGCGCCGGCAAAAGCTCGGAGCGGCCATGCTGATCGATCGTATGTGTCCAGGCGGCGGCTGGAACTGCGGGAACCCGATGGTTTATGGAGTTCCAGGGCAACCCCAAATTGGCCCAACCGTATGGGCGCTTCTTGCGCTGATGGATCGCGCTGAGCAGCCGGAGGTACAGACGAGTCTTACCTGGCTTGAGGAAAATTCGAAATCCATTCTAGGTTCCGGTCTAAGTCCCGCGTCTCTGGCGCTCACCGACATAGCCATGAGTGCGTACGGGCGTTCCAACGAGAGCTTAACTAAAGCATTGCCTGTGGCTTGCGAAAGGAATCAAGGTTCCTTGACTGTGCCTGAGCTGGCCTGGGCAGCACTGGCCCTAAGTAATACCGGGATTTGGCGGACACCGAAGCCGAGTGGGAACGCCTGATCGATGCCGCGCCCTGATCCCTCACTCATTCCTTCATTTTCAAGACCGAATTCGCGTGTCGCGATTCGACGCGCTTCCAGCTATCAGTCCGATATCGCGGCAATCCTGGATGAAACGCTTCGCGAGTTCGATCTGCCGGTGCGTGGGAAAACGGTGTTGCTCAAGCCAAATTTCGTCAGCTCGGACCCGCTCGGGATGACGAATACGCACCCCGTCGTCATAAGGGCGGCACGGGACGCGTTTTTGCGTTTGGGTGCTTCGGCGGTTTTGGTCGGGGATGGACCGGCACTAGACCGAGACACGCAGGCGGTCATCGAATCCGTGCTTCTGCCGGAGTATCTGGGTCCGGTGTCGAAAATCTTCGTGGATTTGAACGTGGATGATGTGGAACGTGTCAGCCTAAAAACTCGCGCGTCTCGTTTGAGGGAACTCTATTTGCCCAAGACTGTCCTGGGCGTGGACTTCCTGGTTTCCCTGCCAAAAATGAAAACGCATCATTGGGCTGGAGTCACGCTGTCCCTTAAGAACATGTTCGGCGTGGTGCCGGGAAGTTGTTATGGCTGGCCCAAGAACATTCTGCACTGGGCCGGCATCGATCGCGCAATTCTTGACATTAATGCCGCCGTTAAACCGGATTTTGCGATCGTGGATGGCATTGTGGGCATGGAAGGGAATGGACCGATCCAGGGCCTGGCCAAATTCTGCGGTGTGTTGGTGTTGGGGGACGATCCTGTGGCAGTCGATGCCACCTGCGCTCGAATCATGGGCCTGTTGCCCGAGAAAATCAATTACATCGCACGAGCGGGCTCGCTTCTCGGGCATATCCGTCCGGATCGGATTCAACAGATCGGCGAAAGCATTTCCAGCACTCGCACGCCGTTTGCAGTCCTCGATGCATTCAGCCACTTGAAGTCGAAAGAATAGAAATCCTTCCGCACCAACCTCTGAGCCGCCCTACTCCACCCGGCTTCAGATCGTCTCCCCGGCGGCCTGAAGGGAAGCTAAATTGCTCCGATTCATGGGAGTAAGCGCCTTGCGTGTCATCTCTTGGTGACACTTGAGCGATGAACTAGCGCCGTAACTTCAGCGTTCGTCGCGTCTAGCGTTGTCGGAACGCAGTCTACGAGTGGAGACTATGAGCCAATCAGACAGCACCATGCGACCTGTCGGTGATGGGGCGACCCTACCTAACCCACGGCAATCCGAGATGGGTATGCCGGGGCTGAGGTCGGTAACTCCAGAGCGCATCCTGAGAGCAATCTGGCTGACCGCCCGCAAGGCAGCATCGTTTCCGGTGCTGATGGCCGTCATTCTTACCGGGGTGGCCCTTTATGGGATACATGACCGATTGCCTGACCCGGACACCTGGTGGCACATCGCTGTCGGCCAGCGCATTCTCTCGACGCACATATTTCCGACGTCGGATATTTATTCATTTACGGCGCAGGGGGTGCATTGGATCGCCTACGAATGGCTTGGCGAGATCGCGATGGGTATTGCCGCGCAGGCGGGTGGCCTTGTGGGGCTCGCGATCCTGCAAATGTGCCTGGTTGCCCTCGTGACCTGGTTGCTTTATTACTACGCTTATTTACGGTGCGGCAACTGGAAGGCATCGTTTGTGGCCACCGGACTTCTGCTTCCGATTGCCACCGCGATTTTTAGCCTGCGACCGCAGCTTTTCGGGTACATCTTTTTGCTTTTGACGCTGATTTGTTTAGAACGTTTCCGGCAGGGGCACTCCCGAGCTCTTTGGATTCTTCCGCCATTGTTTCTGCTTTGGGTGAACGTCCACGGCACGTTTGTGTTCGGTTTAGCGGCGATCGGCGTTTACTTCGCATCCGGTCTTGTGAAATTTGAGGCTGCCGGTCTGGTTGCTGAACCCTGGACCGGACGCCAACGGGTGCAATTGTTGTTTGCCACATTTCTCTGTACGGCCGCGCTGCTGGTCACCCCGTACGGGTCGGAACTCGCTGCCTACCCATTGCAGATGGCCACGATGCAGCCTCTGAACGTCGCGAGCATTCAGGAGTGGCAACCGCTTTCGTTTAGCTTGTTCCTGGGGAAATATCTTCTGACCCTGGTGCTCTTCATCTTCGTGGGCCATATTTTCTACCCGTTGAAGTACAGGCTGCATGAACTGGCCATGCTGTTGTTTGGGGTCTACGCAGCTTGCGTGCATCTTCGGTTCGTGCTGATTTTTGTAATGCTCATTGCTCCGATTGCAGCGAAGTTCGTTGCGGAGTGGATGCCTCGCTACGAAGCGGATAAAGACAAGTACGGCCTCAACCTGGCGATCATGGCGCTGCTCGCGATTGTCGCGGCGCGATTCATGCCTCGAAAAGCCGAGCTGGAATCCGTGGTTGCAAAGGACTATCCGGTGGCCGCCGTCGAATATCTGCGGCAACATCCCTCGCCAACGGGGATGTTCAACGAGTACGGTTTTGGCGGATACCTGATCTGGCAACTCGGTCCCCAGCACAAAGTGTTTATTGACGGCCGTGCGGATATGTACGAATACAGCGGCGTCTTTCAAGATTACATGAGTATCATTAACTTGGATTTGAATACACTTTCGTTGCTGCGCCGATACGACATTCAATCCTGCTTGATTGGGCGCAAGAGCGCCTTGGCGACACTCCTCGCGGCTTCACCGGAATGGAAAAAGGCATACACCGACGATCTCAGTGAGATTTTCGTCCGGTCACGACCGGACGCATTCGCGGGACGGCAATGAACCAGGAAGCATGCGCGCCTTCGCTGCCAGCCGGGCCACGCCCCATCGTTCGATGGCTGACGACGCCCTGGGTCGACAGGACGCTAGGGATCGTCGCCCTGATCCCCTTCGCCTATCTCATCGCGGTGCAGTTCCAGCGGCATTTCAAGCCGGTTGAAAGCTTCTACCTGGTCGAAACACTGTTCCTCATCGGCATCGTGGTGTTTCGCAGGCCTGCGGAACGGGTTAGCACAAATCCCCTTTACTGGTTACTGGCATTCGTAACCTCGTATTGGGGGCTTCTAACCTTGAGCGTCGAACAACCCGGTCATGCCATCGTCTCTATCTGGGTTGTCGTTCCGGTTTTGCCGATCAGCGCTGTATTGCTGATATGGGCGCGGTTGAGCTTGGGAAGGAACTTCGGCTTGGTGCCAGCGCAGCGCCAAATCGTCGAGCGCGGCGCCTATCGCTGGATGCGCCACCCGATCTATACCGCATACTTCCTCGCAACCGTTATCTCCGCCTTAGGATCGTATACCCCGCGGAACCTACTGGTCTATTCCTTGGGGGTCGTCTTGCAGGTTTTCCGAAGCCTCGCCGAGGAGCAGTTCTTGAGCACAGATCCGACATACTTGGCCTATATGCAACGCGTTCCCTGGCGGTGGGTCCCAGGGGTCATCTAAAAGGGATCCGGCTCTGTTGAAATCCTGCACGAAACAGTGTGCCCGGCATCCGGCGCAGCGCAGTTGCTTTAGCTCGCCTCTTTAGAGGCGCGCTACAGCATAAGGGACGAATTTGCGAGGATATCAGTAGAGCCTGGCAACATAGTAGATGGACCCCGAGCAGGACCGACGCATTTCCTGTCCAACTCATGCCTCCAATGCCCTTCGAGATGCCCTTAGAGTGCTCGTCCAAACGATTAGAGGAATTTCTATCTAGTTCGGATCGAGTGCAGTAGGGACTCCCTGACGCCCGACCAGACTCGGAGTTGCAGCAAACCGAACTCCTTGCTCAAACTGCATTGCCGTTTTCGTGTCTGACGAAACTGTCGAACGTCACCAAACCATAATTTCCCCAGCTATTGCACGTCATCAAATCGTAACGCTTTCCGAGGGAATTACGGCACGCGAATGAACGATGGCAGGCGATTCAATTCATCCATATACAAATAAAGGACTTATTGTGACGCCGTGCGTATTGAGACACCTTTGAGATTGGTGCCTGATCTGCTTTAACAAGGCCAAGCGGTTGCGGTCTGGAGTTGCCGCTGATCTTATCCAATCTGGAGGGGACGACATGCAAAACCTAATGAGGCGCCTATGGCAGGACGAACAAGGCCAGGACCTAACGGAATACGCGTTACTCCTTGTTCTGATCGCTCTGGTCGCGGCTACGGCTGTGAAATCGGTTGGTACGGCAGTCAGCCAGGTTTTTTCGAATGCCGCTGCAAACCTAACCACGTAATTCAGCATTCCCAGGGAAAGTTTTGGAGGCCGCTGGAAGAAGCTGTCGAATTCCAGCGGCCTGTTTCACCGGACTAGCAAGGGGCTCTCAAGCAAGGGGATTCGGTACCTGAGAGTGGCTGAGAAATGCATTTTTAGGGGAGCGGAGGACAAAATGTATGAATGAAATACTCAAGTCAGTTGTGGAAAGACTAAAGCGCTTCTGGCACGACGCGGACGCCCAGGACCTGGTGGAATACGCCTTGTTACTGCTGGTCGTCGCTCTAGGCGCCGTCGCCAGCGTGAAATCCGTGGGAACGACCGTCAAAGGCGTGTTCACCAATACAAACACCCAACTGGTTTCGAACGTGGCGGCAGCAGCCTCTGTTGCTACGGGCGCGACGACTGCCGCGGACACCGCTGCTGCGGCCGCCAATGAAAATCTGTCGACTTCCCTTGCGGCATCCTCAGCCTCCGCTTTCGCCAGCGGGAACATTGCGGCAGGCCTCGATTATGCTGCGGCGGCTCTCGATCTCAGCAACGTGGGTATCTTTGGGATCGGTGGCGCAGCATACGAAGACGCCCAGGCTGCGGCCGATGCCTCATCAAGTGCGCACAACGCTACCGCCAACGCTAATGCTGCGGCAGCGGCGGCGAACAACGCCATTGCAGCCGCGGAAGCAGCCATCGCCGCAGCAGTAGCTGCGTTGAGCGGCGCGGCCGGCCATTAACGATTCGCGCTTCTTTGCGGCCGTAATCGTGGCACGAGGATGAATGATTTGTGGCGCTGAAGGGCTGCTGGCCCTAGGTAGGGGAGATCCCTACCCTGAAGGCAGGAAAATTGATGGATACGACGACAAAAATTTGGGCAATTGCATTGGTCGTCGGCCTGGTCGCCGGATGGATCGACTGGCGCACTCGCCGAATTCCCAATTGGCTTACCGTCAGCGGGGTAATAGGCGGCATTGCGATACATACCTACGTGTCCGGATGGATCGGCGCGTTTATTGCGATTCTGGGAGTGGTCGCAGCAATGATCATTCTTCTTCCGTGTGTTCTGCTCCGCGCCATGGGGGCGGGAGACTGGAAGTTAATGGCTGCCCTCGGATCGATCTTGGGGCCTTTGATGATGTTGTTCGTGCTGGTGGCTGCCATTTTTCTGGCGGGACTTATGGCTCTGTTCATGGTTGTCCGAGCCAAACGCGTGAAGGAAACTTTCTGCAATATCTATGTATTGGTTCAGGGCTTTTTCACTTTCGGTCTGCGAGCGAATCCCGACATATCGCTCGATAACCCGGCGCTGATGAAGCTTCCGTTTGGCGTCGCAGCGGCAGGTGGAACGGTCCTGTGTTTCCTGGCAACCCGTTGGACGTGGTGATGTGGCAAAGGAGCTCTAGTCTATGAATCGCAATCGTATGCTGGCTGGATTGGCGTTCGCCGTCGTCTGTGCCTTGATTTTGGCCATTTTCGTATTTCGTGAATTCAAACAAGCGACTGCTCCAAGGCCCGTGCCAAAAATGGGTCAGATCGTTGTCGCGGTTGGGGCGCTGCCGCTTGGGACACGGCTTGAGGCCAAGGATCTGAGACTGATGCCGTGGCCGGAAGATGCTCCTGTGGAGGGCATGTTTACACGTCTAGAAGATTGCGAAAATCGAGCATTGATCACTTCCGTCGCTGAAAACGAACCGATACTCCAAGCGAAGTTAGCTCCCAAGGAAGCCGGCGCCGGTCTGGCCGCTACGATTCCCGAAGGGATGAGGGCCATGTCGGCGGCTGTAAATGACGTCGTCGCGGTCGCGGGATTTGTCACGCCGGGGGCGATGGTGGATGTGCTTGCCACGGGAGCCTCGACAAGCAACGGAGGCGTGACCCGAACTGTTCTGGAAAACGTGCGAGTGCTGGCCGCGAACCAGAGAATTGAGAGCCGCAATGGGAAACCGGAGACTTTTGCCGTTATTACCTTGCTGGTAACGCCCGCCGACGCCGCGAAGCTGGCGATGGCCAGCAACGCGGGAAAGATTCAACTCGCGCTCCGAAACACACTCGACAGCCAGACCGTGAGTCCGCCTCCAGTCCTGCAGGCCTCTATTTTCGGAGTCGATGCGCCGCCACAAGTTGAGAGGCATGTAAGCGCGGCCTCCAAACCCGTCGCTCCCCCGCCACCACCGGGGTACGACGTTGAGGTTATTCAGGGAAGTAAGCGTGAGACAAAGACTTTTCAGAATCCGGCACAAGCCGCGGGAGAATCGAATGGCCAACCAACGCAGAACCGCTAATCTGACGATCCTTGGCCGGGGGCTTACTGGCCTGACGATGCTGGCTCTTCTCGCTCCTGTAGCGATCCGGGCACAGAAGACGGCAACGGCCAAATTACCGATGCTAACCATCGGCGCGCAGCCCGCTCAAGGGGCGGCACAGCCATCGGCGATGCCGCCGGCATCGGTCCAGCAGCCAGAGGGATCCCACATATTGCACTTGCTCGTGGGACGTTCCTTGGTGATCAACTCTCCAACTCCTATTAAGCGCGTCTCTGTGGCCGATCCGAGCATTGTCGAAGCTGTCGTTATAAGTCCGTACCAGGTCCTGCTGAATGGGAAGGTACCTGGCGGAGTTTCCCTGTTGATTTGGGACGATACAGATCAAAGCCAAACCTTCGAAGTGTCGGTGGACATCGATATTCTCAGTTTAAATGACAAAATTCACGAAGTGTTTCCGAGCGAAGCGATTCAGTTAGAAACATCGAAGGATGTCGTCATGCTGTCGGGAAACATCTCCTCGGCCGCGGTGGCCGAGAAGATTCTCGAGATCGTCAAGAACTCCACCCCGAAAGTCACAAGCCTGATGCGTTTTCCCGCGCCGGTAATTAAAGAGGTTCTCCTTGAAGTGAAATTTGCCGAGGTCGACCGGACGGCCATCACCCAGTTCGGAATCAACATCCTTCGGAATTTCGGCAGTAATATGCCAGTGTCGGTTACCACTCAGCAGTTTTCACCGCCAGGATATACCCAGGGTACCGCAGGAACGACGGGACCGGGCGGGACGGTTTCAGGCCAGCAGCAAAGTCAATTCTCGATCAGCAGCTTGCTGAACATCTCGGTGTTCCGGCCCGATATCAATATGGCCGCTATGATCCAGGCGCTACAAGCCAACAACATACTTCAAATTCTCGCCGAGCCCAACCTGCTAACCGAATCCGGAAAGCAAGCAAGCTTTCTGGCTGGCGGTGAATTTCCCTATCCCGTCGTGCAGGGAGCGGTCGCAGGCGGCGTCGCCCCGATTACGATTCAGTTCAGGGAATACGGCGTCCGCCTGAGTTTCACGCCGACGTTGACGCCGGAAGGTCTGATCCACCTGAACGTGAAACCCGAAGTCAGCTCGCTGGATTTTAACAATTCGGTAACGATCAACGGAACCACGATACCGGCGCTTTCGACACGGAAAGCCGAATCGGATATGGAATTGAGAGACGGCCAGACTTTCGCGATTGCGGGGCTAATCGATAATCAGGTGATTGAGCAATTCGACAGGATTCCCGGCATTGGCTCGATACCGGTCTTGGGGAAGCTCTTTGAGAGCAGATCGCTGAATAAGTCGAAAGACGAGCTCCTGATCGTGGTAACCCCCCATATCGTCCAGCCGCTGACTCCGGAGAACATTCCAGCTGGACCGGTATTCCCTTTGCCCTTTCTTGAGCCGTTAAAGCCAGAGCCGCAAAAGGCTCCCAACTCGAAGTAAAGAACACGCGGTTCACGGAGATTTCAGGCCTATGCTAGCAACAGCGATCGCCAGTACCGACGCATCGAGTTCCGCCCAATTGTTGGCGAGCTTGCAGCAAATTGGGCTCGTGTCTTCAATTCAGCAGTGGACGATTCACGCCGACAGGCCGTTCGATGTGCCGGCGATCGTTCCGGATATGATTCTGCTGGACCTTGGCCGCGATCCGGAACCTCTTCTCGCGCTTGGCGCTCAGGTCCGCAAGGTGCATCCCGCCGTTCGGCTGATCGCATGCTCGATCGTGTTTCCGCCCAGTCATAACCTTCTGATGAACGCCATGCGCTGTGGCGTGCAAGAGTTTCTTGCTAAACCGGTTTCGCCCGATGCACTGGGTGAAATTATCAGGCGCTTCCAGGAAGAAATGCCGCAGAAACGGGCATCGGAAAAGCTCATTATTCTGATGGGATCCAAGGGCGGCGTGGGAACGACGACAGTAGCTGTGAATCTTGGCGTGCAACTATCCATGTTTGCCAAGAGGCGGACAGTGCTTCTTGATTTCGCGCGGCCTTTGGGGAATGCGCACCTTCATCTCGACTTGCACCCACGCTTCGGCGTCCGCGACGCTGTCGAAAACCTGGAGCGGCTCGATAATCATTTCTTCGCGGGACTTTTAACCCATCACAAGACCAACCTGGAGTTGCTCGGCGGATCACTGCATCCAGAGGAGTGGCAGAGCATTTCGGTCGCTCTGCTGGAGCGCGTCGTTAACGTTGCGCAGACCGACTTCGACACCGTGTTAATGGACCTAGGCACTCAGTTTTCCTCGGATTGGAGTTCGATATTGCAGATGGCGCGAATGGTGCTTCTAGTGACGGAAACCAACGTGCCGTCGTTGTGGGCTCTGAATCGCCGCATTCAGGCATTGACAGGCGTCGGAGTTAGTGGGGACCGCATAAATGTCATTGTCAACCGTTGGCACAAGGGAGACGAGGAAGCCCTGAAGACGATTGAGAAAAACACCAAGTATCCCGTTCTCACGCACCTTCCGAACGATTATCGAAAGGCCGGTGCCGCCTTCAACCTTGGCGTGCCCATCATGGAAAATCACGACAATCTCCTGACCAATCACTATCGCCAGCTCGCTTCGAAGCTCTCTGGAGTAAAGGTGCAAGCCGACAAGCGAGGCGGGTTGGGGACATTCTTTTCAACGAAGAGGTAATAAGGCATGCCACCAATACCGGTTCCATCGCCAAAAACCGACTACAGTGCGCTGAAGGCCGCGATTCACCGGCGGCTCATCCAGAAACTGGATTTGGACCGCCTCAATCAGCTGAAGCGCGAGGAAGTTCGGCGGGAAGTCGGGCAGATCTTGGAGACCCTTGTCGTAGGCGAGTCCACCCCCATGAACCTGGCGGAAAGAGAACGCCTGTCGCAAGAGGTGTTGGACGAGGTGTTCGGACTGGGACCGCTGGAAAAGCTTCTGGCGGATCCAACGATCTCAGACATTTTGGTGAATAACTATAAAAGCATATACGTCGAGCGCCGGGGGATGCTGGAACTTACCGGCATTGAATTCCGGGACGACGCGCACTTGATGAGCATTATCGACCGCATCGTGACCGCCATCGGCCGGCGTATCGACGAGTCGTCGCCCATGGTCGACGCCCGGCTCGCCGACGGATCGCGCGTGAACGCCATTATTCCACCCTTGGCACTCGACGGACCGTGCCTTTCGATCCGGCGATTCGGTCACGAACGACTCGGCGGGGATGACCTGCTTGCGAATAACACACTGACCGAAACCATGCTGGAATTGCTGATGGGCTGCGTCAAAGCGCGACTGAATATCATCATTTCCGGCGGGACCGGAGCCGGCAAGACGACGCTTCTCAACATCCTGTCATCCTTTATTTCAGACCGCGAGCGCATCGTAACGATTGAGGACGCCGCTGAGTTGGATCTTCACCAGGAGCATGTTGTGCGACTAGAAACGCGACGCCCCAATATCGAGGGAAAGGGCGCAATTCAGCAGCGGCAACTGCTCATCAATTGCTTGAGAATGCGCCCTGACCGCATCGTGGTCGGCGAGGTGCGCGGCGAGGAAGCTCTCGATATGTTGCAGGCCATGAATACAGGCCATGACGGGTCTCTTACGACAATTCACGCCAACTCTCCCAGAGACGCCCTCGCCCGCCTGGACACCATGGTCGCTATGTCCGGTTTGAATCTTCCTACGGTTGCTGTTCGGCGGCAAGTCGCTTCGGCGATTTCCCTCGTCATCCAGGTCAGCCGCCTCAGCGATGGCAAGCGTAAGGTGACCAGCATCAGCGAAATTACGGGTATGGAGGGAGACATCATAACGATGCAGGAAATTTTTGCCTTCAAGAAGAAGGGGCTTCGCCCCAACGGTGAGGTTCTCGGCGACTTTGCGCCAACCGGGGTACGTCCCAAATTCGCGGAACAGTTGATTCTCGCGGGAATATCTCTTCCTGCCACGATGTTTAAAGGTTAGCAACTCGACTTCGTTCGATTTTTGGCTCGGCATTAGGATATCCACGTTTTGCAAGGGCTGGGAGGGAGTTTCAGTATGGCGCTCATGGTTTCGGCAATCACGTTCGTCATGATCATCGTCATTTTTCTGACGGTTTGGACCGTGACCTCGACCAAATCGAGCCAGGAAGTCGTTCGGGGACGAATCGAGGAATTGCAGGCTGCCGAAAGATGGGGTGGAATCGCCTCGAACCTGAAACTGGTCCGCGATGAGATGTACAGCACGGTTCCCGTGTTACATCGAATGATGGCGCAATCGCCAAGCGCGGTCTGGATGCAGAAATTTTTATCTCAGGCCGGCATGAAGACCAAACCAGCCAAGTTTCTGCTTTCGAGCGTCGTCATAGGCGTCGTTACGTACTTCCTTCTGGGATTCTTGTTCCCGTTCTTTATTTCAGTGCCGGTGGGAATTGTCGTGTCGCTGATACCCCTGGCGAATGTGGCCTGGAAGCGCCGAAAACGGTTCGATCAATTTGAGGAACGTTTTCCGGACGCTTTGGACATGTTTGCTCGTGCTGTGCGCGCCGGACATGCCTTCACATCGGCCATGGAAATGGTTGTCAAGGAATCGCCCGAACCCATTGCAGGAGAATTTGCGATCGCGTATGACGAACAGAATTTCGGGATACCCCTGCGGGATGCGCTGCTCCATCTGACCGATCGAGTTCCTTTAATCGACGTTCGCTTTTTCGTTACGACTCTGAACGTCCAAAAAGATAGTGGCGGAAATCTCGCCGAGGTTTTGGATCAGTTGTCCCGCGTGATCCGAGAGCGGTTTCGCATTCAGCGTGACGTGAAGGTGAAAACAGCCCTGGGGCGCATGACCGCGGGGATTCTCATGTCACTTCCGATCGCGATGCTGGTAATGCTGAGTTTTGTGAATCCGGACTATGAAATGGTGTTATTTCGTGATCCGTTGGGCCCGATGGTCCTGGCAGTCGCGGCGGGCTTGCAGGTCATCGGCGCTTTCATCCTTTGGCGGATTGTGAAAATAGAAGTTTAGAAAGGCAACTGAGAAATGATCGTTCTCCTGACTCTCGTCGTATTTCTGGCAACCGTCGGTGTTTTGATGGCGCTGGTCTATGCCTCCACGCCGCAAGGAGTGGACGTCGCCCGGCGGCTGTCGCGCGTCCTGAACCCTCCCGCTTCGGAACACGATGAGGATCTGGCCAATGCCCAGGGGGAGCGAGCGAAAAACGTCCTGGTCTCCGTCGGAAAGCTTTTGCCTCCGCCGAAGGGCAAAAAGCTGAGTCACGAACGACGCATGTTGATTCGAGCCGGATATCGCTCCGAGGATGCAGTGTGGATCATCCGCGGCGTAAGGCTGATTACCGGCATCCTGTTCACGGTAGCTTCAATATGGACGGGCGTATACGAGCTGAATCCTATTTTCCTTCCCGTGATCGCCGGCGCCATTGGATTTTTCGCGCCGGAATTCTGGCTGGTGAATCGAGTGCGCGCCAGGCAAAAGCGGCTTCGCTTGAGCCTTCCGGACGCGATGGACTTGATGGTGATTTGCGTGGAAGTGGGACTCGGCTTGGATCAGGCGCTAATGAAAGTGGCGGAAGAACTGGCAATCGTTCATCCCGAGTTGAGCATGGAGCTTCAGATGGTGAACCTGGAAATGCGTGTCGGCAAAACCCGCGTCGATGCGTTGAGGGAATTGAGCGATCGCACGGGCCTCGAGGATATTAAGGCGCTGGTGGCCATCCTGGTCCAAACGGACCGCTTCGGGACGAGCATCGTTCAGTCGCTCCGTATCTTTTCCGATGAATTGCGGATGAAACGCCGCCAGCGCGCGGAAGAGATGAGCGCCAAGGTGAGCGTTAAGATGGTTCCACCTCTGGTGTTCTTGATTTTCCCATCTCTAATGGCTGTGGTTTTGGGCCCGGCGATAATCACGATAATGCGTGTGTTGCTGCCGGGCCTGAAATAATCCGGCGCGCGAAATGGCGCCGGGGTAAGGGTCGTAAATAGATAACGTCAACGAAAAAAGGAGAAGAAAAATGGATACCATGATCCGAATGGTTGCTGGAATTCTGGCGGTGATGGTGCTGGCGATTATCATTTGGCGCCGGCGAGCCAAGGCGGTTGAGTAGACAAGTTTTGGCGGGGCAATCCGTATGACAAGAGAGTCGGAGGGTTCGGTGGCGATCGATCAGCGGCAGGGGGCGGTGTACGTTTACAACAAGACCCGCGAGGCGTTCGTGGCAACAGAGGCCAGCGTGGCGAATAGTTATTTTCGCCGGCTGGTCGGGTTGCTGGGAAAAACCAAGCGGTGGGCGAAGGAAGGCTCAGGTCTATGGATTGTGCCTTCGCGTGGCGTCCACACGATCGGGATGATGTTCCCGATCGACCTTGTCTTCCTTAGCAAGGAGAAGGAAGTTGTGCACCTGGAGGAATACGTGAGGCCGTTTCGCATTTCGAAGGTCTCGCTGAAAGCCTCCAGCGTATTGGAACTGCCGCCTCACACGATCTATCGCACAGGGACAAGGTTGGGGGACCGATTAGAAATTTCAAGTCTGCTGCCGCCAAAACAGACGGCCGAACCCATCGAGATCCCGGCAAACCGGAAGTGAGCTGATATGCTTTTTTCTGTCGGCACCTAATATCGGGTGTGTGCCCTTGCGGCCGGAATCGGGCTGGGAGCCTTGAACGCGAAGTATTCAATCAAGAATCCTCAGTAGACCACAGCGATTGAATCAACGCGTAATGATCATTTGAGATGTGCTGCTCATCGTGAAGTTTGAGGGCATCAGCGGGAAAAGAAACTTGAAGTTGTAATCCACTATGACTTGAACCGCGCATCCCGGGTAATTTTGTGTCACTCCGCAGACGGCCACTCCATTGGAGACGAAACTGGCGTGAGGATGCATCTGAGTCACGTCAATTCCCAGGGGCACATTCTTAACATAATTGTCGATCTGACGGGTCGTTACGGGGCAAGGGGTTATCACTGCACTGTCACACGTGGCCCCACGTACACTCGCGTAGCGCGTACCCTCTCGCGCCGCGTTGGAGATAAAGTGGTAGGCGTAGAGAGCGCGTCCGAAATCAACGATGCCAAATAGAATTGTCAAAATGATTAGTACCACGAAGGCGAATTCAACCATCGTATTTCCACGCTCGCCCGCCCGTCGAGCGAACCGGGCGGACTCAGGCTGAATGGATGGGTTCTTCGATTTAATTCGCATGGAGTTTCCGCGTTGTAATGTAGCGCTCATTGTTTCACCGGCATCACCGACGTGCCCGTGAGGGAAAAGCGGTGGGGTATGCCCGGGTAGTGAAACAGCGTGCTCAGATTGTATTGCGTGGTCACTGTAAGATAGACCAGAGGATACGAGCAGCCCGACCCGGGGCAAGTCCCGCCAATAGCTGTTGCAGCCGTACAACCGCATGACGCAGTGGGAGTTACGTTGAGATTCGTGCCGATGTCGGACGCGTCATTCTGGGCTGCGGTGGTGATATCTGCGGTGTCCGACGCTGCGGCTAAACTCTGGGTTCCGAATTGCGCCCCGGCCCGCGCAGCGTTAGACACTTCGATCGCGAAGTAGGCAAGCCTTCCAATCTCAATGATACCAACTGCCAATAAGAGGAGCAACGGCAGCAACAGACCCAACTCGAGAAGCGCTTGGCCTCTTTCTCTGGAACGTCCCTTCGATGAAGGAGCCGGAACTTTGCGTACCATGGGAACGGAAAGTCCGGCACCGATGCGATGTTCGTTATTTCTTAATTGAAATGTTCTTTTCATAGCTCATTGCACCAATGAGACGGAGATTAATGGAGATCCGCCTGGAAGTGTCACCGATTGCGATGTCGAATCCACGTATAACGGAGTGCTGCCAGAAACCGTGATGCTGCTTGCGACAATCGGGCTGTTTGCACTTGGGGTGAGCGAACCTGCAACCGTTAACGGCGCGTTCGGGAAGTAAAGGGTCCCACTCAGGGTCACGGCGCCAGTTGTTCCACCTTCGCTCAAATCAGCAGCAGGCGGCGTATCTTGATAAAAGAGAATACCCGCCGGGAGTCCATCAAGCGCCGAAGTGGGGGCCGAAAGCGTAATGCTGCCCGTACCGTTGAATGTAATAGCACCCGTGGCGGTGGCACTCGAGTACGTGGAGTGGTTGTAGAAAGTCACTCCTGTTCCAGATGCAATTCCAGTACCTGTGATTTGCAATCCCGTGTTTCCCGTTAAGATGTAAAGGCCGGAACCGAAAGTAACATTTCCACCAGTGTTTATGATGATTCCACAATACGTGCCCGCCGTTAACGAGGTTGTGGTAGTGATTGTCAAAGGGGTAGTACAGGTTCCCGGGGTGGGTGGCGTCAGATACGCCAGCGGATCGGCAGCCTTTTGAACCGTGGCTTCAACAGTTGTGCCTCCACCGCTGTACCCTGAGGCGTCCCCATACACGCCAACCGAGGAGGCCGTAAGAGTACCGCCGCCACTCAACGTACCGTTGACGACAATACCGCAATTCGGTGAATCGATGCCTGCGGTCGAGGTCAACCCCGCGGCGCCCAGGGCATAGACGCATCCGCTGGATGGCACTAAGCTGGCCACCCCGGTCGCGGATACAGGTGGGGAACTGACACTCGTTATGCCAAATATGTTCATAAAAAACGTCGGTAGGGTTTGCTGAACTTCGACTCCAACCGATTGTGAGTCACCCCCATGCGGATGGGTGTAGGTCACCGTTACATTGTTCACGCCATTTTGATAACCATAGGCGCCGAGAACGGCGGTAGCGTCGGTATGCGCTTGACTTGCAGTGCCCAGATTGACGTCCATTGCGGCAGCGAAGGCGGCGCTGTCAGAGGCCGTTTGCATCAACCGTCTCTCATAGCGCAAATAACCCATATCGATTGCCAGGCCGGCAGCAGCGATGATGCCGAACAAGGCAAAAGCTACGAAGAAGAGTGACTGGCCAGCTTCGCTTCTGCGTTTGACCATTACTTTTCGTCTCCCACCTTTGGCCGAATCCGATGTGTCGTATACGTCCTTAAAATGAGACACAATGCGAATTTGGGAGTCCACATCTGGAGACACTCTCCCCCAGAGCTACATGGAACTCATCCACGCCGGTCCTACGCCCCGGTTCGGCGCAATTTCCAAGCCATTGAAACTAAGGCGCATGCGAGCTTCGACCTTGCACTGTCCAATACTGGGCCTAAGTGTCCTAAACTTCCGCACTATCCGCTTCCGGACTGCGCATTGACTAGGAGCAATTACCGTTCCGATTCGCTACGGAAACATCAAAGGTTTTAACGTTTTTGGGCGGCCAAACGGCTCATTTCGAGGCATGAAGCGGTCTTGGAGCGGTTATTGCACCCGAGATCGTAAATCAGAACATGCCCCTTGCTGCTCTTGAAGGCGATCGGAAGTTTCCGCCCCATTTCTAATTCGCGCGCCCGTCCATCGGAGGCGGCCGTTTTCCACTCCATGGCGAAATCGTCGGCGGCGACGAGCCAGTATCGAGCGCCGGTCGCGTAGGCGACATCGGACATGCGATCGAGCGACTGTGACACGTAAGCCGGATCGTACAGCCCTGACGTTGTGAAGACGAGTGGGCGCATGCTTTGCCGCCCGCTATACAGGAAAAGGGCAGCATCTTCATAGGCAATTACTACGTCTTCGCGGGCCGTGCAACAGGAGAGCCACCGATAGGCTTCGCGTTTTTCCTGCAACAGAATCGAGCGATTCCTGCCATTTTCGGCAATAATCCAGCGCGTTCCGCCGAGATAGTTCGCCGCCAGTGCGAAGACCGTGGCCAAGGCCCCAAGTCCGAAGATCGCGGCAAATATCTTCTCGGCCCGGGCCCGGCGCCCTGTAATCGCGGAGTAAATAAGTGTAAGGAAATGCTGGGCTTCTGACCACAATCCGCTCATGAAGAACGGCAAGAACACCAGGAGAAAACGTGTGCTGATTGGGTAGTTCCACAGCAGAATGGGGGCCGCATAAAACGGCAGGACCCAGTGAATCGTTGTCCAGCCGTTGTCCCGCGCGAGCCTAACGATACCCGCGAAAATAGCGGCTGTTACGAGCACCATCAGAGTCCGGCTGGCGAAGGTATCCCGCTTGAGCAGGGGAAACAGAAAATAGTCTGAAGGCGAGTAAAGAACAAAAATGGCGTTACTTTTAAGCATGGCCCATAGGATGTGAGCATTCGGGACACTCAGCTTCCAGAATCCCGTGTAGCTCGTGTAATACGTCCATGCGCTTACGAAGCCTGGATGCCCCGAAACCTCTCCCGTGAGCAATGCGACCCGGGATGAATCGAATATTTTGCGCCAGACGATTGCAATGCCGAAGGGAACGAGGGTTCCGCAAAAAATTGCGATTTGACGCCAGGCACGCCGCGCGAAAGCGGCAGACAAAATACCTACGGCGATGGGAACGCCGAAAATGCGCATCAGGATCGACATTCCGGTCAGAGCCGCACAACCGGCGGTTCTTGAGGCGGTGGCAGTGGGCCGCATTGCTCGATCGGCTGCCAAGATTGCGGCTAACGCAAGAGCAGCAAAGGGGATATCGGACAGGACGCTGGCGCTGTAAAACAGGACCTCTGGATGCAGAGCGGTCAAGAATGTAAGGATCAACGCGGGAACTTCCCCAATGCCCTTCAGGCGGCGCAGGTAGATAAAAGCTGCCGTGAGGAAAACGAAGCCGAACAGAATGTTTATCGCTATCGCCCCATTCAAATTAGAAGGAAACGAGGGATTCCAGCGCCAGACCCAAGACAGAATCCACGGGTAGAAAATCGGATATTTCGTGGCAATTGGGCTGCCGGGCACGCTCGGCAGGATATAACCCTGTTGGTTCGCTAGCGCCTTCGCAGAGCTGAAATAGATGGAGTCGTCTTGTGTGGTTCCAAAAAAATCCGATGGATTGAATCGCAGGACGGAAACCGCGTAGACGATCAGAATGAAGCAGAGACCCACCCAAGGCAGAACGCGCTTTTTGCTGCTGTCATCCATTTGACCGGACTCGGACCTCAGGAGCTTGGCTATGGAGCATTTCTCTTGCCACAATAGGCGGGATAAATCCTTCCAATTGGCCACGGTGACGGAAAAATTCGAGCTCTTGGAGGGGTGTCTTTGCGAAACGCCGATACCGTGCGTGTCGGAGGTTGCAGTTTGCGATTTAGGAAGTCACCGATCGCTGACAACGCTGCCAAATGTGACGGCGATCACATTGTAACCACAACATAATGAATGACTTGTTTTAGTTTTCTTGGCAACGGACGTGCTACATATGTCGCTGTCGAATGAAACGTCCAAACTTCAAATAGGCGGACAACCGATAATGAAGCGAATCGTAATCAACTTATTTCTGGTTTTCCATCTCGCGATGATCCTGGTCTGGTCCATGCCGCTGAACACGGGTATTGTTACCGATCTCAAACCAAAGATTGCTCCTTACATGTTTTGGTCCGGGTTAGCGCAGGGATGGAACTTGTTTGCGCCCAATCCGCTCTCCCTCAATACCCGAGTCGAAGCCGAGATTTCCTACCGCGACGGTAAAACCGGCGTGTGGGCGTTCCCACTCCCACAAAATTATGGGTACATCAAAAGATACACGTTGGAGCGCCAACACAAGTTTGCCTTCGACGCGCTTCTGAATAACAAGTTTGCGGCACTACGACCGGACGCAGCCCGGTACATCGCCCGCCTGAACAACAAAGATAACAACCCACCTGTTACCGTGACATTGATTTCGTATCGCTCGCAAATCGCGCCTCCCGGATCGGGCTTGCCAGAACCCTGGAAGCGTACCGTAGTCTACACATACTCAGTGCAAGCGGGAGACTTACAATGACCTTACGCTCGTTTTTCAACTCCTGGAATGAGTTCTTTTTCAAACCGCAGTCGCCAATCCCTGTGTGCCTGTTTCGTATTTTCTTTGGGGTGATCGTGCTGGCAAATTTGCTGATGCTGCGGCCCGAATGGCTAATGTGGTATGGCCCGCATGCGTTTATGAGCCTTGACACGATGCACCAGCTCTCGCGCAACCCCGGCATGAGCCTGCTGGAACTGCTCCCTCAGACAGCTTTTGCCATGAATGTTTTCTTCTGGGTGTTCCTGCTCTGTACCGTGTCACTAACGATCGGCTTCATGTCGCGGTTCAGCGCCGTCGCTGTTTACTTGTGCCTGGGTTCAATTCAGCTGCGCAACTGGTACATCTTAAACAGCGGTGACACGCTGATGCTGGTCAGTTGTTTTTTCCTGATGTTTTCGCCTTTGGGTGCGGCCTACTCGGTCGATCGCTGGCTGAGGGTCCGGCGAGGCCGGTTAGAGCCAGCCATTCCCTTGTGCGCCCCCTGGGCTCAGCGGATGCTCCAGATCCAAACGGCGGTTGTGTATTTCGCGACTTTCTATTGGAAATCGATGGGCATCCTATGGATGAATGGGACCGCGGTTTACTACGCCTTAAGGCTGGAAGACATGCACCGCTTCCCAATACCGCCATTGCACAGCTTGGCGTTGATTAAAACACTGACGTGGATGACCTTAGTGATCGAGTTCGCTTTGGGCGTGCTCGTATGGTTTAAGGAACTCCGCTACCCGGTACTCCTGGCCGGCTTATGCTTGCACCTGGGTATCGAGTACGCCATGAACATCCCGCTCTTCGAATGGATGATAGTGGCGACGTACGTGAATTTCATCTATCCCGAAGATTTATCCCGGACTCTTACTTGGACTCGCAATCGTCTCGACAAACTCTTCAAGAGAACGGCGAGCCTACCGGCCGCTGAGAAGGATCGCGAGTCGATGCCGGGTCTGGCAATAGCGAGAGACAATCACGCATAAAGGAGCCATATCGGCTCTCCAATGGTTTCCCATCCGTCTTTCTTGTCGGACCAATAGATTGTTTACTAAACGTTTGAGTCAATCTATCGGTGAAGTCGAGTCAAGCACCTGTCCACAACTGTTGACACGTCAGGCGATTCGATCGAGCGATTGTTCGTACGATGTCTCTGTGGATTTGGAGATCGCGGCTCCGGCATCTCGCTAACATACAGTAGATATTGAGCTTAGATCTAGTTGGGTTTGGTGGGCACAGTTGACGATTCTTGGCACTCGAATTGCCTACTGACAGACGAGAGGTAAGTTTCTGTATGCGAGCGACGAACGATGAGTCCTTTGGGGTATTACCGTGGATCCTCATTCTCGTCACAGTGATAGTTTTGTTGATTGGTTATATCGTCGCGGCCAGTCATTGATGCCTTGGCGAAAAGTTTGCAGAATTGAGTTTTAGCAGATCTGTTTCATCCGATCGAAGTTTCAAGCCCGTTTTTCTATTCTGGACAGCACCCAGTGCCTGTTCACCTGAGCCGAAAGCGTCCTGCGACACAGGGATTCTGGAGCAGAGTCTGCGGATATGTGTCGGCGATTAACCCTTGGAGTTGTGAAACAAAATGACTGAACGACGTGCAACGCGGCGCTACGACCTATCTCTGCCAATCTCGATTCGGCCAATTTCAATTCGAGTGCCCGAGCAAGACGATGGCTCGGGCCATGACGGCAAGACCAGAAACATTTCCCCGCACGGCATTTATTTTATCGTTGAACCGTCTGTGACCGCCGGCACCACTCTGGACATCACGGTTTTGCTGTCATCCGAAATTGCTCCAGGGCCGGCGGCCTTGGTGCGCGCGAGGGCCACGGTTGTCCGCGTGGAGGACCGCTCACCGACGCTTGTCGGTGTGGCCGCGGTCATCGAGAAATACGAAATCGTCCGCAAGGAGTGGACTGCGTCCTAAGCAGGGTATCGATCATTCCGCAAAGATTGACGCTCGCGGTTTCCTGCGTGGCCGGCGATTCGCTATCCCCTCCGTGCCAACATCTCTGAGACCGTTTTAGTACTCTTAATTAATGAGCAGGGCGAGAAAGAAAAAGGGAAAGATGAACGGGAATTCTCTTGGTTTTGCTTCTTCTGCATGTTGGGCGGCCACGGAACGGAGCGGTGGCGCGCCTGGCGAGCCGAAGCGGTGTGGCGTGGCAGCCCGAGCAGGCGGCGATTCGCTGCCGGCCTCGCAGCCTGATCCCGAAGTGGTCGCGAAAGCTAAGCGGCGT
>JBEKCU010000010.1:0-34448 GCA_050014735.1 Candidatus Acidiferrales bacterium | reverse complement strand
AATTCCGAGCTTGTGCGCCTGGCACCACGCCGCCGCCGGGCACGCTTCGCATCGAGGCGACTTCGGCGTGCAGATCGTCGCTCCCAATTCCATCATGGCTTGGTTCCAGTCACCGGGAGCACGCCGGGCGAGCAAATCCTGGGCGGCGGATTCCAATTTTCGCCACAGAGCCGGAGCGCGGAGGTCGCCCCGCACCGAGCCGATCCGAGCGATCACGCGCGCCACGTTACCGTCGAGCACAGCCAGCGGCTGTTTGTATGCGATGCTCAACACTGCCGCAGCCGTGTAGTTTCCGACGCCCGGAAGCGCCAGGGCGTCCGCGTGCCCTATCGGGAACAGGCCACCGTGGCGAGTGACAATTTCTTTCGCGGCACGGTGTAAATTTCGAGCGCGGCTGTAATATCCCAGTCCCGCCCAGCGTCCAAGCACGGTTTCAGTTTTTGCCCGCGCCAGGGCTTCTACTGTCGGGAACTTCGCAAGGAACCTTTCATAGTAGGGAGTTGCCGCCGCCACGCGGGTCTGCTGCAGCATTATTTCCGAAAGCCAGATGCGGTAAGGATCGCTGGTGCGCCTCCAGGGCAGGTCGCGTTTGCGTTTGCCAAACCAGGAGAGCATTCGGCGCCGGAACAGTTTCATTTCAGCCGGAGGAATCGCAAGAAGGCTCACCGGCCACATTTTCGCATATTGCCAATTCGAACGGAAATCTCGCGGTCGGTTTTCAGTAGCGCCGGGGTCTCGCCGGCGGATTTGACCGCCCAATGTACAACTCAAAACACGCCCGCGTGACGCTGACGCGACAAGAGCGTCATGTCCATGTTCGAGAGCCGAACTGTGACTTTGACTCTAGTCAGCAGATGAGCTTTACAGCGACGACCCAAACAAAAAGTACGAGGAACTCCAAAGCCCGGTCGGAATCGATCCGCGCGGCTGGTTTGTCAATACGATTTTAAAAATATCGGGCGCGTCTTCAAGCGTATGAAGGAAACTCTTCTCTGGAGACTGCTTCAAGGGGGTGACGCCTGCCAGATAACGCAAAATATCATAGATGATCTCGCCCGCAATCACACGCGGCGTGGCGAAGCCAGCGGAACGGAATTCGAGGACCGAATTGATTTCGTAAAAATGCCAGGCAAGGCCGGCGCAGAGCGTGACCGCTCGTTCGAATTGGGCCGTGGCTCGCTCATCTCTTGCGCTCATGCCAATATATGGATCGAACGCCAGCATGACGCGGCGCTCGTCCTCGCGCGCGTATTCGCGCACTTGCAACGCGCCGGTCTTGGCGGATGCTTTCCAATCCACATGACGGGCGCTGTCATTGAATTGGTAATCGCGGATCGCGTAAAGGTCGTGGCCCCGGCCACGCTGGTAGCTTTCGAGTTCGCCGCTCACGAGAGGGAGGATTTCGTAAAATTCTTCCGTCGGCTGGACGGCGGGGTACACGATCGCTTCGATTTCCGAATCGACGCGCCGGGTTTTCTGGAGGAACCCGAACGGAAATTTTGTGCGAAACCCGAGCGCATCCTGGCGGTAGATGCCGCGCCGCGGAAATGTGATCTCGATGTTTTGGCGAACGGTTTGCTGGTGAGGAATGTGCGGGAAGTAGATGTGCTGCTGCAGGACGCGCGATGTGGGATTTGCTTGCGCCTGCTTTTTTGTTTTTGGTTTTTCCTCGCTGACGAGTGAAACCGAGAATGACGGCGTAAACTGTTTCATATTGTGAAGCTCGGCGATAGCCAGAATCGAGCGACCCGAGAAAATATGTTCGGGCAGTTCGAGGCGCACATCGATCCCGCTGAGGACCATTCGCGAAAGCATTCCCGAAATCAGCACACCCGCAAGCAGGCACGCCAGCACCATGAACAGCAGGTTATTCCCGGTGTTCAGCGCGGCCAGCGCAACGACGAAAATAAGACACAGATAAATGATGCCTTCCCGCGTCACCTTGTAGTCAATCTGAGTGGATAGCCATCGCAGCGGCGTTCGCCGCGCCAGAACCGGCACAATGGTCAGAGCGACCCAGCCGGCCAGCGCCAAGGCCGCCAGCGCCGAGAGACCGGCTACGAAGAAATGTCCGCCTTCCACCGCGGCGCCGGAATAGAGCGCCAGAAAAAGCGCTCCCCCGAGTGCCAGCAAGGCAACGAAGAAACTCCGCCAGCTGGGACGGTCCAGGCCATGCCACCGGGTATTCTTCGGGGCTTCCAGCCGATCGCTCGCCCGCCGTTCGAGAAAGTCGAATTTCATCGGGTTGAGGCTTTCCTTAGAGCGGAACGCGCGTGGAGTCGATAATTTCGCGGAGAATGGATTCCACCTGCGCCAGCTTCTTTTGCGTGGAGGCGTAGCGGGTATTGACCACTACGCGGTGCGCAAATACCGGAACGATGAGCTGTTTGAAATCGTCGGGCGTGCAGAATTCGCGGCCTTCCAGAAACGCGCGCGCCTGCGCTGCACGCTGCAGCATCAGCAGTCCGCGCGGACTTACGCCGAGGGTAAGCTGTTCGTTCTGACGAGTGCGCTCAACGATATCGATCGCGTAATCTCGCAAGCTATCGTCCACGCGTACGTGCTCGACGGCGCGCTGCATCATTTCGACGTCGCTGGTCTCCATCACCGCGGAAACTTCGGAAGCGGCAGTCCGCCCTCCGGTGTGCTGTCGCATGATCTCGCGTTCGCTTTCCCGCGAAGGATATCCCATGCCAATGCGAAGCAAGAACCGGTCAAGCTGCGATTCTGGAAGAGGGTACGTACCGTGATGCTCGATGGGATTTTGCGTCGCGAGCACCATGAACGGCTGCGGCAGCTTGTGCGTGTGATTGTCCACCGTCACTTGCGCCTCGTTCATGGCCTCGAGCAGGGCCGATTGCGTCTTTGGGGTTGTGCGGTTGATCTCATCCGCCAGGACGATGTTCGCGAAAATCGGGCCGGGCTTGAAATCGAATCTCTGTTCGATCTGATTGAAAATGCTCGTGCCGACGACGTCCGAAGGCAGCAAGTCCGAAGTGAATTGAATGCGCTGAAATGAACAATGAAATGAGTTCGCCAGCGCTTGCGCCAGGGTCGTCTTGCCCACTCCCGGGACATCTTCGATCAGCAGGTGCCCCCTGGCAAGAAGGGCCACGATCGAGAGGCGGATCACCTCATCCTTGCCGCGAATCACGCGCGAAATGGAACTCTGTAACTGGGCGATTTGATTTGAGGTGGCCGTGGTCATTGGTTGAAAATCCGTGGCGCATCTGTTACAAACGAATGTCTAGACAATGTCCGTATACGGGCGATTAGCTCAGTGGTTAGAGCGCTCGCTTCACACGCGAGAGGTCCAAGGTTCAAGTCCTTGATCGCCCACTATCGCCATCGAGCTTCCATCTTGCCATGAATTCGCTTTTTATCTTAAGAATTGCCCAGTGAACTGTGCTCAAAAAGTTGTTAAAAACGGCCAGTAGTGACCACCTGACACGGCCCTGTACGTGGGGACAGGGAGGCTCCAGGCGTCCTGTGATATTCTTGCTGAACATCTCGAAGACGTGCGGTGTCTTGCGGCGTGACGATCTGCCGCGCGGTTCGTGCGCTTCCAAAGGAATTTAGAGTGTCCTCGACCTTGCGCTTTCTTCAATTTTTCTCGTTGGGCACCTGGCTGGGCAGCATCCTGTTCTTCAGTTTCGTTGTGGCACAGGGCGCGTTTTCCGTCCTGCCAAATAGCGATCTGGCCGGCGCGCTGGTTGGGTACACCATTACTAGGATGCACGTGATTGGAATTGTATCGGGCTGTATTTATCTGTTAGCGACCGCTGTGCTGGAAAGGTCTTTGGGAGCGCTCGTTCGTCCGGCGGCACTTCTTGTCTTTGTGATGGTCGTCTGTACGATGATTTCGCAGTACGTCGTCATCGCGCGCATGGATGTGTTGCGGGCGCAGATGGGATCGGTCCAGGCTGCGGCCGCCGGCGATCCCCTTCGAGTGGCCTTCGATCGCCTGCACCAGTACTCCGTATGGCTCGAAAGCGCCGTCCTGTTTTCAGGACTCGCCGCGTTATTTCTCACGGCGCGACAGAAATTGCCGTAATGGTTGCCGCGACCCCAAAAACCCATTTTTGAAATCGTTTCTACTAATCTGGTCCTTGAAGCATAGTTACACTTTCAGCCTTGACTGATGACTTCCCCGCGGGAATACGCACAATCGTTACGGAACAATGAGCGTGCCGCGCCACCGCTTCCGAGACACTGCCCATCAGAAAGCGGCTCAGTCCCGAGCGCCCATGAGAACCCAGCACAATCAGGTCGGCGCCCCACTCTTCCGCAACATCGATGATCTTGTATTTCGGGTCGCCCCATTCGGCCGATGAAGTAACCTCGAACCCTTTCGAACGCAGCAACTCGGCGGTCTTTGCCACTAGAGCTTCCGCCTCGCGGACTTCTTCCTTCAATTCGTTATCCAGCTCAGGATCGTATCCCGCCATCCCACCGGCGGTGAGATGCCCTGGCTGTTCTTTCACGCTGAGTACCCGCACCTTGGTATCCTGCGGTCTGGCTTGTCCTATCACCGCTTCAGTAGCCGCTTCCGAGAACTTGGAATCGTCGACTGCCAATAAGACTTTCATTTTTTCCTCCGCTTCTTAATATTCAGGTTGAACACTCCAGAGTATGCGGCTCGCGCATCGTACGCTTCTGTGATCCCGGACACAACCATTTTGCCATTGGAGGTAGCGCGGCAGTGTGGTTTCGGCGACGGAAGACGGATGCCTGCCCCAAAAAAGCGGGCGGCCTCTGCGTAAGCACCCCTCATCGATACAACTTGGTTTGTTTTCAAACTGACCCAATACCGTCGTCGGAGCGAGTGACCTAATCCCCGGGGCGCTGAAGAACTTAGGCAGAGTGCTTATTAGTCTTTAGTTTGCCTCGTGGTTTTGCCCGCGTCTTGCGTTCCGCCTTCGCGAAATTTCGATCGGCGGCCCTCCATAAATACCAACTGGCAATCGAACGGTAGGGGCGCCAGCGCTCGCCGTGTTCCAAAATCATTTGCGGCTTCGGAACGTCCTTGTGGCCATAGACCATCTGAAACCCTTTGCGTATTCCCAGATCGTGAATGGGTAGCACATCAGGGTGGCCTAGCCGAAACATCAGGAACATTTGAACCGACCACTCGCCGATCCCGCGCACCTGAGTGAGTCGCTCGTGGATTTCTTCCTCGCCCATGCGCCGAAGCTTGTTGAGCGGCGGCACGGTGCCATCGAGTGTCTTTGCGGCCAGGTCCTTCACCGCCGCAATTTTTTGCCGCGAAAGCCCCGCGCCGCGCAATTGAGTTTCGTCGAGCTGAAATATTTCTTCGGGAGTCGGCAAGTCCCCAGCGCACAGCGCCTTCACGCGGCCAAAAATCGTTGCCGCGGCTTTTCCCGCCAATTGTTGGTAGATAATGGCCTGTAGCAGGCTCGCGAAAGGGTGCTGAGGTTTCTGTTTCTTGGTAGGGAAGCAGCCCTCGCGGCGAATCACCTTCGCCAAGAGTCGGTCCGCGCGGGAAAGTTCGCGCATCACGAGAGCCGCGTCAACGGGGTAATGAGTTTTTGACATTGCGATCTTTGGATCTTAGCAGAGGACGCCTCGTACTCGATCGAGAAAGGTATCGTTTTATCGTTCGCGCACGAGCTGTCCGCGTCGAATCATTCTGAGCTCATATATAGGAAATCGTATTCAGGCTGCCGGCCATTAGATTGATCTCGGTATGCACGCTCAAAAACTTGTCGGCCATTTCCTCGAAGGTGATTTCCTGATCGCCCTGCGAGCCAATGAGAACGACTTCGTCGCCAAGGCGCACCTCGGAATCCAGATCGGTAACATCGATCGTGAGCACGTTCAGCGAAACCCGTCCGATTACCGGACAACGCTTGCCGTGAATCAGCACAATCCCTTTGTTGAACAGCGCTCGGGGGTAGCCTTCTCCGAAGCCGACCGGCAAGGACGCGATCCGCGTGTCGCGCGAAGTGGTGAACAGACCGCCATATCCCACGGTGCGGCCTTTCGGGACGTTCCGCAGCTGTGCTACCCATGTTCGAAATGACATCACGGGCTTGATCTCGGCGGGATTCTCGAACTCGCGCGACGTCCGCACGCCGTAGCAGGCCGCTCCGACTCGCACCATGGCACGGCGGTGTGCGGTGAGCCGCACGGTCGCCGCACTGTTGTGCGTGTGCACCATCACGTTATCCGGCAGCCCAAGTTCAGCGCAAAAGCGCTCCATGCGGTCGATCTGCGCGCTGGTCTGAGCGAGCTCGCCGGCGTCCGCGTTCGGGAAATGGCTCATCACTCCCGCGACGCACAGCCCCGGCATACGCATCACCCCGCGTATCGCATCGATTTGTTCCGGGAAAAATCCGCTTCTCCCCATCCCCGTGTCGACATCGAGGTGAACGTTGACCGGCCTGCCGCGCCGCAATCCCGCTGCCGATAAATAGGACGCCGACTCGGTGCTGCCCACCTGCTCTTCAATATCGAGTTCCCGTACCGACTCCTCCATTTCCGCCTCGAGCGCCATTCTGAGGCGGAGTAAAGGGACTTTCAGCCCCAGCCGGCGGACCGTTTCCGCTTCCGGATTGGTGCAAATCCCAATCATGTCCGCGCCCGCCTCCACTGCAACGGGAGCAAGTGCCTCGAGCCCGTGACCGTAGCCATTGGCCTTCATAACCACGCACAGTTTTGAGGGAGCGACTAGCCTTCGTAAACATTGAATGTTGTTGAAAAACTTTTCGCGCGAAACCAAAACTTCAACGTGATGTTGCGCCATATTCACCTGCGTCTAACAGGCCGGGGAGCCTGAGTTTAGCCGCTAAACTGCGGCCACTACGCGAATCATTCGCCGTCGCGGGCGCGCGCTTGGGGCGTAATCTTAACGTAGCTCGCCGTGCGTGGCTAGGATTTTGCGGGAGAAGGCGTTCAAATCGCCTAAAATAATCTACTCAGGTTCCACCCCACGTGCCGCACCCAGACTGGCCGATTTGGTCTAGCAGGGGCGGAGCGACATCAGCATAGTCCCGTCGGGTTTTCATGTTGTTGCAGCGACAAAGAACACCGCCGCCAAGATGCTTTGCATCGATAAATTTCATCATGCCGACTATTGTTGCAGGCCCGGCGTATGTTTATAATTGTTTCGTCGGCAGATCTGCCGAGAAGGAGGTGATCCATTGAGGTACGGTAAGAATTGATTCAGCTTTAGGAGAGGCGCTTGTGAATCTGCCGAGCGCCTCTTTTTTGTCTCCGCCCGAGGATTGACCGATTCTTTAAACGTGGCACGGCCATTCACGCAATTCCCATCGACACGCCATCCCACCCAATAAATGTAGCCAACGCGATCTAAGCCAGGTTCTTTTAAGCCGCTTTTTCCGGGACTCAGCTTTCCACTTGCCTCTGGCTGTTCCTGCTAATATTATTTCCTTCGGGCACCGGCCTCTCGTAAAATTCATGACCGTCCGCGACCACCATTTGAACGAATCCACGCAGTCCGTCCGCATCGCCAAGGTCATCGCGCGCGCTGGACTCTGCTCGCGCCGCGATGCCGAGCGGTGGATTCTCGACGGGCGCGTGAGCGTTAACGGAAAGATTCTGGACACACCGGCATTCACCGTCGAGCCAAGCGACAGAGTGGTTGTGGACGGCAGTCCGCTGCCGGCTTTTCAGGCACCGCGCCTGTTCTTGTATCACAAGCCTGCCGGTCTGGTGACCACCGTTCGCGACGAAAAAAGGCGCCCGACCGTGTTCGCCCATTTGCCGCGTGGCCTTCCGCGGGTGGTTAGCGTGGGCCGGCTCGACATCAACAGCGAGGGACTGCTGCTGCTCACGAACGATGGCGGCCTTGCGCGATATCTCGAACTGCCGGCGACCGGCTTGAAGCGTTGTTACCGAATGCGATTGAACGGTCCCGTTAATGCCGCGCGTCTCGCGAGACTCAGACACGGCGTCGCCGTTGACGGCGTGAGATACGGGCCCATGGAGGCCAGACTGGATGGCCCGCATAGCGGTTCCAATCTGTGGCTGGTCATCACGCTCAGGGAAGGCAAGAATCGCGAAATCCGCAAAGTCATGGCGCATATGGGATTGCAGGTCAGCCGCCTGATCCGCACGGCCTACGGTCCCTTTCAATTAAGCCATCTCCCTCCCGGAGCGGCAGTGGAAGTTCCACCAAATACTCTCGCCGAGAAACTCCCCGGCTATTTCGCCCAAGAATCGCGGCTCCCCTCCGTCAACCGGAACCGACAACACTAAACTAAGCGTAGCGAACTCCACGCACCATAAACCATTGAGTTTTCCAGATGAAGGGAGAGCGTGCGAAAAGGATCCGCCCCCTAGGCCAGTTTCCCGGAAGCCGAGACGTCGCCATAAAGTTCGGCCTCCCTGGCTGTCTTCTTCGCATACGGATTCAGGGAACTTTTTTCATTCTCTCAGTGTCGGGGCAACAAGAGATCGTCGGGCGGCAGCCCCTTCGTGGTTTTCAAGATCGAGTAGGACAGGCTTCAGCCTGTCCGGTTTTGACTTTCAGGAGCGCCGAAAAAAATCAAAAGAAGACAGGATGAAGCCTGTCCTACGTAATTCCACGATTCACGCAGGTCCGATCCTCGAATCACCCGCCAGTCCAAAAGTCGGCACCTGAGATTATTCCATCCGTATTCTGAACGCTGTGCAAAGTTGCGATTTGCAGGCCGTTGACTCTAAACCCGCACCCTTATAAACCAAAGGGTCCGGCACCCGAAAGTTCAAAACCGTTTAAAGGCCTTGCCATCCGCCAGATTGACTAATGGACGGTCGCGCCGCCGCAGCAACGCTTAAATTTCTTCCCAGAACCGCACGGACATGGATCATTCCGTCCAATCTTATTGTTTGTGTTCCGAGGACTGGCTCCACGCGTGCCTGCATTGGGTTTCCCGTTCTCTCTGAAGTACCGATATGCCGCAATCAGGCCGGCAGCCATGTAATCGATTATTTTTTCGCGTTGCTGTGGATCGATTGGCTTGGGCCGCATGGTGGGATCTTCGTCGTGCTCGTAGCAGAGCATTAGCATGGGAAGCATCCATCCGCCGTGGTCGTCGTCGTTTAGCAAATCGGCCCAGCCGTCGTGGCACAGCCGGGTCCCCTGGATGAAGCCGCGGGCCCAGTCATTGCCGTGCGCCACGCCATTCTCGTCCTCCAGCAGAAGTGGGATATGTACGTCGCCCCGTGAGAGGGTTCCAGCGATATCGTTCCAATGGCGCATCAGGAGCCCCAGGATTTCGTTCGCTTCATCGAGGCTCTCGAACATCTGCGTTCCCGAGGTATCGCCCCCGAACACCACCGGCAAGTACTCCCCGGGCATCACGATTTCGGGACCCGCAATGAGGGCAGCGAAAAATCCGTCGACACTCTCGATGTTCATGGCGTTACCGCTGTTGCAACTATCGAGGAATCGTTCCAGACGATCGAGCTCGGATTCCGTCAGCGGCTCGTTCTTGGCAAAAGCTGGCATGGTATTTTCCAGTGATCCCGGCTTCATGATATCACTATCGGTCTGGACGACATTCCCGCATCAGCGGTCTCGGTCTTGGACGGGTCGGCCAGCTTGCGAACTTGAATCTTCGGGCGCCAGCTCCTTGTGGTTTTCAAGATCGAGTAGGACAGGCTTCAGCCTGTCTGGTTTTGACTTCGTGAAGCGCCGAAAAGAATCAAAAGAAGACAGGCTGAAGCCTGTCCTACGCTACTCCACGATTCACGCAGATCCGATCCTCGAATCACCCGCCACTCCAAAATTCAGCACCTGGGGTTATTCCATCCGTATTCTGAACGCTGTTCAAAGTTGCGAGTCGCAGGAAGTTGACTCTAAACCCGGACCCTTACAAACCAAAGGGTCCGGCACCCGAAAGTTCAAAACCGATTAAAGGCCTTGCCACCCGCGGAATTCTATCTCGCTCCTCTAATACAGGAGTGCCAATTATCGTGACATCTATTAAAGAAAACGATACATTTTGGAAATGAATAGCGTTGTCCTGCAAGCAGATCCTTCGTTTCTGCGAAATGGTGCCTACGTTCTTTCTATATCGTATATCCTTGCGTTCGTAGCATTCCTGATAGTAAGTATTTCGGGCTTGGTTGTCGCCGTCCGTATGCTACGAAGATTAAAAAAAGACCTTGGCGGGGCGGCCTTCGATCGTAATCTTACAGATATTGGGAGTTGGATGAAAGTCGACGAAGCGGAGAAAAAGGTCGGGATGGGGCCAGGTCGCGAGTGGGTTCCCAAGTCCAAAGGCTCAGGCTCCCGGATGTCTGGAGCGTACTGCGTAGTCCGTCCGTTTGTCGCAACAGAGCCGATTTCAGGTAGAAGGCAACGCTTCGCACAGGGAATGGCGATCATCGCCGATTTGAGCCAAGATACTCCAGCTGTCACGATACAGGCGGGTATGTCTTACTTTGTAGTGGATTACTTAACCTTCTCCAATTGCTGCAAGCACGATATGGAAGGGCCTTAGAGGAACTTGGGGCTAAGAATAAGCCACCGTAACATCGTTACGTCACGAATCGAATTTTCGACCTGTACTATCAGTTCGCATGTTTGTTCCGACCGCGAGCGAACTCTCCAAGTCCTGTGAACCGGCGTTATCGGAAGGTGGCAACTTCCGAACAAGTGAAACAGGTTCGGCTCGGGTCGAGCGGCAACACGCCATCCCCGTGAGGCGTTCCCCTCGCGGGTATGCTACGATTTCGACCCTATGCAAACTGGGATCATCGGGCTACCGCAAGTCGGCAAGACTACGCTCTTCAAAATTTTGACACGCGCGAAACTGGACGAGAAATCGGCGCGCGCGGCCACGCACGTGGGAGTTGCGCGGGTGCCGGAGCCGCGCCTGGAGCAGTTAGCCAAGCTCTACAACCCGAAAAAGATTACGTATGCCACGGTCGAGTACGTCGATGTCGGCGGCATGATTAAAGACCGCTCGAAAGATTCCGCCGTGCTTGCGCCGCTTCGCGAAGTCGATGCGCTGGCGCATGTGTTGCGTGTTTTCGACGATCCTGCCGTGGCCCATTCAGCCGGCTCGATTGATCCGTTGCGCGACGCGGAAGTGCTTGATCTCGAACTGATGCTTTCCGACCTCGATCAGATCACGCGCCGGATCGAGCGAGTGGAAAAGGACCTGAAGAAAAAGAAGGAGCCGGCGCTCGAGGCGGAATTGATCTTGCTGAATCGCTGCAAGTCAGCCATCGAATCCGAAAAGCCTCTCCGTGAACTGGAATTCAATCCGGAAGAGCGCAAGACGATCTACGGCTACAAGTTTCTCTCGCAAAGGCCGATGCTGTACGTGTTGAATCTCGGCGACAGCGAAGTTGCGGACCTTGACACCGCGGTCCAGCGCCACAATCTCGCCAAACTCGAAGGTCGTTCTAACACGGCAATCGTTTCCATTTGCGGCCGCATCGAAGCGGAACTTGCCGAACTTGAGCCCGCCGAAGCCGCCGAAATGCTCGCGGCCTACGGACTGAAGTCTTCGGGACTGGATCGGCTGATTCAGGCGACCTATCAATTGCTCGGCCTGACTTCTTTTTTCACCGCGGGCGAGCCCGAAGTCCGCGCCTGGACCATCAAGCGCGGCATGAACGCGCAAAAAGCCGCCGGCGCAATTCACTCCGACATCGAGCGCGGTTTCATCCGCGCCGAAGTCGTGCGCTGCGAAGATCTGCTGGCTGCGGGCAGCCTCCCGGCGGCGCGCGAACGAGCGCAGGTGCGCCTGGAAGGGAAGGAATATATCGTGCAGGAAGGCGACGTGATCCTGTTCCGCCACAGCGGCTGAAAGTGGGGTATTCGCTCATTTGTGGGATTCTCACCCCACGAGGTTCGATTGAGTCTTAATCGTCTTTCGGAGGTCCGGGCTTCAGCCCGGACATTCAGGGTACTTTGAGTTCGGGCTTTAGCCCCTGAAGCTTCAGGGGTTAAAACCTCTTCGTACACTTCACTCTACGTCGGGGCTGAAGTCCCGACCTCCTAGGGGAATCGCATTACGATCGAGCCACAACAAAGTCGAGCCACGACGAAGTCGAGCTACAGCCAAGTCGCGTCACAACTAAGTCAGCCAATTTGATACACCGCCGAACATGCCGATAGCACAATTCATTCTCCCCTCGACGCTTCGCATGTTGTTAGCGCTGCTCTTAGGTCTGACGGCAGCAGCGGCCAACATTCTCGGCGGCCTGTTCATCCTGCATCGTGAGTGGTCTCGGCAATATCTGAAATACTTTCTCGCCCTCGGCGCCGGGTTCATGCTGGCCGCGGCCATTCTTGAAATTCTCCCCGAATCCGTTGCCCTGGCTGGCCAGCGCGCTTACATCCTGGCATTGGTTGGATATTTTATCGTTCATTTCTTTGAGCACACCCTCGCGCCGCATTTCCATTTCGGCGAGGAAACACATACCGAGCATTTTGTCCCCGGCCATGCGGGAATTTCCGCTCTACTCGGCCTTTCGATTCATACGTTCTTCGATGGCGTAGCGATCGCTTCCGGCTTTCTGGTTTCCGGCTGGCTGGGGGGCATAATCTTTCTGGCCATCTTTCTGCACAAGATCCCTGAGGGTTTCACGGTCGCTTCGCTGATGCTTGCCACTGGACGGAGCCGCCATACGGCGCTGCTGGCGTCGATCTGGTTGGGCGTGGCAACCGTGGCAGGCGTCCTGCTGATGGGTTTGCTGCACGCTGAGGTCGCCTATGCCCTACCCATATCGGCGGGAGTGACACTTTATGTCGCTGCCACGGATCTTGTTCCCGAAGTTAACCGCGAACCGGACGCCCGTATGGCACTGCTCGTGTTTCTGGGAGTTGCCCTTATGTTACTGCTGGGTAAGGTCTTTCACTCATAGGGCCGCTCGCCGTGTCCTGAAATGAAAGTGTACGGCGAGGCACCGGATTGCCCACCAGCTGTCCGGTTGAGCCTTGGATCGTATACAATTCCTCACACGAAACACCCGAGTGGCATGAACGTCGCAATCTAACGCAACTTTTAGACACGCCACGGGTTGTATAAAGCGTGGAGGCCATGGCAAGGACCGACGTCCAATTGATGCTGGACGTGAAAGCCGGGGACGAACAGTCCTTTGAGCTTTTGCTCCGCAAGTACAGGACTCCCCTTGTCAATTTCCTTTACCGGATGGTCCGCGATTCCGCGGTCGCCGAGGATCTAGCCCAGGAAGTTTTTCTCCGCGTTTACCGCGCCCGACAGGAATACGCTCCCAGCGCGAAGTTCACGACCTGGATGTTCCGCATCGCGACGAACCTGGCGCTGAACTCCGTGCGGGACAATCGCCACCGGCAAATGGAGGTCTCCATGGATCAAACGGTGGACACAGGCGAAGACGAGCAGCGGCCCTTCGAAGTGCCTGACCGCGCGCCGACCGTCGAGCAGGAATTGGTCGCGCGCACTCGCTCGGAAATGATTATGCGCGCCGTTCACGCACTGCCGGAAAAGCAGCGAGCGGCCGTGCTGCTGCACAAATATCAAGAGATGGACTATGCGGAAATTGCGCGTATTCTGGAGTGCTCCGAAAGCGCGCTGAAATCCCTGCTGTTTCGGGCGTATGAAACATTGCGCACGGAGCTTGCGCCGCTGGTGCATTCAGTGCGAGTTTAAGGTACGAGTTTAAGGTACGAATTTAAGGTAAAAAGTCTAGTGGGTTCCGGGGAAATGAGGGCCGTATGAGTGGCACGCAACGTTGTACGAAGATTGAAAACAAGACGTTTGAAAATAGTTTAATGGAATACCTGGATGGCCGCGCCAAGCCTGCTGAGCGCCGCGCCGTGGAAGATCATCTGTCGGCTTGCGCTGAGTGCCGCACGCGCGCCGAGGAATTTCGCGTAATCTCGGAAGTCCTGGACGAGTTGCCGGTATTCTCTCCGTCGCCCGCATTCGATGCTTCGCTACGCGCACGAATCGCCGCTGAGCCCGCGCGCCGCGGTTTTTGGTCAAGGACATGGCTTCCATCGCCGAGGCTTGCCTTTGCCGTTACCGCGTTGGTGTGCATGTCGGTCTGGCTTTCCTCCATGCCGCGTGTCGCGCCGATTCAGCCGCCCGCAACCCAGATGTCGGCGGATGCGGATTTCGGCATGATCCGGGATTTGCCGGTTCTTGAGAATTATGATTTGCTTTCCAAATTCGATGCGCTCTCGGAATTGTCGGTTCCGCCGGCGACCGCTAGCAGAGAGGTCACAAAAGAAACCAGGTAATGAAACTGCGATTCCATTTCGGCGCTGTTCTGGCTGTTGTGCTGGTGGCAGGGCTGACGTGTAGTCCGGCCTTCGGCGAGAAGCTCAGAATGATTGCCCAGACGGCCGCGCAGCAGAAGCGTGCGCAACAGCAATTCCGCCGCGAACAGCTGCAGCCCAAGGTTCCGAATCCGCCCAAGCCAAATCCGATGGGGCCGGGACCGAATGCAAATCGGTTGCCCCCGCAAGCAATCGAGCGGCTTCAGGATCTGCCCCCGGACAAGCAGGAGAAATTCCTGCAGAATAATCAGCGTTTTCAGAATCTGCCGCCGCAGCAGCAGGCGCAGATTCGCCAGCGCCTCCAGGCCTGGAATCGTCTCACCCCCGGCCAACAGCAGAATTTGCGCGAGCGGCAACAAATTTGGGAACAGATGACGCCCGCGCAGCGAGGCTACGTTCAGCAGTCTCTGCTTCCGCGATGGGAGCAATTGGCGCCGCTGCGGCGTCAGGCGATCATGCAGCGGCTGCACTCATTGCGCGATCTGAGCGAACCAGAACGCCAGGCAAAGCTCAACGATCCCGCATTCGCTGAGGGCTTGAACCCCGAGGATCGCGAAATGCTGGGACAGCTCGCGCATCTGCACGTTGGGATGGCTCCCGATGCGCCGGGAATGTAGAACAAGGCAGCGTCCTCGCCGTGTTTCTATCCAATGCAATCATTTTCCAAACCATCTAATTTAAGTCCGACCTCCCGCCACGATTTAGCTGGTATTCCTCACAAGTAACGAAGACCTCGCACGAGGTTAACAGCGCAGCTATTCGAGAGGCCTTTTACTCGGAGACGGCCGCAGGGCACGACATGTCGTGCCCGTCCCGCCAGCTCTGGAGCACTGATATATTTATACGCGTGTACATAACATATTAAATGTGTTTAATATTAATGCTAAGTTATGGTTAACACGGCTAAATCGCCGTTTGTGTCGTTTTGAATCGAGGAAGTGTCCGTAGACTCAAAGCGATGTGAATTGAGGATTTGAATCATGTTGAGGACCATCGTCTTGGGACTGTTTCTTCTAGGTTGGTTTCTTCTCGTTACCCTGAAAATATCCGCGCAGGGTGAAACCACTAGTGCGATTGTCGGGCAAGTGAGCGATGCAAGCGGCGCGGCGGTGCCCGGCGCCACGGTAACGATCCATAACACGGAGACCGGCCTTCAACGAATCGCCACAACCGATGACTCGGGCAGGTTCAACTTCCCCCAGCTGAAACCCGGAACGTATATGGTGCGGGTGGAAGCGCAGGGCTTCGACCCGCAGCAGAATGATGCCGTATCCGCCGGTCTGGGCCAGAAGCAAACCGTCGATTTCAGAATCGAGGTCGCCCAGTCGAGGCAAACGATTGACGTGAACAGCGAGACACTTATTCTAAATCCCGAGAATGCGAACACGTCGACAACGCTAACCGCGCCAACTCTCGAAGACCTCCCGAATCCAGGCGGCGATTTGACCTACCCTCTTCAGTTCGCTACCGGGGCGCTCATCAACACAGCGGGAAGCGGGAATGATTTCGTCGGCAGCTCAAACGGTTACGGCAACGTGGAGTTCAACGGGCTGCCCGCCCTCTCGAACGGCTATATCGTGGATGGATTGGAGACGAATGATCCGTTGACCAATCTGAACAGCGGACTCTCAACCAACTTAGTTCTCGGACTCAACTCGATTTCGGAAGTGACGGTCAACACGCTTTCCTATGCCGTCGATCAGGGGCGATATGGAGCGTCACAGGTGAACTATGTCACTAAGTCGGGGTCGAACCAGTTTCACGGAAACTTATATGAGTTGTGGAACGGTTCGAGGCTCGATGCGGCCAATTATTTCACGAACGCCACGCCGGGAAATCACAAACCGGGCTCGACCGTAAACCACTTTGGAGGCAGCCTCGGCGGCCCGATTGTCCACGACAAGCTGTTTTTCTTTTTCGATAGCGAGTGGGTGCGGATTGCACTGCCCATCGTCACGGCCGCCACCGTTCCAACTCCCGCGTTTCAAAATTACGTGTTGCAGCAACTTCCCTTGGGCGGCACGGACTCCGTGACGGGCTCGAAATATTCACCGGCGCCGCAGTCAGTGCCGTTTTATCAGAAAATATTTTCACTCTACGGAAATACGAGTGGGACGCCGCTCGCCATACTCGGATGCCCATTCGATGCAGGTGGAGGCGCGCCGGCGATTGTAAACGATGGGAACGGCTGCGCGAATCGGCAGAGCGTTTCGCATTCGAGCGACGATCACGAGCAGGTCCAGACGCTGCGCATCGACTACAATATCAACGAGAGAAATACCACCTGGTATCGCTTTCAGTCCGATACCGGCGTCCAGGCTGCCTACACCGATCCCATCAATCCGATATTCGACTCGGTCTCTCCACAGCCTCTGTATTCGTTCGCCGCGGGATACACGCATGTCTTCTCGCAGAATCTCGTAAACTATTTCAATCCCGCGTTTTCCTGGTATGCCAGTCTGTTCGGACCAGGTAATTTTCAGACGACGCTCGCCGCATTCCCGATTGTGTTGCAAGGCAGCGGCGCGAACGCGCCTTTCACCACTCTCGGAGGACTTGACAACACATGGGTGCAGGGAAGGCGGGCGTCGCGATTCTTTATCAACGACAATCTGGCCTGGACTCATGGGGCGCACGAATTGCGTTTCGGAACCAACACTCGAATCCTGCGGTTGAACGACTACGATTTCGGGGAGGGTTCGGTCCCGACTGTGACCTATACCGATTTGCCACAATATGTTTACGGAGTCGCGTCTACAGCGGCACAAACGTTTCCCGAATCCGCCAATGAGCCTTTCAATTTCCTGAATCTCGATTTGTACGCGCAAGACACTTGGAAGGTAACCAAGACGTTGACGTGGACATTCGGCCTTCGTGACACATTCAATTCAAATCCGCTCAACCCCCATAATCAAATGGCACGGCTGCAAGGTTCCTTCGATTCCATCTTCCATAACGTAAATCAGCCCCTTGATGCCGCGATTCAAACCGGCGTGGGAAATGTGTTCACGTCAACGCCTCTTGCGATCTTGCAACCCAGGACAGCGATTGCCTGGCAGTTTGAATCCAAATCCGTGCTACGCGCAGGCTTCGGAATATTCAGTGACATTTTGCCCGGGAGTATTGCTGACGTGGTTGGCGTAAACCCGCCGTACGTGAAAACGTTTGAAGGCGGGCTTCTCGGTACGGTCGGGGGCACCGCCATTGCTCCTGGAGTTCCGAATAGCGCAGTGGATGCAGCCGTGGCCGCCAATCGAACATTCAGTTCAGGATTTGCGCAGGGTCAGCTCTCTTGCGCCTCGCCGCAAGCGAATCCTGCGACCTGTCTTCCCCCGGTCGCTATGACTGCGTTGCCCGAAGGAGAACTTCATGCCCCTTACTTTATGGAGTGGAGTCTCGGTTTGGAGCATGAGCTGGGAACGACGGTAAGCCTGCACGCGCAATACGTCGGCACGCGTGCGGTGAACCAACCGTATTTGACGCAGGTGAATGGCTATCAGTCGGTCTGTCAGGGATGTTTTGCGCCGTTTCCTTACGCTCTGCCCACCGATCCTAGGTTCGGCGCGGTCACGCAATTTTCCACTGGCGCGAACAGCCACTATGATGGGCTCCAATTGACGGCGATGAAACGCCTGGGACACGGCTTGATGGGTCAAATCAACTACACATGGAGCCGTTGCATGGATGAGGTTTCCAACGGCGGATTTTTGCAGTTTTCGTCGGGAGGAATTCTTTCGCCTCTTCCTGGAGAATTGGCGCGGAATTATGGCCCTTGCGATTATGACATCCGCCATAACCTCAGCGCGCAGTATGTCTATCAATTGCCATTAAAAGTCAGAGGCCGCAGTCTTGGCTTCGCGCTGAACGGCTGGCAGGTATCGGGAACTGCGTTTTGGCACAGCGGGCTGCCATTTTCCGTCCTGAGTACGCCCTATTCAGCGAATGGAAATGGCGTAGTGAACGGCGGCGGGCCGCAATTCGCAAGCATCGTTCCAGGCGTGCCGCTGTACGAACACATTCCCATTCCAGGCGTAACGCAACCGGGGACGATTCAATGGCTCAATCCGAATGCGTTTGTCTCAGCCGTGGACCCGAGCTCGGGAGCGTGCAACGGAGGTGACACTCCTGCGTATTGCCAGTTCGGCAACCTCGGCCGGAACGCGTTGCGAGGCCCTGATTTTGCGTGGAGCGATTTCTACCTGACGAAATGGTTCCCTGTGACCGAACGTGTGAAGCTTCGATTCGACGTCCAATTCTTCAATGTGTTCAACCATCCGAATTTTGCCCTTCCAAGCATGGTGCTGGCCGGCATCCCAGGAAAACCTTCGACGCAAACTGGGTTTGGGGCGCTCGCGTACACGACGTCTCCGCCAACGGGCTTGCTTGGCGTCGGACTCGGCGGGGATAGCACGCCGCGAATGATTGCATTTCAGTTGCGCGCAGAGTTTTGAGCGGGGCCTTCAAACGGCGGCGTGATTCCATTCTCCGGAACGGATTCGCACCACCTCCTCAATCGCGCTGACGAATATCTTGCCGTCGCCAATCTTGCCCGTCCGCGCGCCTTCGAAAATCGCTTCCATGATTTCGGGTACTTGGTCATCGGTCGCGATAATCGTGAGATGCAGCTTGGGGAGAAAATCCACTCTGTACTCGACGCCGCGGTAGACTTCGAGCACTTTCTGGCTGCCGAACCCTCTTACGTCGGCGACTGTGAGTCCCTCCACGCCGATTTCAATCAGACGATCCTTCACTTGATCTAAATTTTGCGTTCTGATAATCGCGTCGATTCGTTTCATCCTAATTCTCCTGGGAGAGCGACAAACGAAAACCAGAATAGGAGACCGGCGCTTCGGAATGCGTGAATGATTCGTAAGGATTTTACAGCCAGCTACCCAACAGAAAATACGGCCCAACATTTGGACAACCTTCGCAAACCGACGGGTGGAACGCTTGCCGGCAGAAAGTCGACGCCCAATCGAGATGGCCCGTAACTCTTTAGAAACAATTTCCGAAATACTTTGTGGGAAACGCAGGTCCAACGCTAGTAACAATTTCCTCGGCGTACACCACATGTAGTGTATTTTCAAAATCACTCCACAAGTCGCGCTCATTTCCACAATAAAATTTTCCAACCATCCAGTTTCCCCTTGACAAGTTTTCGATCCAGTCTAAAATCGGGCACAAAGTGGAACAAAGTGGTTGCAAGTGAAGTAGAGTGGTAGAGCAAAGAGCATCAGTGGATCGTGATTTAAGGGGTTCTACCGTGAGAGGAAATCGAACTTCGCAGACTTTAGGCAGACGACTACATGCTACGGGGAAACATTCCGGCAAAAGTGGACGAGAAGGGGCGCCTAAAGATTCCAGCGGCCTTTCTGGAAGAGTTGAAAGCTTACGGCGACCAGTTCTACGTCACGAGCGAAACCGGTGACACGGCACGGATTTACCCGATGAAGGTTTGGGAAGAGATCGAAGGCAAGCTGTCCCGGCTCTCTTCGCACAACCGGACCAAGGAGAAGTTCCTGCTCTGGACGAACTATTACGGCCAAGCGGTGGAAATCGATGGGCAGGGAAGGATTCTGATCCCGCCGGTACTTCGAGAAGCGGCACTGATGAAGGGCGACGTGGACGTGAACGGCAACCTGACCTATCTGGAAGTTCGGAATCATGTTCGGTCGCTGGAGAACTTGAAGAAGAGCCAGCTCACGGAAGAAGACTGGAAGACGCTGGACGACCTGGGCATCTAGTTTGGACGCACAACACACGCCGGTGCTCGTCGAGGAGACGATCCACTGGCTGGCAATCAAGCCTGACGGACTATATGTAGATGCGACCGTGGGGCTCGGGGGGCACGCTATCGAAATCGTCCGGCGGCTGGGGGCCGGAGGGCAGTTTGTAGGGTTGGATCGCGACGCGGCAGCGCTGGAGATCGCGCGCGGCAGGCTGGCTGAGTTCGGGGACAAGGTGACTTTGGTGCACGCCAACTTCTCACAAATCGGCGAGGTTTTTGCGGAGCGGGGGCTTCCTCCCGCCGATGGTGTGCTGGCGGACTTGGGCGTATCGAGCATGCAGCTGGATCTGGGAGAGCGCGGCTTTTCGTTTCGCTCGCGCGGCCCGCTCGACATGCGCATGGACCGAGACATGGAAGAAACGGCTTCAGACATTGTGAACACGGTGGAAGAGAAAGAATTCGCCGACCTGCTCTACGAGTTAGCCGAAGAGCGGGATTCACGCAGAATCGCCAGGGCAATCGTTCGCGCACGTCCTATACGGGATACCGAACATCTGGCAACGGTTGTGGCAGGGGTCCGAAAAGTAAGGGGAAGGCAGAAGCTGCATCCCGCGACAAAAACGTTTCTGGCGCTGCGGATTGCGGTGAATCGAGAGATGGAGGAACTCGGGCAGTTTCTTTCTAGGGTTCCTGCCACACTATCTCCCGGCGGCCGGTGGGTGATGCTCAGTTATCACTCGCTGGAAGACCGCCCAGTAAAGCAATGCTTTCAGCGGCTTGCCCAGGAAGGCACGCTGAATATTCTGACTAGGAAAGTGATTCAAGCCTCGGACGCGGAAATCGCGGCCAATCCGCGCGCGCGCAGCGTGAAGATGCGCGTTGCCGAAAAAATAGATCCCGACCAGCACGGGATGTTGCATGGGAAAGAATGGTTGCAATGAGCGAATTCTACACCGTAAAACAGATCGATAACTCCCGCTTAGCGCGTCCGATGGCGCCACATCACATGCGCGAATGCGCGCGTTTGGTATTGATCGGAGGAATGATTGCCCTGTGCGCTTTTTTGTATGCCTGGCAGCACTTCGAGACGATCCAGCTTCGGTACGATCTTGAATCGCTGCGAAGCGAGAGTTCACAGGCCGCGGAGCTGAATCAGGAACTCAAACTGGAAATTGCAGGGCTGAGATCGCCCGGGCGAATCGATGTGATCGCGCGCCGGCAGCTTGGATTGACCGTCCCAATACCGGGCCAGGTCGCGCCCATGGATTTGCCGCCAAATGCTGTGATGGCGGAAGCGCGCCCGTCGAATAATCCGGCGGCGCGGTAGAGGTAGCACGGGCTTCAGCCTGTGTTCTTTCGATTTTTTTCAAAATTGACGAAATTCAAAGGAAAACAGGCTGAAGCCTATTCTACTAGCCGCCCCGGTAAAAATATGGATTTGCGCAGTCCCCGGACGCGATTACTGATTGTGGTTGCCCTGGCGGCAATTTGGACCGGGGCTGCATTCGGCCGCCTTGCCTACCTGCAACTGTTCCGGTACAGAGAATACTACTCCCGGGCGCAGCATCAGCAGCGACTCATTGTTGAAGTAGGGGCGAGCCGGGCTGAAATATTCGATCGCAATCTGAATCCGCTGGCAATGAGCGTGCCGGTGGACTCCGCCTTCGCCGTTCCATCGGAAATCGCCGATCCCGGCATGGTCTCCCGCCTGGTCGGCAAAATACTAGGAATTCCCGCGGATGAGATCGCCACGCGTCTAGCTGCATCGCATTCGTTTGTATGGATTGCGCGCAAACTTTCCCCCGAAAAAGCCGGGCGCATCGCGGACATGAATTTGCGCGGAATCTATTTTCAGCGGGAAGGCGGCCGATTTTATCCCAAGCGCGAGCTCGCCTCGCACGTCCTGGGCTATGTGGACATCGATGAAAAGGGCCTCGGCGGCATCGAATACTCGCTGGACAACGATATTCGCAGCAAGCCCGGAAAGATGCTGATCCTGGCCGACGCGCACCGCCGCTGGTACGATTCCGCCGACAGAGCGCCGGAAACTGGCACAAGCGTCATTCTCACGCTAGACGAAAAAATTCAGTACATTGCGGAAAAGGAACTCGCTCAGGCGATTCAGGACACGCAGGCAAAAGCCGGAACCGTGATCGTTGAGAATCCGAACTCCGGTGAATTGCTTGCCGTGGCGAACTGGCCAACGTTCAACCCGAATGCCGCCAAGGATAGCGATCCGGAGTCGCGAGTGGATCGCGCCGCCAGCACGCTGTATGAGCCGGGATCCGTTTTCAAGATCGTCACGCTTTCCGCGGCCATCGATCAGGGGCTCGCTAAGCCGGACGATGTAATCGATTGCCAAAACGGCGCTATCTACATTGCCGGCCATCGCATTCGCGATCATAAGCCGTACGGCTTGCTGACGGTTTCGCAAATCCTCGCCTACTCGAGTGACGTTGGGGCCATCAAGGTGGGTTTGCGCCTGGGCGCTCCAAGATTCTACGACTATATTCGCGCTTACGGTTTCGGCCAGCCTACCGGAGTGGACTTGCCCGGGGAAGGGCGCGGGATGCTGCGCCGCATCGAGAATTGGACTCCGGTTTCGGTCGGCTCAATTTCCATGGGGCAGGAAATCGGTGTGACGCCGATGCAGATGATTACCGCCGTATCGGCCATTGCCAATGGAGGGATGATTGTTCGGCCGCACGTTGTTCGAGCCATGCGTCATGGAACGCGGTTGGTGGAATCGCAGGAACCGCAGCCACGCCGCGTGGTCCAGGAAACGACGGCCGCCACGATGCGCCTTATGCTCGAAGGTGTCGTACTGAACGGCACGGGCAAGCTCGCACGGCTCGACGGATACACATCGGCGGGCAAGACGGGCACGGCTCAGAAATTTGATATCGACACCGGGCACTACTCCGCTCACAACTTAATTGCATCCTTCGTGGGTTTCGCGCCGATCAACACGCCCGCCGTCACTATTCTCGTGCAGCTCGATTCCCCGGCTGGCGCGCACGAAGGTGGCCAAGTTGCCGCGCCCGCGTTCAAGCGCATCGCTCAACAAGTGCTGGCTTATATGGATGTGCCTCAGGACATCTCGGTGGACGCGAACGCTATTCGCGCCAGCCACCCACACGCCGTTCGTAACGATAATCTGAATCGTGATCGCAGCAATGACCAGAATCTTGCCGATGCAAGCGATTTCGATCCTGTCCAGACAGCTTCTGATTCGGCTGCTGAAACTCCAGCGAGCTTCGACACGTCCGCAACTGGTTCGATGGCTCCCACAGTCGAATTGGCGGAGGGACTAGGCATCCCGGTTCCCGACCTTCGCGGCAAAACAGTTCGCGAAGTGACGGAACGATGCCTGAAGCTAGGGTTGAATCCCGTTCTAGTTGGTACAGGAACTGCCACGGAACAATCTCCGGAGCCGGGAACCGCGATTCGGCCAGGTAGCCGGATCACGGTGGAATTTGCGCGCGACGTTTCTCTTGTATCCTCGGCGGCTCGGAGGAATATTAGGTGAGCGTAAAGGCGGTACCAGTGGTGGAGCAAAGCGAAATCGGAACGCAGATGAAGAAGTCGGGCGGGGCGCATGCCCCCATGCGTCTCGCGAAATTGCTGCGAGGGCTTGAAGGGAAGCTCGATGCGAAGAGCGTTGCGACGCACGGAGACCTGGAAGTCCTGGAAATCGCTTACGATAGCCGGCGCGTAAAACCGGGAACTCTGTTTGTCGCCATACGCGGAGAAAAAACCGACGGGAACAATTTTGTCGCCGATGCCATCGCGCGTGGCGCAATTGCCATCGCAAGTGAACAGCCGCTTCCCGACACGATTCCAACGCAATTTCCGTGGCTCCAGGTGGTGGATGCCCGCAAGACGCTGGCCGTCACGGCGGCGAACTATTTCGGGCGCCCCGCCGAAGTCCTGAAGCTGATCGGCGTGACGGGGACCAATGGCAAGACGACGACGTCCTATCTGGTCGATTCGATTCTGAGAGCCGCGGGCTGCGAAGTTGGTTTGCTCGGCACGATCAGCCACCGGTTGGTCCGCGAGACGCTTCCGGCGGCCAACACCACCCCGGAATCGCTCGACTTGCAAAAGTTTCTCGCCGATGTAGTCCGCGCTGGAGGCACGCATGCGGTTCTCGAAGCCAGCTCGCACGCGCTGGCGATGGATCGGCTCTGGGGATGTCCGTTTGCTGTCGCGATTTTTACCAACCTCACCCGCGACCACCTCGACTATCACAAAACTTTGGAAGAATATTTCGCAGCCAAGCGCCGTTTGTTCGAGGGAACGGGCGCGGCGGCTCCAGGTGCGGCCGTAATCAACCGCGACGATGAGTACGGCAAACAATTAACTGGGCTGGCCGCGCGAACCCTGACTTACGGCCTGGAACCGGGCGCGGACATCGGTACGCACAAGCCTGCGCTTTCCTTTTCGGGAATCGAGTGCATAGTTGAAACTCCGTTGGGCAAAATCGAAATTCACTCGAAGTTGGTTGGCCGCGCTAACCTGTACAACATTCTTGCAGCGGTTGGAGCCGGAGTCGCCCTTCACTTCTCGCCCGATATCATCGCCGCAGGTATTGCAGCTCTTTCGGCGGTGCCGGGACGATTTGAACGCATCGATTTGGGTCAGCCTTTCCAGGTGATCGTGGATTACGCGCACACCGACGATGCCTTGCGCAATCTGATGGCCACCGCGAAGCAGGTCCATCCCGCCGGCCGGCTCATCACTTTGTTCGGTTGCGGCGGTGATCGAGATCGCAGCAAGCGTCCTTTGATGGGAGAAGTTGCCGGACGCTCAAGCGATATTGTCGTGCTCACGTCAGACAATCCGCGAAGCGAAGATCCGCTGTTAATCATTAATGACGTAATTGTGGGCCTCCAGCGCACCAAGGCCAAGTGCCTGGTGGAACCGGACCGGAAGAAGGCAATCGAGATTGCGCTCGATCAGGCGCGCCCAGGTGACACGGTATTGCTGGCAGGCAAGGGTCATGAGACCTATCAAGTCCTGCGCGGCCGCACCATCGATTTTGACGACCGCGAGGTAGCGCGAGAAGTTTTGCGCTTGCAGGGTTACGGTGGCAATTAGCGGGTGTTGAGGCGGGTCCGGAGTGCATTGCACGACGTGCCCCGGGGTTGGTAGCGGCGGGTGTGTTGTGGATCGGCTTTTGCTTTGGGGCGCGGCATGCCGTTCACGGCGAACGTTCACGATGAACCGTGCCCTTCGTTCCCATGTTTCGGAGGACATAGGCGTAACCCTCCGGCATCGAACGTGCTCTTCATTCACATAAGGCATAAGGGATGCTGATCCAAGCGTGACCCGAGACCAGTGAAACCCAGCCCCTTGAGGACGTTATGCGGTGGAAAGTTGAAGAAGTGGCTCGCGCTCTGGGGGTTGCGCCGCCGAGAGGCGTTGACGCCCTGGCCCGGATGGCCGGCGTCTCGATTGATTCTCGCACCGTGGCTCGCGACGAGCTTTTCATCGCGATACACGGACCGCGTCATGACGGACACAATTTTGTCGTGGCGGCCCTGGATGCCGGAGCTGTGGCGTGCGTCGTGGCGCGGAATCGTGTGCCGGAATACTCAGAACCCGTCCGGTCGAAGCTCCTTGCAGTCGCCGACACGCTCGCGTCGCTCCAGGGCCTCGCGCAGGCCGTTCGAGCGCAATGGGGAAAGCGTCTGGCGGCCGTTACAGGGTCGGCGGGTAAGACCACAACAAAAGAAATTCTGGCGGCGCTGCTGGCCTCGCGGTTCCGCGTTTTGAAATCCGAGGGCAACCTGAACAATGAGTTTGGCCTGCCTTTGCAATTACTGCGGCTAGAAGACACGGACGAGGCAGCTGTCGTGGAACTTGGGATGTCTCACGCCGGCGAGTTGCGGCGTCTTGCTGAAATCGCACAACCAAATGTTGGCGTGGTCACGCGGGTAGCGCCGGTTCATCTGGAATTTTTCGCGTCCGTCGATGAAATCGCTCTTGCGAAGCGTGAGTTGATCGAGGGTTTGTCGGGAAGCGATAGCGTGGCCGTATTGAATGCGGACGACGAGCGCGTTGCGCGTTTCGCTCAAGTCGCGCCCGGGCGAGTTTTGACATACGGTGCCGCAGCCAATGCCGATTTCCGAGCGGAAAATATTGACGATCGAGGCCTGGACGGCACGGAATTCGATTTCCTGGCTTCCGAGTCCCGCGTTCGGCTGGCCCTGCCGCTAGCGGGCCGCCACAACATTTCGAATGCGCTGGCGGCGTTAGCGGCCGCAAGCGTCTGGGGCGTAGGTGCGGCCCAGGCCAAGGAAGTATTTCCGACTTTGCATGCTACGGGCATGCGTGGCCGGGTGCTCCGTTATGGCTCAGGATTTTCCGTGATTAACGATTGCTACAACTCGAATCCCGTGGCCTTGGCAGCGATGATCGACCTGCTCGGCCACACGCCCGCGCCTGGCCGCCGCATTCTTGCCGCGGGTGAAATGCTCGAACTTGGCCCCGCGTCTGGCGAATTGCATCGTGAGGCTGGCCGAGCAGCCGCTGAGTCGAGGAAACTCGACTGGATCGTCGGCGTACAGGGAGATGCGGAGGATTTTGTTGACGGAGCGATTGACGCGGGCCATCCGGCCGCGCACGCGAAGTTTTTTGCAACGTCCACCGATGCGGCGGCCTTTGTAGCAGATCTGGCTGGTCAGGGAGACGTCTTGTTGGTGAAAGGTTCGCGCGGCGTAAAAATGGAGCGCATCGTCGAGGCCCTGGACGCGCGTTTCCCGCGTTCAAGTTCAGAGTCTGAGGCGAGGGTTACGCGCGGCATTGTGAAGGAGCGCGGCTAAGATGCTCCTTTATCTCTTCTACCATCTGCTGCAGCGATACTTTCACGCACTCAATGTATTTCGCTACATCACGGTGCGAACCGCGCTGGCAAGCCTCACCGCGCTTCTGATCACGCTTGTGCTCGGCCCGTGGACGATCCGGCGATTGCGCGACTTGCAGATCGGCCAGTTTATACGGGAAGAGGGACCCAAGAGCCATCAATCGAAGGCCGGGACACCCACGATGGGCGGTGTGTTGATCGTTGCCTCCACTGTAATTCCCACGCTACTGTGGGGAGACCTCGAAAATGTTTACGTATGGCTCGCCATATTCACGATGCTCGCCTTCGGCGCGATCGGTTTCATCGACGACTATCGCAAAGTGGTGAAGAAGCGAAATTTGGGATTAACCGGCAAGCGTAAATTCGCTTTGCAGTGCCTGGCCAGTATCGGCGTTGCGCTGGCTCTGCTTTCTCTCACCGCCGGTGGCTCATACTCCACGCAACTCAGTGTCCCGTTCTTCAAGAATTTTCATCCGGATCTGGTGATCCATTCATTGCTCACGTGGCCGCATCTATGGTCGCTGGCGTATTTTCCATTCGTTGTCTTCGTCGTATGCGTGGTGGTGGGATCTTCCAACGCGGTGAATCTGACGGACGGCTTGGACGGGCTTGCGATCGGCTGCGTGGTGGTTGCCGCGGGGGCGCTGACCGTTCTCACCTACGTCACAAGTTTCGCGCGTTTCGCCGCATATTTGGATATTCAGCACTTGCCGGAAGTCGGCGAACTAACCGTTTTTTGCGGCGCGCTGGTCGGTTCGGCGCTTGGATTCCTTTGGTACAACGCGCATCCCGCCGAAGTTTTCATGGGGGACGTAGGATCGCTCGCCTTGGGCGGATCGATCGGAATGATCGCGGTATCCATCAAGCAGGAGATCCTGCTGTTTTTTGTCGGCGGAGTGTTCGTACTGGAAGCGCTTTCCGTGATTCTCCAGGTCGCGTCGTTTCGGCTGACCGGAAAGCGCATTTTTCGGATGTCACCGCTCCATCATCATTTCGAACTCGAGGGATGGAGCGAGTCGAAAATCATCGTGCGTTTCTGGGTGGTAGCCCTGGTATTTGCGCTGTTTTCGTTGACGACGCTTAAATTGAGGTAAACCGTTGAAGCCAGGAATAGAACTCGCGGGCAAGCAAGTGCTGGTGGTAGGACTCGCCCGCACTGGTATCGCCACGGCATTATTCTGCGCGGCGCGAGGAGCGCGCGTCACAGCTACCGAAGAGCGCCCCGAATCGCAAATCGCCGAAACCGCGGCGAAGTTGCGCGCAGCGGGCGTGACGCTTGAGCTGGGTGGACATGGGGCGAAAACGTTTGTCGACCAGGACCTGATTATTCCGAGCCCTGGCGTTCCGCCAACCATGCCTGCGCTGGCCGCAGCGCGGGCAATCGGTGTCCCCGTTTGGAGCGAGATCGAACTGGCCTGGAGGTTTCTCCGGGGACGCCTCATCTGCATCACGGGTTCGAACGGCAAAACCACCACCACGTCGTTGATCGGCCACATCCTTGAAACCGCCGGCGTGCCTGTGCAGGTGGCCGGAAATATCGGCACGCCGCTGATCTCTCGCGTGGACGTATCGAGCGACTCGGGATTCACGGTGGTCGAAGCCAGCAGCTTCCAGCTCGAATCGATTTCCGCGTTTCGTCCCGATGTGGCTGTGCTCCTGAACCTAACGCCGGATCATCTGGATCGCCACGGGTCGTTCGAGGTCTATGGGCGGGCCAAGGCGCGCGTATTTGAAAATCAGGCCGAAGAAGACTTCGCCGTGATCAATGCGGATGACGAAGCTGCCGCCCAATATGCGCCGGCGCGGCCGCAAGTCGCCTGGTTCAGCCGCAAAAAACGCGTCGAGAACGGATGTTTCGTTCGCGACGATGTCATCGCATTCCGGCGGGCCGGTACCGAAACCGTGCTGCTGCGGCGCAGGGATATCGGGCTTCGCGGCGTTCACAATGTTGAAAATGTTCTGGCTGCGGTGACGGCTGCGAGGCTGGTGGGCGTTGAACCGGAAGCGATGGCGGAAGGGGTTCGCAGCTTTGCGGGCGTCGAGCATCGGATTGAATATGTCGCCACGGTGGACGGCGTGGAATATTTCAACGATTCCAAGGCCACGAATGTTGACGCGGCGCTTAAGGCGTTGGACGCATTTTCGGGCAACGTAATCGTGATTCTGGGAGGCAAGGACAAAGGTTGCGACTACGCAATTCTCCAGGACGCTTTGCGCGAACACGCTCGTTCGGTGCTGCTGATCGGAAGCTCGGCGGAAAAGATTGAGTCGCAACTCGCTGGCGCCGTCCCAGTCGAACATGCGGGCACGCTGGCGCGGGCCGTGGAAATCGCCGCCGAAGTCGCGAAGCCCGGCGATACCGTGCTGCTGTCACCGGCCTGCGCTAGCTTCGACCAGTTCGATAATTATGAGCACCGAGGACGCGTCTTCAAACAGCTCGTCCGTGAACTAGCCCAAAAAAATGCGGCGGGCGAACCCGCGCGAAAGGATTAGCTGGGATGCCCCGCCCGATCCAAACCGACCGATGGATGTTTGGCTCGACCGTGGCCCTATGCCTGGTTGGCGCGATCATGGTTTTCAGCGCGTCCGCTGTCACGGCGCGCGACCAATACGGCAACGGCTCGCACTTCCTGTTGCGCCAGCTACTCTGGCTGGCGATCGGGTTAATCGGGATGATGGCCGTGATGAACATGGACTACCGCAAATTGCGGCGTCCGGAAGTTATTTTTACCGCCTTGTTCGGTGTCCTGGTAATGCTGGCCGGTGCATTTTTCCTGGATAAATCGCACGCAACCCATCGCTGGATCAGGCTGGGTCCGGCCAGCGTGCAGCCCTCCGAGCTTGCCAAGCTCGCGGTGATTTTCTATTTGGCCTGGTTTCTGGAACGGCGCCGCCGCTCCGAAGGTTCCGACGTCAGCTCCGCGATGAACGATTGGAAGCACACGATCGTTCCCGCCTTGGCGCCCGTTCTTGTCATGGTCGGCTTGATCGTCATCGAACCGGACCTCGGTACGGCCGTGGAAATCTTTCTCATCGCGATCGCCATGCTGTACGTCGCGGGCCTCAATGGAAAATACATCGTTGGGGCGGGACTCGCATCCCTCCCGATTATTTATCTGCTGATCGTGCGCGTTTCATACCGGTATGAACGCGTCATAGCCTTTCTCGACCCTACGTCGGACCCGCAAGGTCGCGGCTTCCAGTTGCTGCAATCGCTGATTGCGGTCGGTTCCGGCGGTTTCACCGGCGTCGGCCTGATGGAAAGTAAACAGAAGTTATTCTATTTGCCCGAGGCGCACACGGATTTTATTTTTGCGGTGCTTTGCGAGGAACTCGGTTTCATCGGCGGAGCGATTGTTCTGGGACTGTTTGCGATGTACGGCTGGCGCGGGATGCGCTCCGCGTTCAAGACCACGGATGAATTTGGACGGCTCGCCGCGCTGGGCATCACGGTGATGGTCCTGAGCCAGGCCCTGATCAATCTCGGCGTCGTCTTGGGGATGATGCCAACCAAAGGGATTCCATTGCCTTTCATCAGCTATGGCGGATCGAGCCTGCTGGTGATGCTGCTGGCAACCGGTGTGCTGCTGAACATCAGCCAGCAAGCAGATTGATCGAGCGATTGACCGGGCGCGTGGCTCGGAGCAAAGCGTGACGCAGCCGTGACGGAGACGAAGACTCGAAGTTTGAAATTGTTGATTGCCGGAGGCGGCACGGGGGGACACGTATTTCCCGCGCTGGCTGTCGCCCGGGAATGGATTTCACGAGGAGCGGAAAGGACTGTCGTGTTTGTCGGAACGAAACGCGGAATTGAGTCGCGTCTGGTGCCAGAGGCTGGATTTCCTTTGGAAACGATTCGCTCGGCTGGCCTGAAGGGCATCGGCGGGATGAGGTTCGCGCGCAACGCCGCGAAACTTGTTCCCTCGATGCTGGATTCGTTCTCGATACTGCGCCGGTACAAATTTGTTGCCGCGCTGGGAGTCGGAGGATATGCCGCTGGGCCAATGATGCTTGCCGCGGTGCTGAGAGGTTTGCCCACGGTCGTGTTCGAGCCCAACGCCGAGCCGGGCTTCACAAACCGTGTCCTGGCTCGCATGGCCACGCGCATCGCCACGGGCTACGAGGCGCCGGCGAAGCTCTGGGGGAGTAAGGCGGTGCTGACCGGAATTCCCGTGCGCCCAGAATTTTTTGCAATTCCCGAGCGCGCGCCATCCAAACCGTTCCATATTTTGATTACCGGCGGGAGCCAAGGCGCTCTGATCATCAATCGCACGGTCGTGGATGCCGCCGATGTGCTGGCTGTGGAAAAACATCGCATCTCAATCGTTCACCAGACAGGAGAACGCGACTATAATGCTGTTCGTGTTGCTTATGCGCGACGTGAAATCAATGCGGAGGTTCTGCCCTTCATCGGAAACATGGCAGAGCGGTTTGCCCAGGCTGATTTGATTGTCTGCCGCGCGGGCGCGATTACGGCCGCGGAAATCGCGGCGGCCGGACGCGCCGCCATCTTTATCCCCTTCGGCGCTTCCACCGATAGCCACCAGTTGCGCAACGCCCAGGAAATGCAGCGCGCCGGCGCGGCGCGATTGATCCCGGAGCCACAGCTTAGCGCCGAGCGTCTGACGCACGAAATTTTTCAGTTGCTCAATCATCCCGTTGAGTTGCGGACGATGTCGGCGAACGCGCGACGCTTGGCGACGCCGCGAGCGGTGCAGGAAATTGTGGATTTGATCGAGAGTGTTTCGCTCAAACGGAGCGCGGGGGAAGTAAAGGAAGTTTAGGAAGCAGAGGAAGTTTAGGAAATTCGCACGGCGGGCTGTGTTTCGAGCCCGGAGGCCCAACCATAATGATGGTGACTTTCCGCAATTTCAAGCGCATTCATCTAATCGGCATCGGCGGCATTGGCATGAGCGGCATAGCCGAAGTGCTGTTGACGCTCGGCTACAGCGTTACCGGTTCGGATGTTAAAAGCTCCGCGATTACCGAACGCTTGCAGAATCTGGGCGCTCAAATCTTCGAGGGTCACAAGGCCGAGCAGGTTCAAGGCGCACACGTCGTGGTGATTTCCTCCGCTGTGCGCAGCGACAATCCGGAAGTGGCCGAAGCGCATCGTCACAAAATTCCCGTGATCCCGCGCGCGGAAATGCTCGGCGAATTGATGCGCTTGAAATATGGCATCGCGATCGCCGGCGCGCACGGCAAGACCACCACAACCTCGATGGCTGCGAGCGTGCTTGCCGCTGCCGGGCTCGATCCTACATTCGTTGTGGGAGGCCGCGTGAACCATCTCGGCTCGACCGCCCGCCTGGGCCGCGGCGAATACATGGTTGTCGAAGCCGACGAAAGCGATCGCACGTTTTTGCTGCTCGCTCCTGTCGTTGCCGTGGTTACGACGATTGACCGCGAACACCTCGATACGTACAAATCGCTTCCGGAAATTCAGGAAATTTTCACGCAGTTCGTCAATCGTGTGCCATTTTACGGTGCAGCCATTCTTTGCCTGGATGAGCCGAATGTCCAGGCCATCATTCCGAATGTGAAGCGGCCCGTGATTACATACGGCACTTCCAGCCAGGCGGATTTGGTGATTAGCGAAATCGATCTCCTGGGCTTGGAGAGTACGTTCCGCCTGACCTATCGCGGAGACGATCTCGGGAAGTTCCATTTGAACGGGCCTCCGGGAATTCACAATGTCCGGAATGCCGCCGCCGCCGCTGCCGTTGCGCTTTATTTGAGTGTGCCTGCCGAGCTGATACGCGTCGGACTTGAAGAATTCGCCGGAGTGGGACGGCGATTCGACGTCAAGGGCGTTATCAATAACATCACGCTGGTCGACGATTACGGCCATCATCCCGTTGAAATTCGAGCCACACTGGAAGCGGCGCGCGGCTGCCATTTCGAACGCGTTCTCGTGCTCTTTCAGCCTCACCGGTACACGCGCACCAAGCACCTGTGGGATGAATTCTGTAGCGCTTTCAATCAGGCCGATATGTTGGTTCTGATGGACATTTACGCCGCGGGTGAGCCGCCAATCCCGGGCGTTAGCGGGCAGGCGCTGGCGGATGCGATTCGCGCCGCCGGTCACAAGAACGTGATTTTCCACAGCTCGATGCAGGAGGGAATCGAGGAATTGCTTCGCGTGGCCCGTCCTGGCGATGCAATTCTAACCATCGGCGCGGGCAATGTCAGCCGCGCGCCGGGAGAGTTGGCCGTTTTGCTGGGCGCGAGGGTTTCGTTACACCATGCGCATTAACGATTCCAAATTGATTGCGGCCATCGGTGCCCTTGGCATCGAGCACAGACCTGCGGTGTCGCTCGCGGAAAAAACGTCACTCGGTATTGGCGGAACTTCCGACCTCCTCGTGATTCATAAGCACGAGTCTCTGCCCGAATTAGTTAAGCTGTTGAAGCAGGCAGGTGTACCGTACCGCTTCCTGGGTGGCGGGAGCAACGTGCTCCTCCCCGATGGCGAATTGCCCTGGGTCATCCTTCAACTCGCGCGTCAGGATCCGGACATAAGGTTCGAAGGGAATTCCGTGTGGGTGGATTGTGCCGCCGATCTTGGCCGCACGGTGACCACTTGCGCCAAGCACGACCTGGGCGGGATGGAGGGCCTTATCGGAGTCCCCGGAACTATCGGCGGCGCGCTCCGAATGAACGCGGGAGCTTACGGCACGCAAATTGGAACCTTCGTTCGCGAGGTGCAGGTCTTCCGGCCCTCGACCGGCCTCATCGAGACCCTGCGAGGCTCCGAAATAAATTTCGAATATCGGCATACATCTTTTGCGCCCGATGATATTATGCTGGCGGTGCGATTGGAACTTCCCTCCAAACCGTACAGCGAAATACTTCAAGGAATTCGCGTCTGCAATGAGAAGCGGCGCGCCAGCCAGCCTCTCAATCAAAAAAGCGCGGGCTGTATTTTCAAGAATCCGCCGGGCGGTTCCGCCGGACGCATGATCGACGAGCTTGGCTTGAAAGGCCACTCGGTGGGCGACGCGCGCGTCAGCGACCGCCACGCGAATTTTTTTGTGAATGCGGGTCACGCAACCGCCGCGGACATGCTCGCGCTTATTGCAGACGTGCGCCAGCGCGTGCGCGAGCGTTACGGAGTTGAACTCGAGGAAGAAGTGATCGTGTGGAAGGAATCATGAGCGCCGAACCGGATTATCTTCCAGCAGATGCTTTGGCCGAAGAGGAGCCAAAGTATCTCCGCCGCCAGAAACCGGTGGAGATTCGCAAGCGCAAGTTCAGCCGGAAAACCTGGCCGCTGTACCGCCGGGTTCTCGCGGGAGGAATTGCCGCGATTGCCGCCGGATTTGTGCTTTATCAGGCGGCCCATTTCTTTCTGTTTTCGCCAAGCGTGATGCTAGAAGGAGCCGATCAAATCGAAATAGTGGGGAACCGGTTCGTGGCGAGCGACGCTATCGTCGAAAAATTTGAGGCGGACATGGGACGCAGCGTTGTTCGCATCCCGCTGACGGAGCGCCGCAAGGCGATCGAATCCCTGGCATGGATCGAACAGGCGGGAGTGCAGCGGGTGCTGCCGAACCGGATTCGCGTTGAAATTACCGAACGCACGCCGGTAGCGTTTCTCCGCA
>JBEKCU010000009.1:0-36029 GCA_050014735.1 Candidatus Acidiferrales bacterium | reverse complement strand
AACGCGCCAACGTGCATGGTGAGCGGCGACGGCGTGTTGGTGTCACCGGGCAGGTAGAGGTCGATGGCCAAATCGCCCAACGGTGGAACGTTGAGGTCGACAGGATCGCTGTAGACCATCGCGCCCGCCGGGATGCTAATCGTGGGCCGCCCGCTGAAATTCAGTACGCGCGCCGATTGCGGAACGATCGCCGCCTCTTTGTCGCGCAACGTCAATTCGGCTGCGGCAATTGTCACCGGCATTGTCCCGAACGTGTTGCTGAGCGCGATGCGTGCTCGATTGCCGCCAATACCGACGTGCACGATTTGGCGCAGCGTCTGATTGTTGAAGTGCATGAACGGCAGGGGAATCGCCGGCTGCGGCGGTGGCGCCGGAATCGCCGGCTGGCCTGGTACAGGCGCCGCAATCGGTCCCGGCGGGGGAGGCGGCGGTGGATTCTGTGGCCGCCCAACCTGGGCGGTGGTCCATGTGCCGACCCAATGCTCGCCACCGCTGCCTCTCTGGGCTTGCGTTGCCGGATGCAGCGAGAGAAGACAAAAAGCAAGCGCGGCAAGCGCGACGAACTTGAGATGGCGTTTCATGAAATTCATCCGCAATGACTCCTTTGGAGCGTTGATTTGAGCTGCCTCACGTTACACAGGCTGTCGGGAAAACATCTTCCGCATGTCATTCTGAGCGGGCGAAGAATCTCTTTTCGATTTGAATCCACAAAAAGAGGGATTCTTCGCTCGCTCAGAATGACACCCTGGGACTTTCGCCGCAATCGGGATAGCGCGCACCTGCCTCCATGTCTGCGAACGGCTGATCGCAACTTAGCGGCCGAGCTAGTTTTCGCACACCTGATGCAGCGATTGTCATTTCTTCAAGGCCGAAGCCCAGTTCAGAATGACCGTAAACGACTGGGCGGCTTTCTGTTCGACAGGGACACCCATCAGGAACTTTTTCAGGTCGGCGGTTGGCGCCACGACGTTCGTCCCGCCTCGATCCACCGGCATCCGAAATAGCATTTGTGGGGTTCCGGCTTGAAACGAATGGCTGGTATCGACACTAACCGTCATGAGCGTGGACTGATCGGCAGTCGTGTACACGATCTCCTTCCCATCCGCGCGCCAGTGCGGGAAAAGCCCTCCATCCTTCGAGATCATCCATTTGCCGCCGGTTGCGGCGGACTCCGCTGTGCCCGTAAATTCCCGCACATAGACTTCAGACACGCCAGTTTCATTGGAGTTGTAGGCGATCCAGCGCCCATCCGGGGAGAATTCAAACCGAGCCGAGGTAGACCCCGGGCCGGAAAGAGGGATGGGCGTGGAATCCCCGTGCATGGGAAGAGCCGACCCCTGTTCTGGACCAGAGCTTCGCAAGGCCCCGTACGCCAGGAATCTGCCGTCGCGAGACCAACTGAAAGCCCTTTTGTCTTCGTTGGACCCGAGAAGCAATTGTTCGGCCTTCGAACCATCGGCAGGTTTTCGGTACAGATTGTAAATCCCGTCGCGATTCGAGGAGAACACGATCTCGCTGCCGTCGGGAGACCAGACTGGATACTCATTCTTTCCGGGACCGAACGTAAACCGCGTAGTGGTGCCCCGTTTGAGATCGGCCAACCAGAGGTCGTGGTCGGAATCAGCGTTGACACCCTTCGAGAAGGCTACCCGCGTTCCATCGGGAGAAACTCGAATTGTTGTAATGTACGGGGCGGGGTCCCCCACATGTCCGATCGTTTTGCCCTGATCGTCAAACCAAGTTAGTTGAAATCCGACGTCTGGAGATTTCTCTTTGTAGACAAGGACATTAGGGTTTGCAGAAAAGTGGGCCGTTTCATATGCGGTGTCGATGCGCTCGGCGACCGGAGAGGGCTCGCCAATAACGTCAAGCTTGCCTAAATCGAAAGTCTGGACCATCAAATTGCCATTTGCCATGAAGAGCAATCGAGCGAAATCCCCGTTGTCCGAAGGGACAAAGCTGGCTCCAAACCCAGAAGCCAAGACCCGCTTTTCGCTCTGATGTTCGGGAAGATCCTCCAAGGAACCCACGTAGGCGCCGGTGAATTCCGGCGCAGTTGAATTCCGAAAGTAGAGAAAGTGCCTGCCATCCGGGAGAAAGACCGGAAGCTCATGCTCACGTTCGTGCCGGGATGCATCCAAAACGGTGAGAGGGACGGGCGATCCTCCCGCGGCGGGAACTTTCCAGAGGCCGGATCCGCTGGTTCCGAAAATAAGAATGCCTTCGCGATTCCAAGAACCTCCGATCGGCGGGTACTTCGCACTCGGCCGATCACAGATGTCCTGGGGCGGCTCTCCCATCACGCCGACCTTCCGAATTTTACTGCCGGAGTCAAAGGCAATGAAATGGCTGTCAGGCGACCAGAAAAGAGGCGGCGTATCGATGGTTGGATCGGTTCCGGGAAGCTCCCGGGCTTCCTGGGCATCCAGGTCCTGCACCCAGATTCCAGTGTGGCCGTCCGCACCGACCGCCGGAAAGGCCACGTGGTGGCCGTCGGGCGATAGGGAGAGATGGGCGCTCCGCGTAAAGACCACTTTATCGGGAAGCCGAATCTGGAATCGGATCGTTTCCGGCGGCGGGGCCTGTTTTTCTCGGAAATGGATCACAGCAAGCCCAGCCGCGACGATGCACGCGGCAGCCGTCACGGCCCACAACCATCGTGGACTGGAGGCTAAGCTGTGCAGCTCGGCCGGCTCGCCGGGAGTCTCTTGAATCAGCAACCCCGCATCGCCGATGTCGCGAAGTCGCTTTTTCGCATTTCGTTCCAGGCACGAGCGTAGTAAGGGCTGCAATCGCGCGGGTATCTTGCGCCAGTCGGGTTCGTGCCGGAGCACGGCCGCCAGCGTATCGGACACCGTTTCGCCAGCAAAAAGCTCCTCTCCGGTAAGCATCTCATAGAGGACCACGCCGAACGCCCAAATGTCGGTGCGCTTATCGACTGATTTTCCCCGCGCCTGCTCCGGCGACATGTAGGCGGCTGTGCCGAGGATCGCCCCCTGCATCGTCGCCGCCATGCTCAGCGTAGGTGAGTTTGCGATGCTCTCAGCCGATGCATCGCCCTCGAAAGCCTTCGCCAAACCAAAGTCCAGCACCTTTACTACGCCTTCAGGAGTGACCTTTACGTTGGCAGGCTTGAGGTCGCGGTGAATGATTCCTTTTTCGTGAGCGGCTTCGAGCGCTTCCGCAATCTGTTTCGCAATCGCTAGAGCTTCTTCGACCGGAAGCGCTCCATCGCGCTTGATACGATCAGCTAACGTGTCGCCGGGGACGAGCTCCATCACCAGATAACTCGTTCCGCCAGATTGCTCCATTCCGTAAATCGTGGCGATGTTGGGATGATTCAGCGCCGCCAGCATCTTTGCTTCGCGCTGAAAGCGGGAGAGCCGCTCGGGATCGTGCGCAAACGCATCCGGCAGAACTTTGATGGCGACGATACGATCCAGGCGCGTGTCGCGGGCGCGGTAAACCTCTCCCATCCCGCCCGCGCCAATCGGGGAGAGGATTTCATAGGGCCCTAGACGTGTGCCGGGGAGGATCGTCACGGGCTCCCGCCAACTAAGGATCGAGGGAGTATAACCCATGAGCTAACGCCGTGACGGTAGTTTTGATGGGATAGAACCCGGAACGAGCGGTCTTCGTCCGTCACTCTTACAAGAAGCGGGTTGGCACCTTAAACTTAAATCGGTGGCATGGCGGTCACGACGCCGGTAGTCGATGGATCGACCGCCGTGCACGGCACGGCATGCCGCTAAAATTTCGTGACCGTGTCGTCGGGATCGGGAGACGCAATTTCGCTGATCAGGACCTCCTCCTCTCGCATGGAGGGACGCGGCTCACAAAGGGCAAGGACTCGGGCGAGCATTTCCTGAAACGCGGTGGTTTCGCTGTTGCGAAGATGATCCAGCGAGTCCCACACGGAAATTACCGTCCCTTCCAGCATTTCGCCAGGACCGCTTCGCAGCACCAGAAGATTACGAAATCCAGCTTGTCGTTGCAGGATCGGAATCGCGGATCTGCAAGCAACCGTGAACTTCTCGACTTTTCCGGGGAGGATTACAAATTTCCAGACTCTCGCGTACATAAGCGCCTCCGGGCAGGCCGTGGTAAATGATCGGTCGGTAGTGCATCAGTTTGAAAAGATAGCGGCCCACTACCGATCAGTGTCCAATCCCGCACTTCAGTCTAACCGGTGTAAACCGAGAGGCTGCCACCGAGCCTCATGAAAATCAGGTACCCGATCGCTTGCGTCAGCCTGCAAATCCGCGCACCGGAGCTGGGAAATCGATGTGTGATTCAATACCGACAGGAATTCCCGTTCCAAGCTTCCCCTTCGTGCGAGAGCCTAGCCCTCCTGTTCCGCCGTGTCAACCTCCGGTGGGCTCACGTGTGGGTGTCGGTTCGGACGGAACCAAGACAGAAGCTTTAACACGGAGAACACAGCGTGGCTCCGCCGAGCTGTGTTGCAGTCTTTCTATTCGACGCTTATGTCTCGCGTGGCATGATCCGACGTAACATTCCTCCACCTGACGCGATGGAAAGGTCGCCATGCTTGTGCGTGCCGCGTTGTCGGCGGATAATGCACACGGGATAAAACAAGGTCGGAGGGCAGCGATGGCGGCGAAGCTTTCAGATCACGAAGTGGCGGCGGAACTAAAAAAGGTCGGCGGCTGGAGCGTTGAGAACGGGAATCTGCACCGCGTGTTCGAGTTCGAGGACTTCGCGCACGCGTTCGGCTTCATGACGCGGGTGGCGCTTGCGGCAGAGAAAATGGATCATCATCCTGACTGGTCAAACTCGTGGAATAAGGTCACCGTGGACCTTTCCACGCACAGCGCGGGCGGAATTACCAGAAACGATTTCGACCTGGCGGAGAAGATTCAGAAAATTTACGGGGGTTGATCCGGATAGTCTCATCGCCGCAAACGCAACTCGAAGAAGAGCGCCCCGGGAATCGGGCTTTTCTGGTACGAGGCGATTTCACGGAATCCGAACCGTACATAGAGTTTATGGGCTTCCGCCATGGACGGCAACGTATCCAGAACCATCCGTTCGTGACCGATGGAACGTGCTTCCGCAATCAGTGCCTCGACCAGTTTTTGTCCCACGCCTTTACGTTGGAACGTGGGACGCACATACAGTCGCTTCATTTCGCATACGCCACGGTCAAGACTGCGCAGCGCAACGCAGCCCGCTACGTAGTCCGGATTTTCTGCTTCGTCGCTGACCGCCAACAGAATGCGGCCGCCCGGGGGAGCATAGGGACTGGGCAGAGAAGCTACTTCCAGATCAAAATTCGGTAAGCGGTGAAACCCTTCGAGCGTGGCGGCGTATTCGCGAAACAAATTCCGCGCGTGCGAGAGAAAAGGTTCGCCAAAAGCAGGAACAATACGCAGCACGGCAGCCTCGTCCATGGATTGTGCCTTTCCGTGTGGGCAGCCGCAACCCCAGCGTGTCCGCCTCGAACTTGCGACAGCCTTTCGTCGAAATTGTTCCTGGGGCGATTCTTGACCGGCACGTTTGATAGAATGGTGGTTGTGGAAATTAGACTGAGCTGACTGATTTTGGGAAGCGAGGAAGTAATCGAAATGCCGGAAATCACGAGCCAGGTGAGCGCCGAAACCGAGCAGGTATTGGAAGGCTATCGGCGGTGGGGATATCTCGCGGCGAACCTCGATCCGCTTGGCTTTCTCACGCCTATCGTACATCCCGAGTTGATCGTGGATGGCGATGCCGCTGCCGCCGCGCGCAAATTCTACTGCGGCACGATCGGCGCGGAATTCGAGCATATCGACGACCCCGTGCGGCGGCGATGGATTTGCGAGCGGATCGAGTCCATCCGCCCGGAACCGGATCGTGCCTACATTCTGGAGCGGCTGGTTCGTTCCGAACTGTTCGAGCAAGTACTTCAGGCTCGCTATCTGGGAAGTAAGCGATTTTCGCTCGAAGGAGTGAACGCGCTGATTCCGCTTCTCGATCGGGTATTGGACGCGGCGGCCCAGGTGGGCACTGAACAAATCATGCTCGGCATGAGCCATCGCGGGCGGTTGAATGTGATGGCGCACATCGCGGGACAACGCGCCGCTGATATTTTCGCGGGCTTCGAGGACGTGGACCCGCGCAGCGTGCTCGGCAGCGGTGACGTGAAATACCACGTCGGCGCCACCGGCGAGTATCGGACGCGCGGAGGAAGAAAGCTAAGCGTTCATCTTGTTTCGAATCCGAGCCATCTGGAAGCCGTCGATCCCGTTGTCATCGGACGAGCTCGCGCAAAACAGACGCGCATTGGCGACGCGACATCGCGCACGAAAGTTCTCCCGCTGGTTCTGCACGGCGACGCGGCGTTTGCCGGCCAAGGCGTGTGGGCTGAAACGCTCAATTTTGCCGATCTCACGGCTTACACGGTCGGGGGAACGATCCACGTCATTGTCAATAATCTGCTCGGGTTCACAACCGAGCCGCCGCAATTGCATTCTTCCCGTTTTGCGTCTTCGCTGGCCAAGCGCCAGGCGGTTCCTATTTTTCATGTCAATGGTGAAGACCCGGACGCTGTGGTGCGCGTGGGACAAATCGCGCTCGACTACCGCCAGGCGTTTTGCGGCGACGTGGTGATCGACCTGATCGGATACCGCCGCCACGGCCACAGCGAAGTGGACGACCCGACGATCACGCAGCCGTTGCTGTACGCGAGAATCAAGGACCATCCGCCGCTTTGGCAAATTTACGCGAAGCAGACCGGGATGGACGCGGCGCCAACGGTTGAAGCGGTGCGCAATGAGCTGGAAGGCGCGCACAAGGCTGCCAGCGAAATGCAGAAAAAGCCGCGCCTTCGCAGGCTGCCGTCGTACTGGGCGCCGTACAAGCGGGGCCGCTTCGACAACGCCTACGAAGTGGATACCGGGATCGCTCTAGAGAAACTTGGGGAAGTAACCGACAGGCTGACGAGTTACCCGCCGGATTTCTCGATTCATCCGAAACTGAAAAAGCTGCTCGAGCAGCGCGGCGAAATGGGCCACGGAAAACGGCCCGTGGATTATGGCATGGCCGAGGCGCTGGCATTCGGAACGCTGCTGCTTTCCGGCACTCCCGTGAGGTTCACGGGGCAAGACACGAGGCGCGGAACGTTCAACCAGCGTCACGCAGCGATGGTGGATACGCTCAACGAAGCGCAATACGTGCCTCTCGAACATATGTCTCCCGGCCAGGCCCGCTGCGAAATTTACAACTCCACGTTGTCCGAGGCCGCAGTGCTCGGCTTTGAGTACGGATACAGCCGCGACTACCCGGAGGCGTTGGTGCTGTGGGAAGCACAGTTCGGTGATTTTGCGAACGGCGCACAGATCATAATCGACCAGTTCATCAGCGCGGCCGAGGACAAGTGGGACCTTCCCTCCGGTGTGGTGCTGCTCTTGCCGCACGGGTACGAAGGCCAGGGCCCGGAGCATTCGAGCGCGAGGATCGAGCGTTACCTTCAACTGGCCGCCGAGGACAATATTCAGGTTTGCCAGCCGTCCAATGCCGCGCAATATTTCCACCTGCTGCGCCGCCAAGCGATGCGGCGATGGCGCAAGCCGCTGATCGTGTTCACGCCAAAGAGCATGCTACGGCATCCCGACGCGTCGTCGTCGATTGAGGATTTTGCGCGTCCCCGGTTCCAGTGGGTTGTGCCCGACCTTGAAGTCTCCTCCGCGCAACGGATCCTGATCTGCACCGGAAAAATCGGTCATGAATTGCGCAACGAGCGAAAAAGACGCGGCGATATCGAAACGGCAATCGTTTTTCTCGATCAGCTCTATCCGTTTCCGAAGAATGAACTTCGCGCGGAACTGGCGCGCCATCCAAACGCCCGCGAAATCGTCTGGGTACAGGAAGAGCCGGCCAATATGGGCGCGCTGTCGTATGTGCTGCCGCGCATCCAGCACTACATTCAGAACATTCCCGTGCGCTCGGTAAAGCGCTCGGCCAGCGCAAGTCCAGCGACGGGTTCAGCAAAAGCGCACGAACTCGAGCAAAAGACGCTGGTGACGCTCGCGTTTACCACCGGACCGAATTGAGTACCAAGGCCTTACTCAAACTGTTTTCGGAACGACGAAAATTGCTGCTTTAAATCCGTAATCTCTCTCTGAATATCCGCCAGTTCATTTTCCAGCCGCGCGACTCGGTCACGATCGACCGATGTTGAGGGAGCGAACGCTTCCGTGGATGGCTCGGGCGTCCATGATTGAACATCCCCGGAGAGCAGGTGCGCGTAGCGAGCTTCTTTCGTGCCAGGCTGTTTGGGGAGGAGTTTCACAAGGGGCGGTTCACGTCTCATCAAACGCTGCAAAGTAGACAGGACGATGCCGAGATCGTCGAATTTGTGCATGCGGTCGGCGCGGCTGCGAAGTTCTCCCGGAGTCTGCGGGCCTCGCAGCAGTAACTCAGCCAGAATTGCGATTTCGTGGCGATTGAAATTGTAGGCTTCCTGAAGACGATGTTCGTACTTGGTCACGCGGCTGACCATGTTGTCAGCAGGTCCCGCCAGCCCCTTTTTATCCAGGCCGCGCAAAGCTTCTCGCACGGCCTCTTCGTCCAGGTTCATGAAGGGATCACGATTGGATTTCTGGTTGCACGCATTGACGAGGGCATTCAGAGAAAGCGGGTAATATTCAGGCGTCGTGAGATCTTTTTCGACAAGGGAGCCCAGTACTCTGGTTTCAACTTCACTCAGAAGAATGTCCATTGTGCAAAATCATATCGTAACGCGAGCGACTTCCCAAATCCGGGCACGGGAAAAAATGCGCGAAGTGGTAAGAAATATAGGCTTCGCACGCATCTCCGCCGGCCTTGAATCCTCGATCTAATAGGCACTGAAGCAATTACTGTTCTCAAATACGATGTCTACTGGAGAGAAACGTGCTTGAACAGGTTTTAGTATCGCCTAGGGTACGGAATTCAATGCAGGCGAAAAAGGGGGAACGATGTCTACTGAACAAAGAAGGTCCAAGCAGAGATGGTTCGGTCTTTTGGTCGTCCTGGCGTGCTCTTTCGTCATCGATCCGGCGTGCACGAATATTTTCGCGCAAACACCGATTCTTGGAGAAGTGCGATTTAAGGGCGCCGGCAAGGTGGAGAAAACTTCTGGAGTGTGGATCGACGGCCAGTACGTTGGGTATTTGGGCGAATTGAAGGATCGAAAAAAGCTCCTGTTACTACCCGGCGACCACGAACTTTCCATCCGACAGGCAGGCTATCGGGATTTCAGCCAGAAAATCGTTGTCGAGCCGCAGCTGATACTCACGGTTCCCGTTAAAATGCAAAAAGCAAGCGGCGACACGTGGCCTACCGTGACCAGTGAATTGAAAGTTGACGTCAAGCCGAGTCGAGCCGCGGTCTTTGTGGACGATCGGTACCTCGGACATGCGGGTGAACTCGGCGGGGCCTTCCACTCCATGCTGCTGAGTCCCGGAATGCACCGAATCAAGGTCGAATTGCCGGGCTACAAGACTTTCGAATCGGATGTAAGTTTGGTCGCCGGGCAGAAGTCGGTCGTTAAGACGGAACTTGCGAAAGGCAGTATCGAACAAGCCGATACTTTGATCAACGAAAGCAGCGAACGATAGAGTCGCGGAGTTTCTTCCATTGCAATCGAGCAACGGCCACGTGGAATGCCAGGTGGCCGTTTCATTCTCCAGAGTTCCAGGCGGTGACTCCGGTTCCTTGCAGCTCGAACGCTGGGACCGCTCTCGGCAGCGCCGGCGGTAGGACAGGCATTTGCCTGTTTGCTTTTGCCTTTCGCAGTTGGCGTCAATTGTTACGCCGGTTAGCCACTTAAAATCAAAAGCAAACAGGCTGAAGCCTGTTCTACTGGCGCGCTTCCGTTGCCAACAAGCATGCCGTGCACCGATTTCCATATCCAATGGACAATCGAGAGCGCACGCGATAACGTATCTTTCTTCGAATATGCCACTTCAAACTGTCAAGCGCCGCTCGCGTGGTTTTATCTGTGTGAATGCGCATCCGGAAGGGTGTCGCAAAAACGTCGAACGCTGGATTTCCGGCGTGCGCGGGAAAATTCCCGCTGGACAAACGGGTCCGAAGAATGTCCTCGTGATCGGTGCGTCAACCGGGTACGGACTTGCTTCACGCATCGCCGCCGCGTGGGGCTATGGAGCCAAGACTCTCGGCGTTTTTTTTGAGAGGCCCCCGGATGGCGATAAGACCGCGACCGCAGGCCACTACAATACGGTTGCGCTGCATTCGATTGCAAAGAGTGACGGCCTGTTCGCGGCGAGCATCAATGGCGATGCGTTCTCGGATGACATCAAGCGCGCCACCGCTGACGCGCTTCGAAGCAAAATGGGGCCCGTGGACCTGGTGATTTATTCCCTGGCTTCGCCGAAACGCACAGATCCCCGCACGGGCCAGGTGCATAATTCCGTGCTGAAGCCGGTGGGGCAACCGTACACCAACCGAACGATCGAACTCGATTCGGAAAAGGTGGTGAACGTCACATTGCAACCAGCGAATGAAAGCGAGGTTGCCGATACCGTCGCCGTGATGGGCGGCGAGGATTGGCGCCGTTGGATGGCAATGCTGATAGAAGAAAACCTGCTGGCGGAAGGCGCACGGACACTGGCCTACTCGTACATCGGACCGGAAATTACATGGCCGATTTATCGCGATGGCACGATCGGGCAAGCAAAAAAAGATTTGGAGCGCGCGGCGAGCGATCTGGATGCCGCGCTGGCAAGCAAGCTGGGCGGCAACGCCTGGGTTTCCGTAAACAAGGCCGTGGTCACTCAGGCGTCAGCGGCGATTCCGGTGGTGCCGCTGTATTTGAGTTTGCTGCCCCTGGCGATGAAGAAAAAAGAACTGGAAGAAGGGCCGCTCGAACAGATGCGACGGCTGTATACCGATTTTCTCTTTACTGTCGGCCCTTTGAAACTCGACGACGCGCGGCGCCTTCGCCTGGACGATCGCGAAATGCGCTCCGACGTGCAAGCTGAAGTGTCTGCGTTGTGGCCGCAGGTCACTACCGAAAATCTCCGCGCCGTGAGCGATTTCTCCAGTTTTCAGCGTGAATTTCGCGGCTTATTCGGCTTTGAAGTGGAAGGCGTGGATTACGAGCAGCCTACCGAGACCGATTTGCGGTGGTAAAGTCGGTTCACCAGGTAAATCAATTACAAACCATTTCCTGACCAGCGAATTTAAACTTTCTTTCGAAGATATTCGACAACGACGTAGCCGATTATTCCGCAAAAGATGGCAATCATTAGATTAGTAAAAGTAAACTCGTCGTGGATTGCGAAAGCTAGGCTCTTTCCCTGGCGGCTACTGTGGGTGAATTCACCCATCAAGAGATTGGAATAGAACAGGAAAATGATGAAACCGATTTCAATGAGCGCCCTCCAAATTGGAGCCAATTTTCGGGAATTGCCGGGGCTCGAGTTCATTTGCCAACTATAGCAAAACTCAATGGCGCTGAATGAGGAACCGGAGTCGAATTCCGGAGAGTCGTGCTACCGGGGAATGAATTCGTCGCTGTGGGTCACAAATTCCGGATATGCTCCGGCGCCCAACTCGTAAAGATCAAGCCCTTGCCGTTCGCCCTCGATTGGGACGCGGAACGGATAGAAGCGGTTAAGAACCCAATTGACACCATAGGTAAGAGGCAGCACAAAGCCAAGCAGCGTCGCTACTCCGATCAACTGCGCCAGCCATTGTCCAGAGGCAGTACCATCTGGAAGCGTCAGGACCTGGCCGGCGATGTTAGAGACGGGGCCGTTGAACCGGGCGAATATTCCGAGGGCCAGAATTCCCCAGATCCCGCCGACGGCATGTACGGAAACCGCGCCCCCTGGATCGTCCACTTCCAGCTTTAACTCAAACCATTCCACGGAGAATGTGATTACAGCGCCGGCAATCGAACCGATGACAACTGCCTCCGCGGGAACCACGAACGCGCACGCCGCGCTGCTGGCAACTAATCCACCAATCCATCCATTCGCGGTAAGCGAAGCGTCCGGTTTCCCAAAACGAACTTTTGTGATGACAGCCGCGGTAAGCGCGGATGCGGCCGCACACAGTAAAGTATTCATCGCAATCAGTACGGAGCCTCCAGGCTGCCCGCCATTGAACAGAATCGCGCCAGCGGAATTGAGCCCAAGCCATCCGAGCAGGGCCAGCGAGCAACCGAACAAAACGTGCACCGCATTGTGGCCAGGGATCGCCGGAGCCATGCCGTCCGCGGAATATTTCCCCCGCCGGGGCCCCAGGATCCAGGTTGCGGACAATGCTGTTAGGCCTCCCAATACATGGATCGAGCTGGCACCGCCGACGTCAAGGAATCCATAACCGAGGCCGTAATTCGCTCCAAGCTGGGCAAGCCAGCCTCCACCCCATACCCAATGCGCAAAGAGTGGATACGTCCACCCAGCCAGCACAGCGGCCGAAAGGCAGCTTGCGCGCAGACGCCAGCGGTCCGCGCCGCTTCCCAGTGGAATCAATACTGCCAAGCCCACCGAGAAAATCTGGAGCAGCGCGGCCAGCGATGCGCGGGAACCGTCGAGTCCCAGCCGTCGAAAGAAAAACGGCTCGGCCGCGATCCAATTCCATTCCTTAGCCGATAACGTAAAAGCGTGCGCGTGGCTGCCGATAAACCCCTGAAAACCGAATCCGCAAACAAAATAAACCAAACCGGCAACCGAAAACGCGGAAAGCGACGCCATCATACTTTGCGCGGCGCTATGCGATCTTCCTAATCCGGCATTGATGAGAGCGAGCCCAGCCCCGGCCAGCGGCGTAAGAAAGATGAGAAACATGCAAACCACTGTTGAAATTTCCGTGAATCCAGACAGGGGCATGGAGGCTATCCTTTTTTCTCGCGCGGTATGGAATGAGATCGAAAGACGAATGCTAGTCCTAAAGCCTCAACAGCTATACCCGCGAAAACGAATGCAGCGCGCGAAACAGGAGCTGCCAAGAGCACAACGGCCGAGAGAACAAGGAACCATCCGGCCAATAACAACAAGAAACCAACAAACCGCATTCTGCAAGCTCCCGAAGAGACCGAATCGATCAGCCGCGCTGTATACGACGACGGTTAAAATATCACAACCGCAGCTTGCAACAACGCGCGTTGTCCCGACAAAGGTAACACTTCGACACAGAAGTTTCGTGACGACCGTTTGCGCACCTGCAACGAACCATCGATCACGCGTGCGAGAAATTGACTTTTACCTCCAGCGAGCGTCAACCGGGATTTATCAATTTCTATGTGATCGATAGGAATAACGAATCGGCCTGCGGCACGCTTTCCGGATTCGATCCGTGCCAGCAACGGGATCGCACGAAAGCGAGAACGGCAAACAGATACCAACTCCATCCATATGAGCATGTTGCAGGCAAACAGAGAGAAAAATCAAACGAGTTTTTTCGTTTCTTTCGAGTCAAAAGGATCGAAAATCGCCTCGCGTTTCCACGAGTGAATGACATCCGAATCGGTGATTTGGGACATCGAAACGTTGCATTTTACTACTTCCAGAGACCCTTCTAGTATTTCGGGTCTCGGCATCGATCGGCTCTTTTCGACGGGCTCGCGCACAGAGGTAAAGAATAAATAAAGGAGATTTCATGGCGGAAAACACCGGCGAAGTAAAAATGACACCAACCTTAGGATTAACCGGGTTGACGATGAACGCGATGGCGCTCATTGCTCCCGGCGCTTTCCTTTGGCTCACGTTTTATATTCAGGCAACAACCGGCGCGACAGGACCGGCGATGTGGCTGGGCATCGTAGTCGCCCTGCTGCTTTGTTTGGCAACAGCTGTTTGTTACGCCGAAATGGCCAAGCTGTATCCAGGGACGGGTAGTTCGTATTTTTTTGCGGAACAATCGTTTCTGAATCACGAAAAGGCCTGGAAGTACGCCCGGCTCTCAAAGTTCATCGTCGGCTGGGGTTCACACCTTTATTACTGGATTTACCCCGGGGTGATGGTGGGTGTCACGGGAATTTTCGTCGGATACGTCGTGGGCACGCTCTGGCCGAACGCCATGAGCGCGTCGAATCCCGGACCGATTTTCATGGGTCTGGTCGCTGTACTGTTTTCCTTCGGAGTCGCCTACATCGCTCACCGCGGGGTCAACGGCTCGACGGGCGTGAACATCGCGGTCAACGTCATTCAGATCTCCGCGTTGCTTGTGTTCTCCGTTATGGCCCTCGGTTATCGCATGAACCATCCGCCGGGAAGCGTGGCCTTCCAGTTCGATTCGACGAGCGGCGAAGCCTATTCGTATGAGTTCGCCACTACAAGCCAAATGGTGAACGGGACAGCGACGGACGTTATAACCCGCGATGCCAATATGGTGCCGCAACCCAAGCTCGATGCGAGTGGAAAGCCGGTGCCGTACCACATCGACTACACCTACTACGATGCTAGCGGAAACTTCTTGTCGCACCCCGACGCAAAATCGGTCATCGCACCGCACAAATGGGGCTGGGTATTCGTTCAGGCTACCGTGGCGATTTTGATCCTAGTCGGATTTGAGTCGGTGACGGCGATGGGCGGTGAGGCCAAGAATGCCAAGCGTGACATTCCAATCGCAGTCATTTTGTCGCTTCTCATTCAGGGGGCCTTTTGCTATCTGATTGAGTATTTCTGCGCCGCGTATTTCTTAAATAGCGGTTACACGTTGCAGAGTGCCGCAGGCTCGGCAGCGCCGATCGGCGACATGATGATCATGGTCGGAGATGCGGTGTTCGGACAGGGACACGGGAGAGCTTTCATGCTGGCGGAAGCGGTCACCGTATTCCTTGCACTGATCGGAACGACGCTGTCCTGCCTCAACACCGGCGCTCGCGTCACCTACGCGATGGGCAAGGACAACGAGGTGCCGGAGCACTTCGGCATGCTGCACGACAAAAACCTGAGCCCCCACCGCGCTATCTGGACGCTGGCGATCATTTCGGCCGTTATCGGATGCATCGGTGTAACGATGGCCTTCGGCGATGCCGGCGCACCGACGGATGCAGCGATCCAGGCCTTGCCACACAGCATATGGTCCAGCGTCGGATACACCAGCCACGACAAGATGGCAGCTCTACCCAATTCACTGCTCACCGTAACGCTGGCGTCGAACTTCGGCACGTTCCTGCTCTACGGCCTGAGCTGCATCATCTGCATGGTCGCTTACCACAATCACCCTAACTTCAAGCTCGTGCGTCACCTGCTGATTCCGTTGTTCGGACTCGTGGCCAATTTAGGGTGCATGGCGTTTTATCTCATAGGACCGTTCATGGGGTATGGTACCGCGAAAGAGCCACTGCTCGCCTTGGGAATCGCGCTGGTCTGGGCGATCTACGGCGGGATTTACTTTCTCCGCTCCAGCAAGAGCACCGGGCGGACAACACTGGTCACCAGCCGTACGTAATGGTGTAATATGAACCTAGCTCGATTAGCCAGGAAATTCGGACAGGCAATTTTGCCTGTCCGAATTTCGGTTTCGGATGTCGATATCATTTTTGAGGAATCCGAGAGTTCCGCGCTCCGAAGCGGCCCACCCTTGGCCGTTTCAGGCAAACTTTCCGCCTCCGGACATATGCTTGACCTAGAATTCGTGGAACGAACCGATGTTGGGCGCGTTCGCGATCACAATGAAGACTGTTTGGGCCACGTGATCCCGGCGACTCCCGCGCAGGCTCGGACGCACGGGTGGATGTTCGCCGTTGCGGACGGAGTCGGAGGGCATGAAAAAGGGGAAGTGGCGTCCCATACAGCCATCGAACGCATGATCGACGGATTTCGGCGAGCGAAGGATGGCGAGCCCCACGCTACACTCTTACCGCGGCTGGTCCAACAAGCGAACTTGGGTGTTTTTGAAGCCGCGGTAGCGGGTGGGCCAACCTCCGCAGGAATGGCTACGACTCTGGTGGCGTGTGCTTTGCGATATGACCGCGTGGTGGTGGCGCATGTCGGCGATTCACGCTGCTATCTGATCCGAAATGGCAGGGCGGCGCAGATCACGCGAGATCACACGGTTTCGAGCGAGCAAGTTCGGTTAGGTTTGGTCACCGCGCAAGAGGCAGGCGAGTCCGAGACACGGCACATCCTGAGCCGTTCGCTGGGAACCGAACTTGTGGCGAACGTGGACAGCAACGACCATCAGGTCTTCGCCGGGGATATTCTTCTGTTGTGCTCGGACGGTCTGCACGGCGCCGTGGTTGGTTCGGAAATGGCCGCTGTTTGCAGCCACGGCATGGACCTGCACGCCGCGGCTGAAAAACTGGTCGCTCTTGCTAACGATCGTGGGGGCGATGATAATATCAGCGTTCAATTGATCCGCGTCCGGGATGTCGAACGCATGGGTATGTATCGCGGACGGCCCTATAAACTGTATTGATGCGGACCGGCGCCTGCTGTTAGATTCTAGCCTGCTTCCCACATGAGTGGACTCCATCCCGGCGACCAGCTCGATCACTACCGCGTTGACAGCCTTGTGGCCAGAAGCGGTATGGCCTCCATTTTCCGCGGCGTTGACACGCGTAACGGCCGGGCCGTGGCAATCAAGGTGCCGCACCCAGAAATGGAAGGGGACCCGATTTTTTTCGACCGATTCAATCGGGAAGAAGAAATCGGCAAGAAACTCACTCATCCCGGCGTCGTTAAGGTCTTCAGCGATGAGGACCGCACAAAACGCTACATGGTCCTGGAATGGGTGGAGGGCCGACTGTTGCGCCAAATCCTGAACGAAGAAAAGAAGCTTCCCCAGGAACGCGCCATCCGCATCACCCTTGGCCTGTGCAAAGCCCTCGACTACGTTCACAGCCAGGGAGTCGTGCACCGCGATTTGAAACCGGAAAATATCATGGTCGACGCGGACGACAACATCAAACTCATTGACTTTGGCATCGCGGCCAACGCCGGATCTCGCCGCCTGACTTTTGCCAAGCTTACCGAGGCCATGGGCACCCCCGACTATATCTCCCCGGAGCAGGTGAAGGGAAAACGCGGCGACGCCAGGAGTGATGTCTATTCTTTAGGAATCATGTTCTACGAAATGTTAACCGGAAAGGTGCCCTTCACCGGCCCGAATCCGTTTGTGATCATGAACGAACGTTTGTTGAATAATCCCATTCCCCCGCGCGAAGTGAATCCGAGCATTTCCCCCGAACTCCAGGAGATCATCTATCGCGCGCTGGAACGCGACCCCTCCAAGCGATACCCGAACTGCCACGAATTTGCGATGGACCTGGAACACCCCGAAAAAGTGGGTGTCGGTGACCGTCCTGAACTGACAAACTGGAAGCAGAGAAGGTCTCCAGTTTGGCGGCGTGTTATGTTCTATATCCTGATGGCGCTTATCCCAGTGATTGTATTCGGTTTCATGCTGTACATCGCGCGTCAAAAATAACAAACCACTTTTGAATCGTTTCATTCGGCCAGTTCATCGAACAGAATTCCGGCAGACAGCAGGCCGGCGACTACCCCAATAGGTTAATAGTCTTATCCTTACCACGGATATCAACCCAAAGATTGACCTTGTATACTGAAGCTTCGTTCCGCCGGTTCGGCCGGGAGTGTGTGACACGCTATGAAGATTGAAGAATTCGATCAGAGACTGCGCGATTCGGTGCTGATCGCCGATGGGGCGATGGGTTCGTTGCTCTTCGAAACCATCGGACCGCAGCGTTGCGTGGATGAGCTGAATGCGACGCGCGCCGAAGAGGTGTTTCGCGTTCACATGGCCTATTTGGAAGCGGGCGCGCACGTCATTGAGACCAATACGTTCGGTGCCAACCGGAACAAGCTGGCGGCGTTTGGCATGGAAGAACGAGTTGTCGAATTCAATCATCGAGGAGTGAAGATCGCGCGCGAGGCCAGAGAAGCCGCCAAGCACGATGTGCTGATCGCGGGATCGATCGGGCCGCTGGGCGTGATTCGGCAGGTGCAGGAGTTTCCGGCAGACCGTATCCGGGAAATTTTTCGCGAGCAAGCCGAAGCGCTTGAAGAACGAGGGGTGGATTTTTTCCTCCTCGAAACATTCGGCGATTCGGCTGAACTCGTAGCGGCAATCGAGGCGATCCGCTCGTTCTCCTTGCTCCCCGTTGTTGCCCAATTGAGTTACTCGGAAGAAGGAACCACGTTCAGTGGCGCCAGGCCGGGTGACGCGTGGCAGATTTTGCGCGACAAAGGTGTTCAAGCTATCGGCGCGAATTGCTCGGTGGGGCCCCAGGATCACTTGCGGATTCTTCAGGAATTGAGTCAGGTTGCCGGCTCGTTTCCGATCAGCGCGATGCCGAATGTGGGATTTCCGCAGCGCGCCGGCGATCGCGTAATCTATCCGAAATCTTCGCCGGAGTATTTCGATTTGTTCGCTCGCGAGGCCGTGGTCCTCGGCGCGCGAATTCTGGGCGGCTGCTGCGGCACAACACCAGAGCATATTCGCGCGATGGTCCGAGCTGTGAAGGGCAGTCATCCGGCTCAGGGAGCACGCGCGGTGGCCACAGTCGAGGCGCCTCCCGAAGCACGGCCTATTGCGTTGCGTGAACCGGAAAGCTCGCTATGGCGAAAAATTCAGGCGCAGCAATTCGTGATATCCGTGGAAATCGATCCGCCCAAGGGCACCTCGATCGACCGCGTGATTGAGCAAGTGCGAAATGTGATGGCTTCAAAACAAGTTGACACGATCGACGTCAACAGCGGGCCGCTGGCGCGCGTAGGGATGGATGCCCTTTCGCTATCCGGAGCGCTTGAGGCGCGCGGAATCGAAACCATCCCGCATCTGACCACGCGAGATGCGAATCTGATCGGCCTGCAAGCGATGCTGCTGGGCGCGTGGACAGTGGGCGGTGTGCGCAACGTCCTTGCCGTCACGGGCGATCCGCCGTCGCAGGGCAGTTCTCCGGCTTCGTTTGGCGTGTACGAAGTGGATTCGATCGGGCTGGTGAAAGTGATGGCCCGGATGAATCAGGGCACGGATTGGGCCGGCAAAAATCTAGGCGGCTCGACCAATTTCACCATCGGCGTCGCGGTCAATCCCCTCGCCGAGGATCAGGACGAGGAACTCCGCCGCTTTCACTTAAAGATAGAAGCAGGCGCGCACTTCGCCATGACGCAGCCGATTTTCGATCCCGAACACTGGGAACAATTTCTGACGCGCATGGGCGGAAAATCGCCGATCCCCATTATGGTCGGCATTTGGCCGCTCAGCAGTTACAAACAGGCGCTGCGGCTGCACAACGAGGTGCCCGGCATCGTCATACCGGAGCCTCTATTGAAGCAGCTTGAATCGGCGGGCGCCTCCGCGCGCGATCACGGATTTGCGCTGGCACGCCGAATGCTGGACTGGGCTCGCGGAGCCCGCAACTTGGGCATAGTCGGTACGTACCTGATTCCTCCATTCAAACGGTACGAAGAAATTCTCGATTTGTTTTAGCAGAGTCTTGTGGGTTCCAGGGTAAGCGATACGCGCGGCGTTGCCCCGGGCTGGCATCCTCAGCGCCGTTGGCGCAATGCCATAGTTATTATGACAAAGGGAGAACGTCGTTGGATCGAAGAGAATCACGAATCGCCGCGCTGAAGAATCTCCTGAAGGAGAGGATCGTCATCCTGGATGGCGCCATGGGCACGATGCTTCAATCGCAGCAAATTGACGAAGCGACGTTTCGCGGCTCCCATTTCCTGAACCACCCGAAGGACCTCCGGGGAAACTACGATGTGCTGAACATTACGAATCCCCAGATCATACAGGCAGTTTCGCGCGGATACCTGGAAGCCGGCGCGGACATCATCAAAACGAACACGTTTAATTCCAATGCGATTTCCGCTTTGGATTATGGGCTCGAGCATCATGTCCACGAACTGAACCTCGCGGGCGCAAGACTGGCTCGCCAGGTCGCCGATGAATTCGAGGTGGTCCACCCCGGATGGCTCCGCTTTGTCACCGGCTCGATGGGGCCGACCAATCGCACGGCTTCCATGTCGCAGGACGTGAATAGTCCCGCGTCGCGCGGCGTCACGTTCGATAAATTACGAAAGGTGTACTACGAGCAGGCGCGAGGCCTGGTCGAAGGCGGCGCCGATCTTCTTCTAGTCGAGACCATCTTCGACACACTGAACTCCAAGGCCGCGCTGTTTGCGATCGAGGAATATTTTGAGGTTTCCGGCCAGCGCCTGCCCATCATGGTCTCAGTGACCATCACGGACTTGAGCGGTCGCACGCTATCCGGCCAGACCGTCGAGGCGTTCTGGATTTCCGTCTCGCACATGGATTTGTTGAGCGTGGGCATCAACTGCGCGCTTGGCGCAAAGCAAATGCGGCCCTACGTCGAGGAGCTTTCGCAGCTCGCGCCGGTCCATATTAGTTGCCATCCGAATGCTGGATTGCCCAATGCATTCGGCGGCTTCGACGAAACACCTGAAACGATGGCCGCCGATCTGCACGATTTTGCTTCGAACGGCTGGCTGAACATTGCCGGCGGCTGTTGCGGAACCACTCCCGCGCACATTCGCGCGATTGCGGAGGCTGTGCGCGGCCTGCCCCCGCACGTACTGTCCAAACCCGAGCGTTACACGCGGTTCAGCGGCCTTGAGCCGCTGGTGATACGCCCGGATTCGCGTTTCGTCAATATTGGCGAACGCACCAACGTCACTGGCTCGCCGAAATTTTCCAAGCTGATTCTCGGCGGAGACTACGAAGCCGCGCTGGCCGTGGCCCGCCAGCAAGTGGAAAACGGCGCGCAGATTATCGACATCAACATGGACGAAGGCATGCTCGACTCCGAGCAGGCCATGACCACTTTCCTGCATCACATTGCGGCGGAGCCGGACATTGCCCGCGTGCCGATCATGGTGGACAGCTCGAATTGGAAAATCATCGAAGCCGGCCTGCAGTGTATTCAAGGCCGGGGCATCGTCAATTCGATCAGCTTGAAGGAGGGCGAAGAAGCGTTCCGGCAGCGCGCCCGTTTGATTCGTCGCTACGGCGCGGCCATGGTGGTCATGGCGTTCGATGAGAAGGGCCAGGCGGACACATTCGCTCGCAAAATGGAAGTGTGCACGCGGGAGTACCGGATTCTCACGGAAGAGGCCGGCGTCGCCCCGGAAGACATTATTTTCGATCCCAACATTCTTACCGTGGCAACCGGCATCGAAGAGCACAACAATTACGCGGTCGATTTCATCGAAGCCACCCGGCAAATCAAGGCCACGCTCCCGTGTGCGAAGGTGAGCGGAGGCGTGAGCAACATTTCTTTCTCGTTCCGCGGCCAAAACGTCGTGCGCGAAGCGATGCACTCCGCGTTTCTTTATCGCGCCATCCAAGCCGGCCTCGATATGGCCATCGTTAACGCGGGACAGCTCGCGATTTATGAGGAAATTCCGAAGGACCTCCTGAATCTGGTCGAAGATGTTCTGCTCAATCGCCGTCCCGATTCCACCGAACGCTTGCTGGCGTTCACGGAAACCGTAAAGGCAAAAGAAAAAGGACAAGTGGAGGAAGATTCCTGGAGAAAAGGGACTCTCGAGGAGCGCCTCACGCATGCGCTGGTCAAAGGAATCGCGGATTATATCGAGCTGGACACCGAAGAAGCGCGCCTAAAATACGGTAAGCCCCTGCACGTGATCGAAGGTCCGCTGATGGACGCGATGAACGTGGTGGGCGACCTTTTCGGATCGGGGCGCATGTTCCTGCCGCAGGTTGTAAAGAGCGCGCGCGTGATGAAAAAAGCGGTGGCGCACTTGCAGCCATTCCTGGAGGCGGAAAAGCAGGCCAGCGGCGGTTCATTTGTGAAGGGCCGAATCGTCATGGCCACCGTGAAGGGCGACGTCCACGATATCGGCAAGAACATCGTCGGCGTGGTGCTGGGCTGCAACAATTACGAAGTCATCGATCTCGGCGTGATGGTGCCAACCGAAAAAATTCTGAAGACCGCGCGGGAAACCAACGCCGACTTGATCGGGCTGAGCGGCCTCATCACGCCTTCGCTCGAAGAAATGGTGCACGTCGCAAAGGAAATGGAGCGCGAAGGTTTCACAGTGCCCCTGCTGATCGGCGGAGCGACGACGAGCCGCACACATACGGCCGTGAAGATCGCCCCCGCGTACCGCAATCCCGTCATCCACGTGCAGGATGCCTCAAGGGCGGTCGGCGTGATGGGAAGCCTGGTGAGCGCAGACCTGAAGACAGCGTTCGCGGACGATAACCGCAAGGAACAGGAACTCACGCGGGAGAAACATTCCTCGCGGAAGGCACAGCCTCTGCTTCCGCTGGCGGAAGCGCGAAGCAAGAAGCCCATTTACGATTGGTCCCTCTATACGCCCCCGCGCCCGTCGTTCCTGGGAACGCGTGTCTACAATCCCGTGCCTCTCGAAGAGATCGTTCCCTACATCGACTGGACGCCGTTTTTTCATGCCTGGGAGTTGCGCGGAATTTATCCCAAGATTTTCGACCAGCAAAACGTCGGGCCGAAAGCGAAAGAGCTATTCGATGACGGCCAGACGCTTCTGGGCCGCATCGTGCGCGAAAAGTTGCTCGAAGCGCGCGCCGTGATCGGATTTTTTCCGGCAAACAGCGTTGGGGAAGACATCGAAGTCTACGCCGACGAATCGCGCCACCTTCTGACGACGTTTCATACGCTGCGGCAGCAACAGGTGCGAGCGAATCAGGAACCAAGCTACTCCGTGGCGGATTTCGTGGCGCCGCGGGAAAGCGGCAAACTGGACTATCTTGGCGGCTTCGCGGTCACGGCCGGCCTTCGCATCGAGCCACTCGTGGAGAAATTTGAAAAGGACAACGACGATTACAACGCCCTGATGACAAAAGCGCTCGCGGACCGGCTGGCGGAAGGACTCGCCGAACTGATTCACAAACGAGCTCGCATCGAATGGGGCTATGGCCAGGATGAAAATCTAAGCTATGACGATTTGATCCACGAGAAATATCGCGGCATTCGTCCCGCACCCGGCTACCCCGCGCTGCCGGACCACACCGAAAAGCGTCCCCTATTCGATTTGCTCTGCGCGGAGAAGAACACCGGCATCACCTTGACCGAAAATTTCGCCATGTATCCGGCGGCAGCGGTCAGCGGCTTTTACTTCTCGCATCCCGAATCGAAATATTTTGCCGTCGGAAAAATTGGCCGCGATCAAGTGGAAGATTACAGCCGCCGCAAGGGCCTGGACTTGCGAACGGTGGAGCGATGGCTCGCCCCCAATTTGAATTACGATCCGGACGCTACATAGGGTCGCGGCCGCATCGAGCGATAGTGCATAACTTCATTGCTATCTCGCCCGCTCCTGTCCAGCACGGCCATTCGTTTTCTTCGCTGGCCTCTTGCAGAAAATAAATCCCATGTACCGCACGTCGCAATCTTCGCACCGATAGGGCCGCATCAGGATCAACGGGAACAGCACCGTTTCCCGAAACCCACGACGGCGAGAACGTGTACTCGCCAGACTGCGGCACAACGGGCACCTTCGCACGCGCAGCGACATCGAAAACTCTTGAATATCGGACATCGGTTTCAGGCAGTCAGGAGACCCTGTGCGATTTTAGCCGCTCGAGATCTCAAATCCATGAATAGAAATGGAAATTTGTGTTAGCGGAATTTGCGCCGGAATCGGAGACCTCCTCTTCAAATAGAAAACTCCAGGGAAGTGCCGAAAATCCGGCGCATGCCCCGGAGTTTTTCGTTCCGATGCCGGCGTTAACGCTCGCGTTATGGGATATCGTAACGGAGGTCGAGGTACATCATGCCGGTGTGAGCCGTCGCCAGAGCGCCGGGAGCGACAGCCCAAGGCGTCCGCGAAACGTAAGCGGCTTGTGTAATGATTTTAAGGTCGCCGTATTTCGCATCCCTCCACAGAGTCTCGACGAAACCAAACTCCGGTTCGAAGAGGTACCTGTCGGCGCTGTTGGGAGAAGACGGGCCGCCGTAGCCGGAATATGTCGTTCCGACCAGGCCTGTGTTCTTACCAAAATAGGCTCCGCTGTAGTATCCGTAGAGCAACCACTTAGGAGTGACCTGATATTCGAACCCGCTCAATCCCGACCCGGAGTGAATGCCGGACATGTTTCCGTCCGGTCGAATGATCAGATCGGGGCCGCTAGTGTTGCCGATATACCGGCCACCGGCGTAGCTGTAGTACGACGTGGTGATCCATCGCAGGTTCTTGACCAATTCGACGTTGAGAGTAGCGGCGACGCCTCCTCCGTGCATCGTGTCGTACACCGGATTAACGGGCGGCGTAGTGCTCGTCCCTGAAAATGTGGTCTGGACCAGATTCATCGCGTGGAAGGTGCGCAGCAGACCCGCCAAATCGAAATGGACGTGGTGGCCGGCGGGATCGAAATCGAGTGACGTCTTCACGATGACATCGGGAAAGAGGTTAGGAATGCTCGTATTGTTAACACCGTTTGTGCTGCTGGTATTGCCGCTATTCGTATCGAACTGATTGCCGTAGACGTTGGGTGAGGACACCACGACAGCAACGGTGCCGGTAGGGCACGTCGGACTGACAGTGCAACTTACGTTAGTCGTGGCGGGGACGTTAAATTGCGCGGGCACGGTGGACGGTAACGTTACGCTGCTCGGCAGGGTTTGTTGGGGGTTTTCGAACGAAACGCCGAACGCCCAGTTGTTTGTCGGGTGCGCGATGACTCGAATTCCGGCGGCTCGGGTGTAAGTCAGGCCAAGAAAGTAGTTCGTATCCATCTCCTGCCCAATGAAGAGGTCCCCAGGCAACGCGGACAGTCCGTTGCGGTTAGGAGTCAGTAAGCTCCACGATTGCCCGCCAAGGACTTCCCACATTCCCTTCCTGTAATCCACCCAGTAGAGGCGGAGCCGGAGGGAATCGCTGTTGCTGGTGATGTTGCCGCTCGGAGCAAGGTACCCCAGGAAGTCAGCCTCGAGGTATCCGGTTACATCGGCTCCGAAGACTTTGGAGTGCGTTCTGAAGCCGACGCGCGAGTTCTGCGCTGAAAACTTATCCTCGCTGTCGCGGCCCAGGATCGTATTGCTGAACGGAATCGATCCGAAACTGGTGCCGATGCTGCCACCGCCTTGCGTCGTCAGGTTTGTGGAGCGGTAGATGTTCGTGGCGTCCATGAAGCCAAGTGGGTAGAGTTCAGTGGAGCCGAGCTTGATGTAAAGCGGACCATCTTGGCTCGCATCCTGGCCCGCCAGTGCAGCGGTTGCCGTTGCAGCTGGAATCTTCGGTGTGACAGCGGTGGTCGATGCGGGCGTTGAGGCGGAAATCGCCGGCTGGGCCGCAACCAGTGAAGTCGCCGGTTCCGATGCCGAAGGAGTCGCACTCAACTTTTCCTCGAGCGCTTTCAGTGCTGCGCGCTGCGCCTCTAGTTCCGCCCGTTGTTCCTCCACGAGGCTGCGAAGGTCCTGCACTTCGCTCTCGATGGCCGAACTCTCCGGTCTCACCGTTGGCATAGGCTTATCTGGCACGGCCGAAACGGTCGTCACCGCTACGGGAACGTCTTCCTTTCCGGTCTCTTTGGCGTCGGTTGCTAACAACGGCGACGCCGCAAGACTTATGCCCAACAACATTGCTGCAAATACTCGCATTTCCTTCCCTCCTCGAGAAGTCCTTAGACTTGTTTTTGTTCAATCCCCCAAATTGCAATTCGAACGTCGCGATCGATTCCCCAGGCGATTGCCCCATCGGGCGGGTTTCCGATGTCCCCGATGCACCACCCCCACATGCCCAAGACGGCAAAATCCTCGGGGGAAAGAGCGCGTGCCTGTCCCGAGAATTGCTTCTATCCAGCTATGGGTCTGAGGACACTAGCGGCGCGGGCTTACCGTGCGGTGAGAGGAATGTTAATTCTATGTTACAACTACAAATTCCCTGTGGAATGACGCGTTTACTTCATTCATGTTTCACTAAGTAAAGGACTTGCGCTTTCAGTTGACGCGGCATCGATTCCGGCTTAGATTGACTGCGGAATGCGGGAACTTTGAAATGAGACTAAAATGTGCGTGGCTTCCGATGGTCTTGTTGTTACCTTTTCCCCTTTTGTCCCAGGCTCCCGGTCTCGACGTTTCCACGGTCATTCGCATGAACGACGAACCTCATCACCATCTTGCCCTTCACAATGACTATATAAATGTTTTTAAAGTCCAGGTTCGGGCCGGCGATGCGATTGCGGTACACCGGCATGATGACGACACCATTGCAGTCGCCATTGGCGATCAAATTGTCACAGTCGGCGTTCCGGGAAAGCCGGACGTTCATCAGAAGAATGCGGACGGCCAAGTCCGGTTGCAGCGTGCCGGCTATGTCCATTCCACGCGTGTCGATGGCGGCTCGGCGTATCGTACCGTCGCGGTTGAGCTTCTCCATCCGCAGGACAATCCACGCAACCTTTGCGCTCAAGTGATCGCTGGCCTGCCAATCAATTGCCTGAAGGCTTCCACAGGTACAACGCCGGACAAGGAAGCTGGTGAGCCTCAGTTTGAATCGGACCAAACACGCGTCCAGACCGTGCGGGTTCTCCCTCACGGGAGGGTAGAGATCGGTCACTCGTCGCGTCCTGAATTGATTGTCGCCCTCGATCCCGGTTCACTCTCCCCAGCTTCCGGCCAGAGGCTGGATCAGGAACTGCAACCTGGCGATTTCGTGTGGTTCGATAAAGACGGGCCGTCGCGCACGTTTAAAAACACCGGAGATAACGAAGCGCGGTTCGTGGAGATCTCACTCCGCTCTGTCGATTAAGGTCCACTCAGGGAGAGATCCTAATTGCGCGAGCGCAGCGATGTGTATGTCTCTGCGTGTAGCAACTTTCGCGAACGGATGAACTTTCAATGGGGACTGCGACCTCAGAACTTATACGTTGCATACGTATAAACGATTGACGCACGGTCTCCCTTGGAATTCTCCATCAAGAAAGGACCGGCAAATAAATAGCCATAACCCGCTCCCAGGGTGATGTTAGGCCGGACGTCATATTTTGCGAAGAGATCCGGTTCCTGCCCCACGTCCCTGCTGAGAGCGCCCGTGGCAGGAGTTTTCACGAGGATGGCACCAGTCGAGCTGTAGAGCGAGTCGTTTCCATCGGCCAGGTAAATCTCGCGGTAGTCGAAATTCACGGCGAGGTGACTGATTAGCTGCACTCCCACGCCTGCACGCATTTGAACGATGTTTTCCCAGCCCAGGAGATCGACCAGGCCAAAAACATCGTGGTTGCTTGGATACAGTTGATCGAACCTCCCCATAATTCCATCTTTCAGCTTGTTGTCGCCCGAAGCGTAGTCGTATTGAACCAGGAAGCGCGGCCTCAGGGGAAGCTTGGGGACGAAATAACCGACATTCGTGTAACCAGCCCAAGCTTGGATGGTATCGTTCGAATAGTTGCCCGATTGCTTGGCCGTCTCAACTGTGTAATCGAAGTTTCGAGGAAGTTTTCCGGTAAAGCGAAGGCCATAGGTCCACAGATTCTCGTTTCCAGACGTGCCTTCTTCACTCTTGACCAGCGGAAGCGCCTTCCAGAAAATAAACGGCTCGACGCTCGCTTTAGGCACTAAAGAGGCGAGCGAGCCGTAGATGCCGTGGAAATCCATCCCTCCGGCGTGTCTATCGAAGGCAACCGGGTTATTAACGACGACCGAGGTGCTAAATATATCGACGTGATCGTTAGCGGTGCCAACGACAAGACGAAAACCGTCGAACACACGCGGCGCATTCACCCAATCGCTAACTCCAATAAGGCGTTCCTGTCCGTAGCGCATTTCCTGTCTGCCCACTCGCAAACGAATCCAACTGTTCTCGCCATTCTGGAGCTGGATATAAGCCTGGTGAACATCGAAAATATCCTTGATGGACGCGGTGATATTGCCCGGGTTAATTCCGATAGGACTTGAATCTTGCGCCTGTACGAAGGCGCTGATCCATGATGTGGGAGTGATTTCTATGTTCAGTTTAAGGCGGCTTAGGGCAAACCCGTCATTGTTTCCAGCTGTGAAAGAGTATGCCGTGTGTTCCTCTATTCTAAGCCTATACTCGCCACTAAAATGTAGCCACTTCGGTAACACTTTATTTAGCTCGGTGGCCGGAAAGGCCGTCAAGGCCACTGCGCTTGGCACCGGCGGCGTGGAGGGAGGAGTACTCGTTGAGTCCCCCTTGGGAGTCTCGGAGTTCGCGGTGTCGGCCGTATCGGGACCTGCACTTGCGATAGTCGACTGACTGAGCGCCCCGATCGGTCCAACAAGGGCCGCCAGCAGAATGACCAGCCACAGATGTGACCTCTTGGCAATTCCGAAATGTTTCGACCATCCATTCATACGTTTCATTAGGTTTCCTCTTCCGTTGAGCGACACAGTCTTCCCTAAAGGCTTCGGGAAACAGGGACTCCCCTGCCTACGTCCCAACCTATCGGCACGTACGATGTATGGGTTCAGTCGAGATCGAAAGCAGATGGCCTGGAAGAGTGTGGGACAGCCCAGAACGGAACGCACAGAGAAACTACTTATGTGAAATTAATGAATTGCTAATAAAGCGGGTAAGTTGCAAAAGGGAACTTCCGGCAAAACGAAAAATTGTTTCCGGGGATCCAAAAGTCGCGCACTGCAGAACTCTAACCGTTATTCTTTTACGCTCCGTGTTCGATTGCATTGGGTATCTGCGGAACCTTTCGCGAATACTTTCCCACGCTGGCCATTTCGGTGTGAGAGTATGTTTCGATCGCATCATCCCAGAAAGAAGTAGCTGGATTGAGCGCGGAGACGCCGATCTGGCCAGCCCGGGCAGAATTTTCTCCTCCTACCCAGGTAACTACAAACTGTTCCACCTTGTCTAAACGGGAGAGAGAAACTTGGCTGCTGAGCCGAAGCTTGCCGCGAACGCCTTTCAAACGGGCTCCCCGTTTACTGATGTCGACGGTCATAACTTCTTGCTCGATAGCGTGGCCGTTGACGTCGGTGGCGATGAGTTTTACGGACACGGCTATAGTGGATCGCCGGTCGGTGCGCTCGATCTTGAACTGCTGCATCAGACTTCCAAGCTGGGTCGCTATCGAGGTTAATTCCTGCGCCGCTTTTTGTGACTCTTGTGCGCGCGACAACGTGCCCTCGGCTGCCTGCGCCACACCCCCGATGCTAACCGAGATGTTGCCCGCTCCATTGGCCGCTTCGCTGGCGTTACGAGTCATCTCATTGGTCGTCGCGCTCTGCTCTTCCACCGCGGTTGCGATAGTCGCGGAAATGTCATCAATCTGATTAATGACGCCGCTGACCGTCCCGATCGCCGCTACCGCACCCTTGGTGGCCGCCTGAATAGCGATGATTTTGCGACCGATGTCTTCGGTGGCTTTGGCCGTCTGCTTAGCAAGTTCTTTCACTTCGTTCGCGACGACGGCAAATCCCTTTCCGGCTTCTCCGGCGCGGGCGGCCTCAATGGTGGCATTCAAGGCCAGCAGGTTAGTCTGCTCGGCGATGGACGTTATGACCTTGATGACTTCGCCGATTTCCGCGCTGGATTGGCCCAACTGAGCGACTGTGGTATTGGCGGCTCGGGCTGCGCTGACAGCAGAGCCCGCCACTTTGGCAGCTTCGTTCGCATTCGCAGCAATATTCTGAATAGTTGACGTCATCTCGCCAGCGCCTGTCGAGAGGCTCTGTAGATTCTGAGTAACCTGCTGCGCGGCACGGGAAACGGCGTTAGATTGGGTCGCGGTCTCTCCGGAATTAGTGGTAATCTGCTCGCTGGCATCAAGCAGTTGTTGACTTGCCGCTGCGAGTTTTTGGGCGTGAGCCACCACCCCCCGAAGGATTTCCTGCAGTTTATCCATGAACAAATTGAAAAGGCGGCTGACTTGGCCCAGCTCGTCGTTTCCGAAATCGCCAGCCACCTCCAGGCGCTTGGTAACATCGCCCTCGCCCTCGGCGATATTTTGAATCATATGGATCAACCGGCTGAGTGACAGGGAGATCGTTCGCACGATAACGAACGCGATAACGAATCCCGCGACAAGCCCAAAAAGAAGGAGCGCGGCGATTATGGTCTGAACGTGCGCAATCAACGCTTTCTGATCGGCGTCGCTTTGTGCCGCCAAACGAGTTAAATAGACTTGAAGTTCGTCAGTGCTCTCGCGGAGCGTAGCACGGGCCGCAACCAATTCCGGGCTTCCCATTTGGGCCAATGCATCTTTCGTTTTCCCGTCGTGATGCAGTGCCATCATACTGTTTTGGAAACCAATATAAGGCGCGAGCGCTTTTTCAAACTTGTTTAATCGTTCTTTGTCTTCCGGAGTCTTGGCGTGGGCTTCAACTTTCTTCAGGCCCTCCTTGATATCGATGGTTGCCTGATCGAAATCCCCGAGGAAGCTCTGGTTTTCCTGGATCAAATCGCCCCTAAGTGCTGAATCTCTTCGCTCTATATAAAGCCTCATCGCGTTGACATCCCGCCTGGCAGCTGTATTCTCCGCGGATGCGAGCGAGATGGACTGAATCTCCCGGACTCGCGTGATCGCGAAGCCTCCAACCGAGGCCAAGATCAGCAGCACCAATCCGAAGCCCAACCAGATTTTCGCGCTCACGTTAAGATTGCGCATTTTGTCCTCGTCTCCTCAATCCCTCCGTCTTTGCCTGTTAATGAGCGGCGGATTGGCAAAGCTGTTCCAATCACGAACGATTTCCGCGGCACGGAGCGTTTTACATTGCAGGAGACCTTCCGCACTCGAACGAGATTTCGATGTTTCAATCCAGCAGTCATTTAACGGACAGCTACGCGTACCGAACCGGCGATGCGTCTGCATGAGTGTGATCGGCCAGGCGAGCCTGGGCTTTAATGGTTCAGAGAATGGTTAAACAGAGTTTAGGAATGGATAGCGTGGCTCGACTCGTCCGGGACTCGATGGGCGGGTTGCAAGCCCTTCGAGACACCGCTACCAATCGAACTCTCAAAACGGGTGAAGCCGCACCGGAATTCGATCGGTGTGACGTGGTTCCAGGTCTGCTGGCGCGGGCCCCTTTTGGTTTGAAAGCTTTGGATTCCCGAGACTGTGGCCTGCAACATCTGGAACGACGCCCAAAAAGGGAGCGCAACGAAATATCTTTGGCTATGTTACCTCAGAACAAAACGTGCCGAGAAATCCGGGACGTTTCAATCCGCATTTTCACGTTCTCGGCACCACAGGCTATTTGCCGCGGGAAACTTACTAAATGTCGTAGTACAGATGGAACTCATACGGATGAGGCCGCATCCGGACCGCATCCGCTTCGTTCTTCTTCTTGTAATTGATCCAGAGTTCGATGAAGTCCTCGGTGAAGACGCCGCCCTCTGTGAGGAATTTGTGATCCTTGCTCAGTTCGGCGAGCGCTTCATCGAGCGAACCGGGCATCGACGGGACCTTGGCTGCTTCCTCCGGGCTGAGCTCGAAGATGTCTGCATCGAGCGGCTGACCGGGATCGATCTTATTCTTGATTCCATCCAGACCGGCCATCAACATCGCGGAAAAGGCAAGATACGGATTACACGAAGGATCGGGCGGCCGGAACTCGAGGCGCTTGGCCTTGGGGCTTTCCGAATACACGGGAATGCGGACTGCGGCTGAACGGTTACGCTTCGAGTAGGCAAGATTCACGGGCGCTTCGTAGCCGGGCACCAGGCGCTTGTACGAGTTCGTACCGGGAGCGATGATGGCCGCGAGGGCGCGCGCATGTTTCAGAAGTCCGCCCGCGTACCACAGCGCCATTTGCGACAGTCCCGCATAGCCGTCGCCCGCGAACAGCGGTTTGCCACCCTTCCAAAGCGACTGGTGCGTGTGCATGCCCGAGCCATTATCGGAAAAAATCGGCTTGGGCATGAACGTCACGGTCTTGCCCGCCTGAGCGGCAACATTCTTGATGATGTACTTGTACTTCATCATGTTGTCGGCCGAGTTCAACAGAGTATTGAATCGCAGATCGATTTCCGCCTGACCTGCCGTGGCCACTTCGTGGTGGTGGCACTCGACGTCCATCCCAATGGATTGCATTTTCAAAACCATTTCCGTGCGCAGGTCCTGAAAATGGTCCGCGGGAGGAACGGGAAAGTAACCTTCCTTGTATCGTGTGCGGTAGCCGAGGTTCGGCCCATCGAAGCCGTCGCCCTCGCGGCCTGAATTCCATTTGCCTTCGTCCGAGTCGATGAAGTAGAAGCCATGCTGCGGGGCCTGATCGAAGCGAACGCTATCGAAGATGAAGAACTCCGCTTCGGCTCCGAAAAACGCGGTGTCGGCGAGGCCGGTGGACGCCAGATATGCCTCCGCTCGTCTGGCGACGTGCCGCGGATCGCGATGATATGGATTGTGCGACAGCGGATCCCGGGCATCGCCGATCATGACCAGCGTGGGCGCCACGCGAAACGGATCGATAAATGCTGAATTCGGGTCGGGAATGAGCAGCATGTCCGATTCGTGAATGGAAGCCCATCCCCGAATCGAGCTGGCATCGAACCCGAAGCCATCCGCGAAGGATTCTTCCGTGAGTTCGTCGATCGGGTAACTGACATGTTGCCAGATACCCGGCACATCGATGAAGCGAAGATCGAGAATCTTCGCCCCGCTTTTTTCCGCCAATGCCAATACGCTTTTAGGATCCATTTCCTCTCCTCTCAAGGACTAAGTAATCGCAATAATGCCGGCTCGCCCTTAGGAAACCCGGAATCTACAGGATGTCGGCGCAGAGCGTCAAGGCCGGGGAGCCAAAAACATTCCGATGCCTTCTATTTATTGTTTCTATATGAAATCTTTATGCTCCATTTATTACGATCACAAAAAGAAAATCAATCGAGAGATTTCTTTGATTTGACGGACCGTGAAGAGCGCTGTATTCTCCCAATTCGCTGAGCAATGTCAGTTCGGTTCAGCGAAGCCCCTGCGAATGAATCTTTTAGTTTTATTAAGGAGATCCTTTTACCAACATGACAAAGTACAAACTTGAATATATTTGGCTTGACGGCAAGAAGCCCGTCCCTGAACTGCGCGGCAAAACTCTCATCAAGAGTTTCGATAAGGCGCCCACGCTTGCCGATATGCCGAAGTGGGGTTTTGACGGCAGTTCGACCATGCAGGCCGAGGGCAAGAGTTCCGACTGCGTCCTGAAACCTGTGGCTCTATACCCCGATGCGGCCCGCACCAACGGTTACATCGTGCTTAGCGAAGTCATGCACGCTGACGGCACGCCGCACTCAACCAACATGCGCGCGACGATCGAGAACGATCCGGATTTGTGGATCGGTCTTGAGCAGGAATACTTCCTCTATCAAGATGGGCGTCCGCTCGGCTTCCCGAAAGAAGGCCACCCCAGCACTCCCCAAGGCCCGTACTACTGCGGCGTTGGCTACAAGTATATGGGCAACATAGCCCGTAAAATTGTCGACGAACACCTGGACCTGTGCCACGCCGCCGGTATCAATCATGAAGGCATCAATGCCGAGGTCGCGAAAGGTCAGTGGGAATTCCAGATCTTCGCCAAGGGCTCGGCGAAAGCCGCCGATGACACTTGGACGGCTCGCTACTTGATGATGCGTCTTTGCGAGCAATACGAAGTGGACATGGTGTTGCATTGTAAACCCATCAAGGGCGACTGGAACGGATCCGGCATGCACTGTAACTTCTCAACGAAATACATGCGCGAAGTGGGTGGCAAGGAATATTTCGAGGCCCTCATGAAGAAGTTCGAGGAGTATATCCCCGAGCACATCGCCGTATACGGCCCGGATAACCACCTGCGCTTGACAGGTTTGCACGAAACGCAAGCCATTGACAAATTCAGCTACGGCCTCTCCGATCGTGGCGCTTCGATCCGCATGCCGATCAACTTCATCAAGGACGGCTACAAGGGCTACCTGGAAGATCGCCGCCCGAACTCCGAAGGCGATCCGTACCAGATCGTTTCACGCGTTTTGAAAACGATAAACAGCGTCCCGAAGCCTGTTGCTGCCATGGCCTAGGACGAGCGAAGAGCCCGAGGGAAGGTGCCGCTGGTTGTCGAAATCGAGGCGCCTAATTCACGAGGTGTTTATTCATCGGTTTCTCTGGAACAAGATCTGAACAAGACTTCTCGCACGCGAGACAAGACGCCCTGGCCCAGCCGGGGCGTTTTGTTTTGGCAACCGATGCGAATACGCCAAATTTCCCAACTCCTCTGATCTAGACTGCAGGCGTACAGCACGCTGTGCGCTGCACTCCCACCAATACTCGGTATTTTGGAAAATCAAATTCCGTTCGTCATGCTCGCATGCGCACGAATCTAAACTGAACAGTAACAAGTGCGCAGCCCTGTTTCGATTTCCTCGACGCAAAAATTGAAAATCAATTTCTTGCCGCGGGCGTGACTTAAGTCTCATTAATATCTTGTCCGCACATGGAGCACTCGGCGTTGCTGCGTTGGCGAGGTTCCGCTAGAATGGGATCAAGGCAAGGAGAGGTGTCTGAGCGGTTGAAAGAGCCCGCCTCGAAAGCGGGTAGCCTGGGAAACCGGGCTCGTAGGTTCAAATCCTACCCTCTCCGCCATAATTTTCTATTCCCTCTATCTCCAATCGGTTCCGTCACGTGCAGACGGGCCGTTAGTGTCCGGAATAATCTGCAAGGCAGCTGCGGAATCGTTCTACAGTGGGATTGCGGAAATGAGAGCTTTTGCAGAAGTGGGCTGGAATCCTGGGCCAATTTCGGGCTGCGCCGGCGCGGATGGCGGGCCGATGGAAGTGCTCCCATTGAAAATCATTTCATAATGTCGCGAACAAGCGAGGCCGGTATATTATTGTGCCGTTTTCGAGATCGAAAAATCCGGGCTCAAACCGAGGGAGTATATGGCGATTCTTGTCACCGGCGGAACTGGCTACATCGGTAGTGTAACCGTTGAACGCCTGCGGGCAAAAGGCGAGCAAGTTGTGGTGCTTGACGATATGGTCCGCGGACACCGCGCCGCGCTTGATCCGAATATCCCTTTATATGTAGGACGAATTGGCGATCGAGAGCTTGTGGCGCAGATAGCCCGCGAGCATCAATTGGAATCCTGCATTCATTTTGCGGCTTTGATCGAAGTGGGGGAATCGGTCATTGACCCGGCAAAGTATTTCGAGAACAACGTTGGGCAGGGAATTGCCTTTATTGGCGCTCTCGTGCGGGAGGGCGTTCGCCAACTTGTATTTTCCTCCACGGCAGCTGTTTATGGAGATCCGGAGCAGATTCCGATCGAGGAACACAGCCGGAAATGGCCCAAGAATCCATATGGCTGGTCCAAGTTTTTTATGGAACGCCTTTTTGAATCGTATGACGCGGCATACGGATTCAAGTTTGTCGCCCTTCGCTATTTCAATGCTGCCGGAGCCACTGAAAAATGCGGAGAAGATCACCGCCCGGAGTCGCACTTGATTCCAAATGTGTTGTCCGCCGCGCTGGGCCACCAGCAAGCGATCCGTGTGTTCGGCAACAATTATCCAACCCCGGACGGCACTCCGATCCGCGATTACATTCACGTCATCGATCTGGCGGACGCGCACATTCGCGCGCTGGATCATCTGCGCCGCGGTGGTGCTTTCGATTTCTTGAATTTGGGCACTGGGCGTGGTTATTCGGTTTTAGAAATCATACAGTGCGTGCGCGAAGTTACCGGACGCGACATCCCCGTCAAAGTCGAATCTCCGCGTGCGGGCGATCCTGCGCGATTGATCGCCGATCCAACAAAGGCGAAAGCAGTGCTTGGCTGGGAACCCGCCGTGTCCGATTTGCGGTCCATTATTAGTTCTGCCTGGGATTGGCGGCTTCGACATCCGAACGGCTACGCGCCGGAATAACTTTGTTACCGCCAAGGCATAACCAATCTCCTTCGGTCCTCTGTTTCTCTGGGCTCTCGCATTTCTTGTCTCAATGATTGATTCTGCAGGCGTGCTGAAAATTCCGGGACAAATGCAAACGGCCGGCGCTTTGAGACAACTCAACCTGAATTCCGAAATTGAATAGCACTGTTTTGCCCTAGCTCGGTTAAGTTTCCGTTGGATGAACGAAACTTCGAGGAGGACGAAACAGTGCGCTGGAAAATTACCTCTCTTTTGGGCGGG
>JBEKCU010000008.1:0-36192 GCA_050014735.1 Candidatus Acidiferrales bacterium | reverse complement strand
TCGCCGATCCGGACCTCCTCCACGGAAGTGACGATCTCGCAGACAGCTGAAGAGTCGGCGACGATGAGGACCTTCAATTCAGCAATCGGCTGACCCAGCACGGATGGCGGGGCTGTCGGAGAGTCTGAATTGGACTGCGCATGAAAAAGTTCGAGTTTTGCTCCTTCTCGCAGGCCGAAATTGCGTCCGACGTTGATGTAGACAGCCGTATCCTCCACATGCAATACGCGAAAGAAGATTTGTCTCGGTCGATCGGCCCACGAGACGCGTGCCGTGAAACCTGCAACGATACAGGCGAATACAAATAAGGCCGTGATCCGGGTGGCGCGGTTTCTCATACTAGCCTCCCCCCCCGGCTTTATGACCTGGGATTGGGAGACGCATTTGGGGAGAGGTGGCGCCGGCCCACGTCGCCGATGCGTGGCATGTGGCGCATGCGGTGGAGAATCCTGACGCGATGTGGGACGGGGAACTCGCTTTTTGGAAGTCCTTCGCGTGACAACTGTAGCAATTCGGCGAAGTACCTTTATATCTTCCGCCGGGATGACAGGTTTGGCATTCGAGAGCGGCGTGAGCGCCGCTTAAAGCAAAACTGGCGAACTGCTGGTGATTGAATGTTGCGCCCAGCCAATTGTCCTGTGAATGGCAAGAGTCACAAGTTTCCGGAAAATTCAGTGCCACATGATTGGGATTCGTTGTGCTCTTGAATTCGGACGAATGGCACACCGAACAATACGGCAGCACGCGATATTGACCGCCGACAACAGCTTTGTGACACGCTTCGCATTCCACCGCAGCGTGGGCGCCAATCAGCGGGAAGAGGTTCTGATGGTTGCGAACTTGCTCCTTGGAAGTAAACCAGCCCTGGACGATATGGCATTGGGCGCAGTCGGCGCCGAATTTACGCAGATGAATGTCAGCATGACAATCCGAACAATTTTTCCCGACTTCCGAAAATACCATGTTGGAGTGGCACTGCTCGCAGGTAAGACGCCGGTGGCTTCCCCGAAGAGGGTAACTGGTTTTATTATGATCGAATCCAAGAACTGCCCGGATGGGTCTCCAGGCGGCGGAAACGTGGCAATTGTCGCACGACATCTCAAGCGCGCCGTGCGGGTTCGGCGTAGGCGGCCGCTGCTGGGCGGAAGCGCTTACCGAAAGCGACGCAAGAAGTAACCCACATAGGACCTGGACGAGATTGTGCCTCACTGCCGCTTGAGCCTCTTTTGCCCGCAATCCCCCACTCGCATTCGTGGATTTTGGAAGTCTGCGTGACTGTCCGGCGATCGAACAACTGTCCTTTGGTACAGTTCTCTCTTAGATGTGCGCAAATGAAACAGCATGAGAAGCGCCGAACGCAACGATCTCTTTTTTTAAAACTAGTCTTTTCCGCACCGCCGAATCGACTATTTCGATGAGGTTCCAAATCCCGGTTTGGGCGTAGCATGACAATCGGCACACTTGGAAGACGCAAGCTGGTAAAAAATGACGGGTTCGTCGCCGATCGATCGCGTCTGGGTGTGGCATCTGTCGCACAAAACGTTTGCGTGGCCTCCCGTCAGCGGAAACGAAGTGCGCTTATCGTGGTCGAAAGTCGATGGCACCCAGCGAACGGCGTTGTGGCAATCTGCGCAGCGCGCCTTGCTGTCCTTGATGAATTGCCCAGCGTGAATATCCGAGTGACAGTCCTCGCAATCTTTCGTCGTGCCTTTGAACGTTACTTCGCGAACGCCGGCGGGCGCCTTGTGGCAAGAGCTGCAGGCAACCGCGCGGTGAGCGCCAATCAACGGAAAATTCGTTTTCGAGTGATCGAAGCCTTTTGCATCGACCCACGACTTAATGCTATGGCAAGCCTCACAACCCATGGTCGAGCCATTGGCTCCGCGCAGCGCCATTTGAGCATTGAATTGGCCATGATGAGGATCGGCGTGGCAGGTTATGCAACTTCGATCCTTGAAATCGAATGGCAACGTTTTATCGAAACGCGCGCCCACTACTTCTTTGTGACACTCGACGCAAGGCACGACGGCATGAGCGCCTTCGAGCGGAAAGCGCGTTTTTTGGTGCATGGCAATCGTAAATCTGGACCGGTGAAAATCGTTTACGCTATGGCAGCTTTCGCAACGATTCTGGTAGGGAGCCTTGGCAAATTGTCCATCGTGAACATCCTTATGGCAATCTAGGCACTGGTCGAACTTAACCTTGTAGAGAGTGTTCACCCCGGCCGGGATGTGGCACTTCGCGCATTCCACGCCGGCATGTTTCCCTAATAGCGGATAGACAGTGCCGGCATGTTCTTTCACCCCGAATAAACTCGGCTTCCATGCGTTTACGGTATGGCACTCCGCGCACTCGCCGCCAGTCGCGCGAGCCTGAAACTGCCCTTTGTGAGGGTCAGGCTTGTGGCACTCCATGCACTTATCGAAGGGAAGTGACTTTCGAAAATCCCCGCTGGCGTGGCAATCGCCGCAGCTCACCTTGATGTGCGCACCCAGCAGAGGAAATTTCGTCCGCGAGTGATCGAACTGGATCGACATGTTGACATTCTTCCAACCGCTGGTGTTGTGGCAGGATTCGCACGTCGCCTTGAATTCTCCCCGGTGCGGATCGGTATGGCAGTCGATGCAGCCGTCGAATTTCAGTCCAGTAAACTTTACTTTGTTGTCCGGCGGCGTGGGAACGTGGCATTTGTCGCAGGCCACTTTTGTGTGCAGTCCGGTAAGAGGGTATTTTGTTTTCGAGTGATCGAACTGCGAAGCCTGCTTCCAGTCGGTGAAGTTGTGGCAGCGCTGGCAGTCCGGCCCCAGGTCGCCTTTATGTATATCTTCGTGGCAGGTTACGCAATTCTGTGAAAGCCCGAGATACGATTTCGATAGGTCTTTGACTCGGATCAGAGCCTTTTCCGCGGGGTCCATGTGCGCGGCGGTGTGACATTTTGCGCAACCTAGGTTTGCGTGTTTTCCTTCGAGCGCATACCCGGCCTCCCGGTGATCGAATTGGAGGACGGGCCGATCCCAGTGAACCAGTTGAAAATCGGAGCCATTGTGTTCCAAGTGGCAGCGCACACAATCCCTGCTGGTTGGTTTGCTCATCTTCAACCGTGCGTGATAGCCCCGCCCGAAGGTCAGAAGATGACCGATATCCTTGTGACAATCGAGGCATTTGTACGTAGGCTCGGCGGTTCCAAATTGATGGCAGGTCGTGCAGTCCGTAGCGCCGTTGAGCGATTCGTGGGCCTTTGAAAGGGGCCCCGGCGAAATCTGCGCACGGGCGCCGGCCGCTCCGAGCACAAATACGCCCGCGACAACCAGAACGCCGATGAATCGGCACAACGCGATGCTCGAAATTGAACACCGTTTCGTGGCTCTGGACCGCATCAAGGCAAAGTTAGCATGCGCGCTGTGTTGCCAACGCGGCAGCAATCCCGGCTGTGTCCTTCCGCCAAGCTGTCCTTACGAACAGGTGCCCTGGGAAGCAATACTCGGTTCGTTGCTGTCACGGAGTTGCGTTGACGTGCGCGCCAACCTTTGTAAGCGCGATGTGCCATAACTCGCGTGCGGGCGTTAGCGAATTGCCAATCCGCGTTGAACAATTGATGGAATCTAAATCGATATGCCGATCGATACCTTGCAGAGGTCGAACCGAAAGCTCTGTAGAGCCTGTGTGAGAACTTTAAAATCTTTGTGTGTCGTGGCTTTAGCCACGACATCAGAGCTGCAAAATCAGTCCGGCTTTAGCCGCTGACGGTCTAATATTGAAGTTCTTACGCGGACTCCGCAGCCCGCGGTGAGCGGTTCGTCGAATGAAACCTCGCTTGCATGGCGCCTTCGTTCGATTGAAAATTGGGCATGGTGACAGACCGGCCTCCGCGGAAAGCGTCGCTGCTGGCAAAGTTTCACGACAGCGACCGGCTTACGATACTTGATCTCCCAAACGACAACCGCTTTCAGGAATTGGCCATGTCCATTGAATTGGCGGTGAAGGACGGCGCGCCCGTGATGATTCGTAACGCGTGCGCGGAGTTTCTTACGGCGACGGCTGATTTCTATGCGGTCCGCACGCCAGAGATCCGCGCACTCGCCGCCCGTCCGCTGCGAGTCCGTGAGAGCGGCTCAACCGAATTGTTCGGAGACTACACCCTCAACACCGCGGTAATCCGGGTTTGGACGCGAACAGCCGTACAGAAGCGAGTGACATCGTTCGGCACTTTCTTCAGCACGCTTTGTCACGAGTTCTGCCATCACCTGGATTGCGACCGATTCGGCTTCAGTCACACGCCCCATACGAGAGGATTCTACGAACGAACTGCAATCCTTTACCATCACGCCCGGGGCACGCCGATGAAACGGCTATTCTGGCTGCGAGCCCCGGGAGGGCGCTGGAGAATCGACTGGCGGCGCATGAGGACGTCAACCGATAGCGGTATAGTGTGACTAAAGGCATTCGGCAATTAGGCTTTCTGGGTGGTGGCTTTAGCCACGACATATGAACTGCAGAATGAGTCCGGCTTTAGCCGCTAACGGGTCGAGCACGCCAAGCATGCGGGCATTATGAGATAAATTTCACAGATTGCTCTTCATCCGACAATACATTGGATGTTTTAAAAGCTGAAATTCAAAGCCAACATGAGTACACTTCGGTTCATCTCATTGGCATTCGCGTTTATCGAAGCGGGAAAAATGCCGCGCTGGAAAAGTACTTCCATGCGCTTGAGCTGCAGTGGATGAAGGCTGAATTCGGTAAGAAGATGGATTTCATGGGAAATACCTTGAAGGACGACTTCTTCAATGTTCTGTACGATGGCTCTGTGATAAATAAGCACGCGATGATGGATCGTATGGAAAAGACGGCCCGAAAACTATGCGCTGGCAATGCTGCCAAGTTTCGCATGGCGTCTTCCACGCTTCTGGCAATTTGGAGGTTATTAATATGATGAACCGGCGTCAGTTTCTCCGCTCAGCCGCGGGCGCAGCGATGTTCGCCCGTATTCCGAACGTTCTCGCGGCGATGCCTGCGAAATACGACTTGATCGTCAAGGGCGGCCGCGTCATCAACCCCTCGCGAAAATTCAATGCGGTCAGCGATGTGGCGATCGCCAACGGCCTCATCGTGAAGGTCGCGCCCACGATTTCCACCGGCGCTGCTGAGACGATCGATGCGAGCGGCAAATTGGTGGTGCCCGGCTTGATCGATATTCACGTCCACGCGTTGCGTGTCAAGGAGGGACCGGCCCTGTGCCTGGCCGACGGAGTCACGGGCATGATCGATGCAGGATCGCAGGGCGCCGATCGCATCGATGAAATCATTGCGATTGCCAAAACAGCGCCGCAACCGTCCCGCATCCTGATCAACATCGGGCGGGCCGGTATTCTGACCGAGGGCGACACGATGGATCTCAGCCGCGCCGATGTCGGCGCTGCGCGTGAAGCGATTGCGCGCAACCGCGACTTCGTCGTCGGAGTCAAGGCGCGACTCTCAAGGGATGTTGCCGGCCCGAATGACTTCGAGGTGCTCAGACGAGCGCAGGAAGTGGCCTCATCGTTCAAGATGCCTGTGATGATTCATATGGGTCAGACGATTTCGCCGCTTCCCAAGCTGCTCGCACTTCTGAAATCCGGAGATATCGTTACCCACATGTTCGCGCCGCCGCCGAACAGTATCATCGACGACAACGGGCACATCCTGCCGGAGGTGATTGCTGCTCGCAAACGCGGCGTTTGGTTCGACTTCGGTAATGGGCGCACCGGTCATTTCACGTGGGAAATGGTCGAACGAGTGCTGAAGGCGGGCTTTCTGCCGGACACTCTGTCAACGGATTGGACAATAGAAGGCCGCACCGCTCAGGTCTTTGACTTCCCGAACGTCATGTCGAAGTTTCTGATGCTGGGCATGCCGATCGATCAGGTGATCGGACTCGCTACGATCAACGCATCGCGCGATTTCGACGTCTTCCATGGCCGCGGCACGCTGAACGTTGGCGCGCCGGCCGACGTTGCGGTGCTAGAACTAAAAGAGGGGACCTTCGAGTTCGTGGACAATTTTGGGAACAAACGGAATGGCAGCCAGAGACTCTTCACGAGTGTCACTGTTCTTGCCGGTAAAAAGGTAGCAACCCACACATAGAAGACAACGGACTCGCTCCACGCTCTTCATTTTCTTGTTGTATCGATGCATTCCGGGTTGTAGCGGCGGCATGCCGTACCCCTAAAACTGCAAAACCCCAAAAGAGCAGCCACACCCCGATTTGAGATCTGTGCCCCTGCACCGTGACAAAGACGAGCAAGCGGTCCAGCGTTTAACCGACCTCTATCGGGCAGCCCCTTTCGGCCACAAAACGCCCTGATCGGCCTTGATCACGGGCCCCAACCCTTTATAAACGAATTTCTGCACACGCTGTCCACGATAGGTTTCGGTTGTATACACGTTGCCCTTCGAGTCCGTCGCGATACTGTGCACGGCATAGAATTGACCCGGCTGCCGCCCGCCGTCGCCGAAACTCGTCAAAACCTCAAGCGTGGAACGCAGTAGGATGTGCACCTTCTCGTTGGCGCCGTCCGCGAGGTAAATATACTTCTGTTCCGGATCTTTCGAGAAAGCGATGTCCCAAACCGATCCGTCACCCAGAGTCCTCTTTTCGATAAACTGCTCTTTGATGAACGTGCCGTCCGGTTTGAAGACCTGGATGCGATCGTTCACGCGGTCGCACACATATAGCAAATTATCGTCCGAGAGTTGCGCGCAGTGCACGGGACTGCGGAATTGCTGATCGACGGGCGCATCCGGATTATAAAGTCCGGGGTCGGTGTCATCCGGTTTATGGCCGTAGGCGCCCCAATGCCGCTTGTACTTTCCGGTGTCCGCGTCGAACACGATCACGCGTTTGTTGCCGTAGCCGTCGGCGACGTACAGTTCATTCGTCTTCGGATCGACGAGCAGCTTCGCGGGACCCTTGAGATTCTCGATATCGTTGCTGCCTTTGCTCTTGTACGGATGCCCGATTTGCATCAGGAATTTTCCATCTTGCGTGAACTTCAGGACTTCGTTATCCCCGTAGGCGCCGGGTTGGCTTGCCTCGGGCGCCGCCGAGGCGCCGCTAACCATCGATCCTGGCGCCGGTGTGCGACCGTTTCCGCCGATCCACACGTTGCCTTTGTAGTCGACCGTAATTCCGTGGTTGGAGATTGGCCAGTCGTATCCCTTGCCGGGACCGCCCCAATGTCCAATTAGCTTGCCCGCCGCATCGAATTCGAGAACGGGCGGCGCCGTGACGCAGCAGTCGGCGCTGGGCGGATTTGTATTCGCGTAGACTTCCTTCGCTTCGAGCGACCCGCCCCGGTGAATGATCCACACGTTGTCTTGCGCGTCAACCGATACGCCGATCGTTTGTCCGATCACCCAATGATTCGGTAAAGGCTTCGGCCACATCGGATCCACTTCGAACATGGGCGCCTGAACGCCGGCGGCCTCTACCGCAGCCCTCTTCTGGAATACGAACGATGCGATTGCGAGCACGACGAGAAGTGAAAGGAAAGTCACACCCAAAACTAGCTTGCGGTTCATACGAGTCGTCCCCCTTCGAATTCGGGCTCTGCCTTGAAGTACGGGCCATGGAGCACGGGCCAGGTATTGAATTCCAACGCCAACCTGCAAAAATTCCATCTGGGACAGGTGGCGTCAATATACACGATTCGGTTTGCAGTGGTCATATATTTTCGTTAGCCATCTCCGTTTGCCCTTTTCGCTTGTAAGCCGTGGCGGACTCGCATTAACCTCTGTTCGGGTCTCCATTCATGGCGAAGCTAACGATGAAGTGGCGCGGCTTGCGCCTCAGTGTCTTGGTCGCGGCAATTTTCTCCTTGCTTCCGTGTGTCACCTTTGCCCATGACATCCCGAACGACGTCACGGTTCAAGCTTTTGTTAAACCCGACGGCGGACATCTATACCTGTTGATTCGCGCTCCGCTCAAGGCCATGCGCGACATCGAGTTCCCCGAACGCGGCCCGGGCGATCTGGACCTGCCGCATGTGGACGCCTCCCTTCGCGAAGCAGCGACGCTTTGGATATCCAATCCGATTGAACTCTACGAAGGCGACGATCGATTGCCCGATCCAAGAGTCGTCGAGGCACGGGTGTCGCTGCAATCGGACAAGTCCTTCACCTCTTATGAAGCAGCACTGGCGCACCTCATGGGTCCGCGGCTGCCGGACAACACTCAAATCGCGTGGGATCAAGCCATGCTGGACGTGTTGTTCGAATATCCCATTCGTTCGGATCGATCCCGGTTTTCGATCCACCCTGGACTTGGCCGGCTGGGTGAAAGCGTGGTCATTGTTCTCCGTTTCCTGCCGTCCGGTGGTGCAGTGCGCGCATTTGAATTTCTTGGGGACCCAGGTCTCGTAAGACTGGACCCGCGCTGGTACCAGGCTGCATTGCGGTTCGTTCAGCTGGGATTTTTTCACATTCTGGACGGGACCGATCACCTTCTGTTTTTGTTTTGCCTGGTGATCCCGTTTAGGAAATTCCGCGCTTTGGTACCCGTCGTCACGGCCTTCACCGTCGCCCACTCGATCACGCTGATTGCATCCGCCTACAACCTTGGGCCGAATGCGTTGTGGTTTCCTCCGCTGATCGAAACGCTGATCGCGACTTCCATCGTGTACATGGCACTTGAGAATATTGTTGGAGCCACGAGCGTGCAGCACCGGTGGATGGTCGCGTTCGGCTTTGGACTCGTGCACGGATTCGGTTTCTCGTTTGCCCTGCGGGAGACGCTGCAGTTTGCCGGGTCACATCTGCTGACCTCGCTGCTTTCGTTCAACGTCGGCGTCGAGCTTGGCCAGCTTCTGATGCTGCTGCTGTTCATCCCCGCCCTCGACCTTCTGTTCCGCTACGCGGTCGCCGAACGAATGGGAACGATCATCCTGTCGGCGCTGGTCGCTCATACAGCATGGCACTGGATGATCGATCGCGCCGTCGTGCTTCGGCAATACCGGTTCCAGTGGCCGGCACTCGACGCTGCGCTTCTAGCGAGCGCCGCTCGCTGGATGATGGTTCTCGTAATTCTTTTCGGAGCGATCTGGTTCGCGTTCGGTGCACTTCGCAATCGCATGGAGCGCGGTCAGGAAAGCAAACCCGCCCGTGTTGGGTGATAGCAATTGCGTCGTGTATACTCTGGCCATCGGAAACGACAAGCATGAAATCCCGGTTCATACCAGGGCTAATCACAAAGTAAAAAAGTGAAGAGGAGGAACGGAATGCGACTTCAAATTCTCTTTGTGGGCGTTTTAGTATTGGCCTCCGGCGTGGCCGCGCAGGCTCCAACCGCAACGGATCTTCATCTGCGGGGCGGCCGCTTCCGACCGCTCACCGCGGATGAATTGACACCCGAGCAGAAGACGTTGGTAGACCACCTTCTAACGGGCGAGCGAGGGACGCTAAACGGTCCCTTCAATGTCTTGCTGCGCAGTCCCGAACTGGGCGACTTGACGCAAAAGCTGGGAATCTACATCCGTTTCCATACCACCGTGCCGCAAAAGCTGAATGAGCTCGCCATCCTGATCTCGGCTCGATCTGTAAATGCCCAATACGATTTTGCTTCCCACCACAAAACAGCCCTTAAACTGGGGCTGAGTCCGGCGGTGATCGACGGTGTAGCAACAGGGAAGCGGCCGGCATCCATGGAGCCTGACGAGGCAATCGTCTATAACTTCTGCACGGAGTTAGTAAACACCAGCCAGGTAAGCGATCCCACGTTTCGTGCCGCTGTCGATAGGTTTGGGGAGCGCACGGTGGTCGATCTCATTGGCACGGTAGGCTACTACCACCTCGTATCCATGATCTTGAATGTGGACCGCTACCCGCTCCCGGAAGGTACTCAGCCGGAGTTGAAACCGCTCCACTAGCCTTAGAAGTCATTTCATAAAGGCCCGGGCAGAGCGGGAAAGGGAAGAATGTTCGCGGTGCCTTACAAGATCCAAGAAAGTAACGCGACATCTCCCGGCGCTGAAAGCGCCGGCGCATTCTAGCCCAGTGCAACGCCCTGGGCTGATATCCGCCGCAGCCGTGTTCTTCATGAGGAGAAAGCTGCCGATAAGCATTTATGAAATAGGCTCGAGTCAAAAACCAGCTTCAAATTCCTGGAAGCGCCGCTCGAGTTCCCACTGCTGTTCGGCTTTTTCACTGGAGTTGAGGAACGTGCCGCACGCTGCGGAAGGTTTGGCAGCGCCTGGCGCGTCTGACGAGCACGCGGTAACCGGTCGAGCGAATTCATCGGCCTGTCGCCAGAGGCTCGGGCCGGGAAGAAAAGAGTGTTCGATGCTGGTCCGGACCATTTGTTTCAGGTCCGCATAGCTGAGGTCATAGGTCTCGGCGGCACGCACGTATTCGTGCGTCAGATCGATGCGCGAGACGCCTTCGTCGTCGGTCGAAAGCGCGACGGGAACGTGATATTTGCGATAACTGGGGAACGGGTGGTCCTTGCCAGTCACGCCTAGGATCACATCGTTACTCGTAAGATTAATTTCCACCATCACGTGTTTTGCGGCCATCTCTTTCAACAATTCATGGGGACGGTCTTCGTGCATCACGTCTACGCCATGGCCGATGCGTTCCGCATGAGCGTCCTCGACCGCAAGCCGGATGTGGCAGCAGAGTCCCTCGGGCGGGACAAGTCCCTCGGCTAATTCGCCGGCGTGCAGGCTGATGTGCACCTTCGGATAGAGACCGTGCAGAAAGCCCACCATCTTCATCTGCAGCGCGTAATCCGCCATCGAGACGATGCCGTCCTCGGGCTGGACGTAATTGATGCCGACAAATCTTGAGTCAGCGGAAACTATCTCAAAACCCAGCAGCGTTTGCGCGAACGCCTGTTCCTTGGGAGATTCACGCAGCACATAATACAGATATCGAATCTTAACCTTGCAGCCGGAGGCTTCCTGAGGCTCACCGCAGTGCTCGATCTTGCGGCGTGAAGCCTCGGCTTCGTCGATCGCGGCGTGGACGATGGAAACGTCATCGCGCAAACCGTGGGCCAGCAGGTCCGAGCGAAGCAGGGCCATATCGTCGTTCCAGCCAACTTGGGCCGCGATCTGTGCGATGTGCGGGGAATTGGGTTTTTCCACTAGTTCCATGTACTGCTCGTTTTGCGAGGCGGCGCGAGCGGCGATCTCATCGAGCCATTCCCCATGATGGCGGTCGCTGATTGCGAAGAACTTGCCGAACGTATCGAAAAAATGGTCGTGGCCGCTGGTTCCGGCCGTAGGCACAAAACTGCGCATCGAAAACGCATCGATCAGTGCGTCGTAAAGATGATGATCGGTAAACGCAGTCGCCGCCGGCGCCTGCCCATCGCGGCACGCGGGGTGCGTTGGAGGTGTTTGGCTGGCGGGTTCCGGCTGGATGAAAGCGTGGCTGGCAAGATCGACGCAAAGGCCATCCTCTGCTGCGTCGTGAATAAAAGTCTCCGCATAGACGCCGCCCGTTACGTGGTAATGCAGCTCGGCTCCCTTTGGCATTCGCACCAGGAATGCACGCAGTTCGAGAGGATTCGCTCGCGCCGCATCGTACGCGCGAGCGGCTCGCTGCTCGGGAGTGCCTGCAACTCCGGCTGCTTTCTTGGAGTTCGACTGACCGTGGGCGGCTCCCATCAAAATCAGCAGGAGCAAAGCGCCGACAAAAGAAGGCCGAACGACCGAATAAAATATCATCGTTAGGCTTTTCCCTTTCCTATTGAAGTGCGTGAGGAATCGTCGATTCGCGCTCAGCCCAATGTTCGACGATGTCACGAACCACTTTATCGCCCACGCGTTCGGCCGCCTCCAGGGCGGGCATGTAGGCCGAGTATTTCCTGTCGTGCATGCTCATGAGGCTCGCGGACGGCGTCATCCCCGGCGGTTCGCGATCGTAATTGCTCACCGTGCGCAGCACAAGCACTCGGTTCAGGTCCACGCGCCCAGCCTGAGACAAGAATGTAAGCGCCTGCATGGTGCCCGAATCCTCCATCGCCGAAACCATGTAATTTCCCTCGTCGCCGGTATAATAACGCGTCCATTCGTTGGCCCACGCGTCCATCCGCGTGCCATGCCAAAACGTGCCGCTGGACAAAGTATCGCCGCGCGTCACAAATGGCGGCTTCTGGGCATTCGGGAATCCGGAAAAACGCGCCCGTGATGCGCGCATTTCTTCCGAATCCGCCAGCGGAACATCCTTGGTCAGCTGAAACGCCCAGAAGACCAAGTCCCGGTTCAACGTGTACATCTCGCCATGATCCGGTTCAGCCGGTTGCTCATATGGTTTGGACTTCAGGAGAGGTACATAGCCGGTCGGCCAATCCGCTGGTATCTCTCGTGCGTCGATCTCATATGCGATATCGCCATCGAGCACATGGTTCGCCCAGACCGCCGAGCCAAGCGATACATCGGCGGGGTCTCCTCCGCCAATGCCCGCGATCACCCAGTACGCCTTGGTCAGATCGAAGCGCGGGTCCAGCCCCAGCGCCATCACCGATGCCGCGGCTTTTGCTGTCGCGACTCCGGTGAGCATGCCCAATACCCCGTCTTTATTCATCCGCACGTGATGATATCCGGCGGGCAGGGGCATAATCCGATCCAGATGTTCACGCTCCACCCAGAATTGATACTCTCCGGGGGCGTCTCCCGTGTCCTCGCCTTGTTCGAACATGGCGACCACGACCACTTTAACGGGGATCGGGCCAGATGAGGCGGGAGGAGCTGCCGCGCTTTGCGCAAATACTGGGTTCGCGCAACAGCCGAGCAGGATAAGCGTTCGAACTAAACGCGGGAAGTTCCGACCCACAAATCCCTCCTCTACTCGGACTCTGATCCGACGCTCGCCCATCGAGCTTTGTGCGAACAGGCCTCGGACGAACCGGAATCAGAGTTTACATCACCGCCGATTGCGGAGGGCTGCTTTCGTGCATTCTAAATAGCGATCAATACGATATGAAACTCACGCGGGTAGGCTCACGCATTTGGAGGGACCAGGCTTTCCCAGGTTTAAAAGGACGAATCTGCTGAATCAGGCTTTCGCCGTTTTTGCCCGCCCGCTCTGCTGGGGCAAGCGGACGTAAGTTGGGCGCGTAAATGGCATTTTCATCTCGGGTGATCCCTCAAAATCGACGATCTCCCGGGTTCGGTACGGCTTTTCTTTGTGGCAATTGGAACATCGAAGAGTGAACACTCGAGAATTGGCCTGCGACGATTCTGCTCGCTCTTCCCCTTGTATGGCGTTTTCTTGGGCCCCTACAATCGCAGGGACGGGAATGGGAGCCTTGCAGTGAAGGCATACCACTCCCCGGAAGTGCTGGCGTTCAGTTTCAAGAGTCATCTCGGACCTCTCTGTGGAACGAATGGGGTTCATACACTAGGGCTCAGGGAAGCTCAATGCTATACCAGAAGGCTGCCGGGGGTCCAGTTTTAAGAAATATGGGGGCCGGGGGCGATAAAATCATGTTGGCACCCGAAAACTCCGTAGAATTGCCGCCGTGGATATTCCGGCGCTCATTACGATACTCATCTCGCAACCGTTATGAACGCTGAACCTACAGGATTGCCAGTATGGAGTTCGAGATTTTCAACGATCTGTCAAGAATTCGAAGTATCCGTATTGGAAAGTTTTGCATCGAACTGTCTAGGACAAAGAACAGAACGGATTGCCGGGCATGAGCACATGAGCGCAGGAGGGCGACAATGAAAATATATCCTTCCAAGAAGAAAATTCTGACCGTTCTAGCGATGTTCGCGATGGTGCCGGCGGTGGTTCCGGCTCATCTCGGCGGAAGCTTACTTGGAGCGGCCGCATCGCCAGCGCAAAATCAGCCGCCCGCGCAGGAACAGCCGCAGCCCGCGCGGTTGTCGCCCGAACAATTGCAGCAAATAGTAGCCCCTATTGCGCTATACCCAGACGCATTGGTCGCGCAAATCCTCGCGGCTTCCGCATACCCAACGCAGATCGTCGAAGCCCAGCGCTTCATGCAACAGAATCCGAATCTGAAGGGTGCTGACCTGGGGGCACAGGTCGATAAGCAGGACTGGGATCCCAGCGTTAAGGCTCTCACCCAGTTCCCCTCCGTGCTTGCGGACATGGACAAGAACCTCTCGTGGACATCGACATTGGGCGACGCGAATATGAACCAGCAGGCGGACGTTATGGACGCCGTCCAATTTATGCGGAAGAAGGCGCAAGACGCGGGGAGCCTGAAAACCACGCCGCAGCAGACTGTAACAAGCCAGGGAACCAACGTCGTCATTCAACCTGCCAACCCGCAGGTTGTCTACGTCCCGGATTACGATCCCGAACTGGTGTATGGGTATCCAGTGCCTCTGTGGCCAGGATTTTACCCGTGGTGGGGCGGTGGCCCTTACTTGTCTTTTGGGATTGGATTTGGAATCGGTCCGTTCTTCGGCTTCGGTTGGGGCTGGCATGCCTGGGGCTTCGACTGGGGGCGCAGGGGACTGCTCTTTGGAGGCGGCCCTTACGGGTTTCACAGCCATGCTTTTTACGATCGTAACGCATACATGCACGGGAATTTCCGCGGATATTCAGATTTCGGGCGCGGAGATCGAGGCCTGCGCGGTTATGGCGGTGCTGGCGCGGGAGGACGTTCAGTTGCTCCCTCGGGACGCTCCGGTGCCTTCGGTGGCGTAGGCCATGGCGGCGATGCACGGGGCTTTTCTTCCCGTGGCCAATCCAGCATGGGCGGCCGCAGCTTCGGTGGAGGTGGATTCCACGGAGGTGGCGGAGGTCGCGGCGGTGGCGGCCACCGATGATTCAGCTATCTCAATATTGGAGCATTCAATCGAGCCGGTTCAGCAAGATATAGATGGGAGGAGAAAATGAAAGCAATGTTCGGAACTGAGCGGCACGCAAAAGGAATTTCCGGAGTGGACCTTGTTAGGATCGTCGCCCTTTCGATACTTGCTGCCGGGATTGGATGGCGCGCCATTCCGGTGGCTGCTCAACAACCAGGTCAGAAGACGTTTTCATCCGCGGTGGAAGCGAGCAAGAATTTGGTAGAGGCTCTTAAAGCCAATGACCCAGCTGCGTTGCTGAGTATTCTCGGTCCGGGTGCGAAAGACATTCTTTCCTCCGGAGACGCAGCGGAAGACAAGAACGACCGGGCCGACTTCGTCCAGAAATATCAGCAAATGCATCGCCTGGTCAACGAACCGGATGGAAACACCACGCTCTACATCGGCGCTGAAAATTGGCCTACGCCTATCCCGCTGGTCCAAAAAGACCGCGCATGGTATTTCGACACCTCGGCCGGCAAACGAGAAATCCTATATCGGAGAATCGGTAAAAATGAATTAGCCGTCATCCAACTTTGCCATGAGCTTGTGGACGCGCAGAAGGAATACTTTGCCAAGCCCCATGACGGCGACCCGGGCAAACATTATGCGGAGAAACTCTACAGTGATCCAAACAAGCATAACGGTCTGTACTGGAAGCCGGTTTCCGGCGAGGGAGAAAGTCCAATCGGTCCCCTTGTCGCATCGGCAGCCGAGGGCGATACGAACGAAGCGAGTAGAAAGCCGCAACCCTTCATGGGATATTATTTCCGGCTTCTGACCGGCAAGGAAGCGAACGCATCCGGCGATTCTCAAGGTTTCGCATTTCTGGCCTACCCAGCCGAATATCGGTCTTCGGGAGTGAAGACATTCATTGTGAATCAGGACGGCGTTGTGTACGAAAAAGACCTTGGCCGCCGCACGGCTGAAATCGAGAAAACAATCGCTCAATACAACCGGGATGCGACTTGGCGCAAAGCAGAATAGCGCGGTAATCCGCACGATTGTTTAGACAAATCTTGTTGTGGTCGGCGTATTGTGATATATGGGAGTGTGAAAGGAACTCCCCAATGAAATCGTTGAAGAAGAAATTAGTCGTTTGTACTTTTATGGCCGCCGCACTCGTCCTGATTTTTGCAACCGGACAATTGCTTGGACAGAATGCATCCGGCACGAAGCCAAAGCTGTATAACACGGCCAAACAAAAGTTAATGGATGGTCACCAGATTTTCAGTTTCACTCAGTCGAAATTCGATATAGACGGCTATTGCGAATCCGCGAAGCATTACGATTTTACATGGTTTGAGATGCAACATAGTACGCTGGAGTTCGCGGACATTGAAAAGATGATCGCTGCATGTCCCCACGCTGGCGCCATTCCCTTTATCCGCCTGCCCGACGCACAAGAATGGCACATTCAACATACCACCGACATTGGTGCCCTGGGCGTAATCGTTCCGACCGTCGACGATGTGGACAGAGCGCGGGAAGCCGCGAAGTGGTCACGGTACCCACCGATCGCTCGGCGCAGCACGGGCCAGGGTCAAGCCGCCGCCATCTGGGGCGCTGACTACCGGAAAACCGCCAACGACAACATGCTGGTAGTGGTCATGATCGAAACACCCACCGGCGTCGCCAACGCCTATGACATTGCTTCCGTTCCGGGCGTGGACGTCGTTATCATCGGGAACAACGACCTGAGCGTGTTCTCGGGATATTCGCAAACGGATGACCGATACCACGCGCTGGTCGCGAAGGTTCACGACGAGGTTCTGAGGGCGGGCAAGATCTTCGGCCAAGCCAGTGCCGCGTATGCCACCGGGCCTTTCAGCAAGGACTCCTACTTCTTCCAAAACGGGCCATCGAATGACGGCTGGACGCCTCCCAAGCGCCCTGGCGCCGCGAATGTGAATGCCCCGCCGCCTGGTGAAGAAGCCAAGTAAAAACGAAATACGATCGGGAAGTGAATGCGAACCCACCTCTGGCGAATTTTGCAAGAGGTGGGTTCCTTATTGGTGGTTTTTCACGAACTGTTGAAATTATTTTGCAGCCGGAGGCGGGCTGACGACACTGGTGATTTTCCGAATCATCCCGTCGGATTTGCTCAACAAATACAGTTCGCTGTCGCCACCCATCACCACGCGGATGTCCGCTCTCCCACCGCCATAGACGACGCCCTCAGGGTCGGTTTTGGGCTGTCGACGCTCAGGGTCTCGCCAACCGGTTGTAGCCGCTCCCCCTCCGGGCAGCACTTGGTTCGCGGGTGGCGTTCCCCCCTTACGCGCATAGGTTTGGGCAACGATCGTATACATCCGACTTTTTACCGCGCTTTGGTCCGAGGTGTCAGTGGGACTTTTATAAAGAAGCTGAATCTCGTGAATTGGAGCCTGGTGATTTCGTTGTCCATGCGCGGCGATCAGTTCGCCTAAATCGGCATAAAAAATTCGACCGGTCGTCATGTCGTTGAAAACATATTTCCCACGAAGCTTCGGCATTAGCTTGCCGCGGTAGACAAAGCCGCTGCCGATCGAATCGCCATCCTTATGACTGTAAACGGCGGATGGGTACACCGGAGCGACCGGTTCATCGAGCCCGTCCACGTGTATAAGGTCCTTCTCAGGGAATGGAACGGGAGGATTCATCAGGCTGGTGGTCTTCCCGACGCTATCCACGAAGAATTGTTCGTTCCCTTCGCGCTCGGCATATCCGAAATTGGCGCCCTTGGTCACGATGTTGACCTCTTCCCAATAATGGTCGCCAATATCGTTTACCAGCAGTGTTTTTGAAACCGGATCCCAATCCATCCTGTGGGGATGACGCAAGCCGTACGCATAGATTTCACCGCGAGCGCCTGCAACCGATACGAACGGATTCGGATCGGAACCGGTGGATGGAATGCGGTAACGGCCGTTTGCGCTGAGTTGGTCTTTCGGACGCAAGTTGAGATCGGGCGTGATCCGCAGGATTTTGCCCATGAGGTTGTTAAGCTGTTGCGGAAGCATGTGCTGAGGACCCGGGGTTTCTCCGGAGGCGCCATCGCCTACGGAAACGTAGAGATTTCGATAATCGGCCTGAGCGGGTTTGGCCAGCGGATTAAAGAGCAAATCATCCATGGGATGGCTGCGTACGTACGAGACCCTCAACAGTTCACGCGCCGTTCCCTCGAACGTGGAATTGCGAATGTTCGTGTCGGTCCATTCAATTAGGACGGATTCGATCCGAGGCTCTCCTGCGGGCGGATTCACTGTGGGAGTCATCGTGTAACCGCTCAGATCGAGGCCCGGCATGTGAGCGTTGGTAGGATCGTGCGACCCCTCCGTCTCCAGGTCCTCGGTGTGCACGGTATAAAACTTCCCGTTCTTCGCGTACTCGGGATCGAATGCAATGGATACGACGCCCGCCGTGATTCCCGAGTCCGATTGGAACTTCGGGAACACTTCAATAAAATTGATATACGGTGTGAACTTCCTGGTCGCTTTATCCAGGATGTAGATCGTGCGGCTTTGATCGATCACGAAAAAACGAGAAGCCGCCAGCGGAGCATTGGGCGGTTCCGAGCGAACGGAAGTCGCGCGTCCCAGTTGTTTTGAGTAGTCGATTGTTGTCCAGTCGAGTCCGCCGTGGGTTGGATTCGATAGCGGCAGACTCGCATAATCCTCAATCAGGAGCGCCGTCCCGTCCTTGGTGATTTGAGGCTGCGTCGGATACTGAGCCGCCGCGCTGGACGCATTCGCGAGAGCGATTACAATGAATGTAAAATCAAATAGCAGTCTCGCAGACCGCAGGACAATTCTTCGCCCGCTCATGTTAGTCAATACCTCCGATTTTGCTTATTCGCCGCATGAGCGGCTAAGGCAATCACCCACAGCTATCGGCAGTTAACAGCCAAAATCCTAAGTCTTTATACCCGAGCAATTGATCTTGAGTCAAAAGATTCCGAACGCTTCCTTACCGCGTGAATTAAGACGTATTTCCCGGCCGTGATTTTGGCGCGGACCGGTGGATCATTCCTGACACATCAGCACGATCTTTCCACTTATCGAAGCCCGCTCAAGCAACTCGTGCGCACGGCCTGCTTCGTGCAACGGCAGACGCTCCGCGACCACGGGACGAATGGATTTCTCCTGAAGCATGGTAAGCAATTGCGCGAGATCCTCGCGGAACCATTCTGCATGTTTCTTCTTTTCCGTGACGATGCTGTACCATCGCGCGGATTTTCCGGGAACCAGACTCACTAAGGCTAGCCACGCGAAGCTTGCAGCGGCGAGCATCCTGTTTCGCCGGCCGCCTTCAATGGCCGCTGACATTCCATAGCCCACAAATCGTCCGCCCCTGCCGAGTGCGCGATACGATCGCAGCCAGTGGCGGCCTCCGATCGGATCGAATACCGCGTCCACTCCTGCGGCGCGTTGGACGAAATCCTCGGTTCGATAATCGATAGGCGTTCCGCCGAGAGCGACCACCAGTTCGTGCTTGGGTTTGGACGCGGTGCCGAACATTTTCAAAACTGCGAGCGAGCCGAGTTGTAGCGCAGCCGTTCCTACTCCGCCCGCTGCTCCGTGAATCAGCAAGCTCTCGCCCCGGCGCATCCTCGCGATGCGATGGATCAATTGAAACGCGGTGGTGTAATTCAAGACCAGGCTTACAGCTTCGGCGGGATCGAGACCGGCGGGAACCCGCAGCAGTTCGGATTCCGGAAGGACGATGTATTGCGAATAGCCGCCAATCATCGTGCGCGCGGTGACCGAATCACCGGACTTCCACTCCGTCACGTTAGCACCGCAGGACTCGACGACGCCAACGATATCGTAACCTGGAGAGAAAGGCGGTGGGGGGACGCCGGAATACAACCCACGACGCATCAACACGTCGGCGAATGCGACTCCGCACGCAAGAACCCGAATGCGAACTTCGTTCGCGCCAGGAGCGCGCATATCTTCTTCAATAATTTTCAGGACTTCGGGTCCGCCGAGAGCTGTAAGGACGACGCGAGCGTTTCGCATTGCTGGTCATCTTAGACCAGGATTCACCCAATGCCTCAGTAGTATTTACTTTACGAGCTCGCCCTTGTCGATCCCCAGAACCTCGCGCACCTTGCGCGTCAGGCTTTCCCTAGTGAAAGGCTTCTCAAGCAGAGCGATGCCGGGAGCCAGCACGCCGTGATGTCCGATCGCGTCGTCCGTGTAACCCGACATGTACAACACCTTGAGTTTCGGATTACTGCGAACCAGGTGATCGGCCAGCTTCCGTCCGTCCATCCCCGGCATCACCACGTCCGTGAATAGGAGATGGATCGGCCCTCGATAATTCTCGGCCACCCGGATCGCATCGGCGCCGTTTGTTGCTTCCAGCACGGTATAGCCGTTGCTTTCCAGAAGCTCGCGGGCCAGTTCACGTAGCGGCTGCGCATCTTCCGCCAACAAGATCGTTTCCCACCCGCGCGGGGATTCCGCGCCGTCGTTGCTCCGGGCCGCCGTTACAGACGCATCCGTTCGAGGAAGATAAATCTTGAACGAGGTGCCGCGTCCCAATTCACTGTAAACCGAAATGTAACCGTCGCTCTGTTTCACCACACCGTAGACCGTCGAGAGGCCGAGTCCCGTTCCCTTATCCTGCCCCTTGGTTGTGAAGAAGGGCTCGAAGATATGCAATTGAGTTTCATGATCCATGCCGCAGCCCGTGTCGCTCACCGAAAGCATCACATACGGGCCGGGAATCGCTCCGGGATTCTGCCGACAATAGACGTCATCGATATCGGAGTTGGCGGTCGCAATCGTCAACTTTCCGCCGTGGGGCATCGCGTCTCGGGCGTTTACCGCCAAATTCATGATGATCTGTTCGATTTGCCCTCGATCTGCTTTGACGCGGCCTAGATCGGGTGCCGCAGTCGTAACCAACTCGATGTGTTCCCCAATCAAGCGCTGGAGCATCCTCGAGGTATCGCCCACGACGGAGTTTAGATTCAAGATGTCCGGCTCGAGCACCTGCCGTCGGCTGAAAGCCAATAGCTGGCGAGTGAGCGCGGCTGCGCCCTTTCCAGCCTTCGTAATCTGCTCAACTTTCGGCTTGAGTGGATCGTCTTTGCGGAGTCGTTCCCCGAGAATTTCGCTATATCCAATGATTACAGCCAAGAGATTGTTAAAATCATGAGCGATGCCGCCGGCAAGTTGGCCGACTGCCTCCATCTTCTGCGCCTGGCGCAACTGTTGTTCCAACTGTTTCCGTTCGCTGATATCGAGAACGAATGAGATGGCCTCGATTTCACCCGCTTCCGCTTCGAGAGTCACAACGCCGATCAACACGGAAACCCGGCTGCCGTCCTTGCGAAAGAATTGCTTTTCCCAGGGAGGCGCGACACCTGTTTCCATGAGTTTCTTAACCGAGAGCCGATCCGCGTCGTGATATTCCGGGGGAGTTAGAGTGTCCCATCGCATTTGGCCAGTGAGAAAGTCTTCTCTCGTAAAACCCAGGATCCCCAAGAAGGCATCGTTCACGTCGATAAGCTTGCCATGGAGATCCGCAGTCCCGATCCCGATGATGTTGGATTCCACCAGGCGGCGTACCCGTACTTGGCTTTTGCGGAGTGCCTCCGCCCCGCGCTCGCGCTCGGCAATGACCTCAAGTTCTTTTTTCGCGGCAGCAAGTTGCGCGCTCTCCTCCGCCCTTTTGATTTGCAACTCCGCATGTTGCCGAGCGATTTCCTCGCTCTGCTTACGCTCGGTGATATCGCGCACGGAGCTGAGAACCACAATTCCCTCTTCGGTTTCGATGGGGCTAAGTGTGATATCCGCCGGGAATTCAGTGCCGTCTTTGCGCAGCCCCACGAGTTCAACGCCCGACCCCATGGGACGCTTGCGCGGATGAGCAAAGAATTCGTCGCGCTTGCCGTGATGGTGTTTTCGAAACCGCTGAGGAATCAGGAGTTCGAGCCGCTGGTCGAGGAGTTCGTCACGCGTGTAGCCGAACAGCTTCTCCGTTTGCGCGTTGACGAGCACAATCTGCCCCTGCGAATTGACAACGATCATCGCATCGGGCGCGGCATCGAGCAGATCGCGGAACGACCCTTTCATACTTCGCTAATTGTCGCATGGTTCAAGCCGATGTAGTTAACTAAGCGCCAATAAGTCAATACTGAACAGAGGATATCGCTCGAGGCATTCGCTCACGAGCCTTCTCATCGCCGGTAGGAAGGCGGACGTTCGCGCACTGTGGGATATTCCACGTCAGAGAAACACCGCGATGACGATTGCGATCTAAACGCAATCGCCGGCGCATTCAGTCGGTACAAATCCCCGCGCCCAACCCGCGAACGGCCGTTAATTCGTTCCGCCGGGAGGGCACAGCTTCGCAGCCCCCTTGAACGTTCCGGCACTCGAATACTTCCCGCCGGCGCCCAGCGAAGTACCGCCATAGAACCATGAGTAGAAGGCCAGCTCCTGTAAGTGATACGTGAAGCTGCCGGGGATCGAGAAGGATCCAGCAGGCATCAAAGTGCCGGTCAGCGGATCGCCCACTTCGAATTCGGATTCGCAACCGGATACCTGTCCGATATTCCCCCAGGCGGGTGTGGGATTGGTGCCGCTGGGATCGTTAACCCATTCGTTCACTTCATGCGAGGCCGCCGCCACGTCCGCCACTCCAGGGAACAACGTCTGATCGCGTCCTTCGAAGTCCGTGACTCCGTACGTTTGTCCCGGGTTGCCGAGAGCATTGTGATAGCCGATCGCGCAGCAGTTATTGATATTGTTTGCCGAGCCGATCGACATCGCCGCGTTGTACAGCACGAAAAACGGAAACTCCGTTGCATTCAGGCTGTGCGCGCGGATGTAACCCTGGACAGCGGCGTCAATCGTGTTGATATTGACGACTCCCAGCAAACCGTTGCCGCATTGTCCGCTGGCGCTGTACACCTCGGCGGTTGAATTTCCGCCTGTACCCGCATTCACGCTGATAGTCAGCGTCGCGCCGGTCGATACCGGGCTGAGCAGAAGATGATTACCGCTCGTGCTGCTCCCGCTAGTCCAAAACTCCGCCCGCACAATCGCATCGGAGTACTGGGTGGGGCCTATGCTGACGCCGTTGATCGTGAAGGTTGCGGCAGTACTGAACAATGGAGAGGCGCTGGTCAGGCTCATGGCCGTATTCCCCGATCCCAGGCAGGAGGTATCGGTCGCGGTCGGATCGAACGTGTACGTTGTGCCACCTTCGGTGACCTTCAGAACCACGGGCACCAGCACCGCCGGTACCGACGTTGAACCGCTCGTCGGACTGTTACCCACGATCTTGCCGGTATAAGATTTCTTGTTCTGCGCAGCCGTAGTCTGGTAGGTCCATAGCGTTAAGGCAGGTGAACTGCTGGCAGCCCCGGTTCCCGAAGTCTTGGCTTCCCCCACGGTTCCGGAAGTATTGGCGGTGCCTTCGGTTCCGAAGTCCACGGAGACGCCCAGGGACGTTCGCGCCTCATGGCCCCCGGCCACCCGCAGCTGATAAGGTTCGACGTGCCGCAACGGCTCTTGCTGTTGCTGCGCGAAAGCCGTGAGCGTGAAGACGATCATGCAGGCCAATGTAGCCAGCGACATAAGTCTCGAATTCATCGGAATCCTCCTCGATAGCAGTTTCATGGGAGCGGATCGCGGCCGGGGCCTGCCATCGAGACCGCCCTTTGCGCCGCAAATAATACCAAATTAACGGGGCTTCGCATCCTAAAAATTTGTTAAGCCAGTTACCGGCTAGGAGTTCCATTTTGGCTTCGAAAACCGCGTCATAATTAATCCGTCTTGCGCATTTTCGGCAGTTGTCACCGGAGGGATAAAGAAACTGCTCAGAATCCTGGCGGGGGAAGTCAGCCGTAATCTAGCCTCCAACTTCGGCGAACGGACTTATGCCGTAGTGGCTCGTGCGGTTGCACGGTACCGCAGGAGCAGGAGAGTGATATCGTCCGCTTGGCTGGCGCCGCGACCGAAATTCTGGACGGACTCGAGCACGGATTTTTGCAGATCTTGCAGTGGGACGTCATGCCGGCCCCGAAGAGAATCGCGTAGGCGCGGAAGACCGAATAACTGCTCGTCCGGATCCATGGCCTCGGTGATGCCGTCACTGAACAGAACCACCGTGTCGTTTAGTTGCAGCTTTACGTGTTGGGTCTCATAATTTGCCCCGGCAATCAGGCCGACTGGAAGCGATCCATCCGCGAAAGGTTCGATGACCTCGCCTTGCCGGACCACAAGCGGCGATGGATGACCGGCATTAATGAATTCCAAATTGCCGTCATCGTCCAGAACTCCAAAAAATAATGTGGCGTAGCGTTCGACTTCCGTGTGTCCGCAGAGAAAACGGTTGATCTGATTAAAAATCCGCGACGGATCGACGCCCTCGGCCATCCCGGAAAAGGCTCCTTGCAACATCGTCGTCAAAAGCGCGGCGCCGAGTCCTTTGCCCGACACGTCCGCGATCAAAAAAGCCGTGCGCTCACCGCTGATAGGAAAAATGTCGAAGTAGTCGCCGCCGACTGCAAGGCAAGGGGTGTTGATTCCAGTAACGTCAAGATGAGGGAAGTTTTGGAGGCGGCCGGGAAGCAGGGCCTGCTGGATATCGCGGGCGATGCTGAGCTCCTGCTCGAGGCGCTGTCGCTGCCGTTCGTATTCGACCAGCCGCGCGTTGTCCAGAATGCTGGCCGCTTCGACGGCAAGCGCATCGAGGATTTGGCGTTCGAGTTTGGAAAATGCCGCGGGGCGGCGGGAATCGAGATACACGACCCCCAGAAAATGCCCGCGCTGGGATTGAATGAGCGATTCGGTCGAGTTCGTGCGATCCTTGGCATAGAGCGGGATGGCGACGACGGCGCGCAGACGCTGCGCGACGATGCTCATCGCGTCCTGAAGCTTGACGTTGGCCTGGGCAAGATCCTCGGTGATCACTGCGGATTTTTTCTCGAGCGCCTGACGGACCGCCGTCTGGCTGGGAGCGAGGCCCTCAGCCGGCAACTGCACGCCTCCGCTGCGGCGCGCGAGGCGCACGCGAAGCGCTCCAGAGGAATCGGGTTCGAGCAGGAGGCCTCGGTCCGCGTTCGTGATCGAGATTGCGTGGTCGAGCATCGTGCCGAGCACCGAGTCGAGCGGGAGCTGCGAATGCAGGAGCATGGTCGCTTCAAGCAGAACATTGAGCTGGTGCAGCCCCCCTGGCGAAGAGTCGCCCTTCGATATGCTCTGGATCCGAGTGAGCATGCTCTGAATGGAAGTGTCGGCGGCAGCGGACCGAAAGATAAGCTCGAAGGAACTCTCCGGGCCGAAACTGATGACGTCGCCATCCTTCAATTCGCAACGTGAGACTTGTCTTCCGCTTACATGGATTCCGTTGCGCTGGCCCCGGTCTTCAACAAAGTAGCTCCCACCGATGGATACGATGGCGGCGGATTGCCGGGAGATTCGTCGGTCGTCCAGCTGAAGATGATTTCCTGTCACACCCCCGCGCCCAATCAAAAAGGGCGATTCCGTAATGTGTACGACGCGGCGCGCGGTATCGGCGGAATGAACTTCGAGACTGGCGCCGTCAATGTGCGGGTCTTCTGGCATAGAGGGTCGCTCGAAGCCCGGATTGTAGCACGCGGCGTCCGCGCGGTAGCGATGAGCTTATTCCGGCAGCCACTTGAGACCACTTTACGCGGAATCCGGTTGAACGAGCCGCGTGATTGCTTTATGGTATTCGCTCTAAACTCGGAATGGAACGAACCCGCCGCCCTCGACGCCGGCGAAAACGATTTCGCGAACCAGCGCGAGGAGCCTATCGTGAAAAAGAAAATTCGTGCGGTGCAATACGGCGTCGGACCGATCGGTGCGGCGATCGTCCGGCTGATGCGAGAGAAGCAATCGATTGAAATCATCGGCGCGATCGATTCCGATCCTGCGAAAGCGGGCCGCGATCTGGGCGACGTTGTGGATGGAGTCGACGCGCCCTGGGGTGTGCCGATTACCGATGACGCCGCTGCCATGCTCGGGGAGTCCGCCGACGTGGTCATCCATTCGACGTCTTCCTTTCTGCCCGGCGTCATGGATCAATTGTCGTCGTGTCTAGCCGCCGAATCTTGCGTGGTGTCCACGTGCGAGGAATTGGCGTACCCATTCCGGAAATATCCCGAGCTTGCAGCGCGGCTCGATGCCGAAGCCAAGACATGGGGCGTTGCATTGATCGGCACCGGCATCAATCCCGGCTTCGTGATGGACAAGGTCTTGATTACTCTCAGCGCGGCCTCACAGGAGATCGAATCGGCCCGTGCGATCCGAATCGTCGACGCCTCGAAACGACGCTTGCCTCTTCAGAAAAAAGTAGGCGCGGGAATGAGCGTCGAGGAATTTCGCGCGCAGGTGGCGGCGGGCGCGATCAAGCACCACGGATTGCCCGAGTCGGTTGCGATGGTTTCGGATGCGCTGGGCCTGGCCGTGGATGAAATTGTCGAGACGATCGAACCGGTGGTCGCGCGCGAATTCATAAAAACTAAATTCCTGGAAGTCGCCGCGGGACAGGTCGCCGGCGTGCACCAGATCGCGCGCGGCTATGCCGGTAAGAAAGAAAAAATTTACATGGAACTGCAGATGTACGTTGGAGCTACCGATCCAGCCGACACAGTGGAAATCACGGGCAATCCCAATCTGACGCTTACCATTCCCGGCGGCACGCACGGCGACATTGCTACCGCCTCAGTCGTCGTGAATTGCATCCCCGCAATCCTCGATGCACCTGCGGGCCTGCGCACCTCGCGCGATTTGCCGATGTGCTTCCTGGCGCCCGACGCTAAACCGTAAAGATGCGATCAGCTTTTCTGCCAGAAGCTCGCCAGCGCCGCAAAATCCACGTCTTCGGTCGCCGCGCCCTTCACCGCGCTCATAACCTCTCGCCCCGCAGCCGCTGCGGGCAGCGGAACTCCCAACTGATTGGCAAGTTCGAGCGCTAGGCTGAAGTCCTTATGCATCAAGCGCAGGGGAAAGCTCGGCTTGTACTCGCCCTTTAGCATCATCGGTCCCTTCACGTCGAGCACTCCCGCGCGGCCCATGCTCGACTGCATCACTTCGAGCAGGCTTTGGCCCGGTACTCCAGCGCGCGTTACCAGCGCAAGCGCTTCGGCGAACGCTTCTACCTCAAGTCCCAGCAGCAGGTTCATCGCAAGTTTCACGGTTTGTCCGGCGCCGAGCGGCCCCAGGTGAAAAAATTTCTTACCCATCACGCCCAGCACAGGCTCGACGCGCTTCAGCGTGCTGGCTTCGCCACCGACCATAAACACCAACTCGCCCTTCGCCGCTCCCCATGTTCCTCCGGTCACTGGCGCTTCCAGAAATTCGCACCCTAGCGCGGCGGCAGCAGCGCCAGCGCGTTTTTCCAAGCCGGGATTCACCGTGCTCGATTCGATTAGCACGCTGCCGGGCTTCAATCCTGCGAATACGCCGCTGTCTCCCCAAAGGACAGATTCCAGCGCCGGCGGATCGCTCACAATGGTGATAATCACTTCGGAAGCTGCTGCAAGCTCTTTCGGCGTCGCGGCGCGATTGGCGCCTAGTGACACCAATTCATCGCCGCGAGAAGCCGTGCGGTTCCAGATGGTGAGTTCGTGACCTGCTTTCAACAGGTTTGCCGCCATCGGATTTCCCATCAATCCCAATCCGATAAATCCAATAGAAGGTTTCATGAGGTGAGTCCTCCAAGAATGAGTTTTCCATAGCGCAAAAGGGGAAAGTCTACATGAGTTCGATGGAAAACCGGGAGGAAATTGTAGAGAGGGGAAAACTACGCAGGCCGCTTCTTGAATTCCAGCGCGCCAACCTTCGGAGTGGATTCCGCGGCGGCCTCGCGAGGCGCATTCATCGACGGAATGGGCCTGGGGATTTCGGGGCATTCATTCAGGTACACGATGCATGGGTACGGTATTTCCCAGCGAAAGGTCTTAACATTGTTCTTCTGCTGATAGCTTTCCTCAAGAAAGATGGACTTTCCGGAGTCGGCCGCTAGGCTACCGGTTGCGGGCAGGATGATGTCCCCCGCGCGATAAGTCACCTCGATGCGACGTCCTAACAAAGCTGAGTACCGAGCCATAAAACGAAGTATGGCGAGCGGATGGGGGGCGGACAATAGTACGTTGGAATCAGACGGATTAGTACTATTTGTTCCTATCTAATGAAAACAGGGAGGATAGGTGTCAGTGATGCCCGCTTCCGTGTCCGGCAGGTCCGGACGCATGCGCAGGCTCGGGAACCGGAATGGCGGGGGCATTTTGCAGATTCGCGGTCAACATCAAACTCAGCGCCGAAACCATGCCAAATGCAAGAAACGCGTATAGCGTTGGCAAAACGCCGCTCAGGTCTCCCGTAGACCCAATCGAGAGCCACCAGGCGATGGCTGCGGCAGCCAGGCCGCACAGGGAAGAAATGGTCCGTGGGCCGGATGCAACCTCCAGGCGTGCTCCGCACTTCGGACACACGACGCTATCGGAGTGCGCGGCAACGTCCGGCGCTGGAATTTCAGTTTTGCAGTGAGGACAAACACGAACTGCCACGGGTCACCTCCGGTTTGGACGCCTAACAATAAACGAAATCGCGTCACGTTGGAAAGGCCTAATGAGCGGAAAGCATTATCATGGCGAGACCGTGCTCAGCGAGTTGTGCTATTTTGCGCTTCCTTGGATGGCTCTGGAGTTTTCAGATTCAGGATGGCTTGAAACCACCAGTTTGGCTGGTAACGGATCTGGATCGGCACGCCTTTTAGATTTCCGGTCGTTCCGAGCAGAAGTTCAAATTGCGATTCCGCTTTGCTCGTTTGATTAAAATCCTCAAATTGGGCCAGGGCAAGGTCGTCGTAGGTTCGCACGTAATCGTGCGGCTCTTCGCGCAAAGAAAGCCGGATGGTCTCACTGGGAACTCGAGTCACCTGTGCAAGCCTCACCTCATGCCGATCGCCATTATAAAAGTAGCACAGGGACCGCTGCAGATCGTTCGCCCCCACGGCGGCGTCGACCAGCTCAGCCACGGTTTCAAGAAAGCCTTCGGAACGGCCACAGACCTGGAACTGATTCGAGTCGATTTCTTTCAATCGGCCCTGCGATTCGAGCAATCGATCGAAAACCATGGACTTGGCCTGATCGAACTGGTGGAGCGTGAAATCGGTTTCGCTCGAGAACGGCACAACCTTGGCAAAGTCAGCGTTGTTGTCTCTCCGATTGACGATCGCGGAGAATAGGAATGCACCGCCTTGTTTTTCGCGTGCGAATTCCTTTTCCATCTCGGAGGCGGACGTGCCGCCCGAGACTTTCATGAATCCAAAAAATACGCTCGATTCGGCGCCATGGCCGCAGCAGGCTCCCTTGTGAAAAATCTCGGATGCCGCTCCCCATCGATTGATGGCGCGCGGCGCTTTGGCCGGGTCGGAACCGATCAGAAGCTCAATAACATTCGATGCCGGGTCGCGCTGCAGGGAACCTCGGCGGATATACCCACTACCGACATCGTCTTTCCCGACCCAGAAAAGGAGAAGCCGCACACGGGCCGTCATGATGTAGTCAAACTCAGAGTCCACGTGCACGGGATCTTGCAGCAATTCCTTGCTCTGACGGAGAGAGTCCTGGACATCCTGCGGTTCTGCCTGCGGACCTGGCTGTGGCGCAGGCTCCTGTGCCTGGGCATAGCCGCTTGCAAGAAGAACCAATAGGCACGCGGCGCCCAACCAACCGAGAATTGTTTCTTTCTCCGGACCCGCCAGTCGGCCCTCCTGCTCGCAAGTTGTTTCACATATGGGCATATCACAGCATGATGAATGAAGTTTTACATTCGCTTTATAATTCTACGTCACGATTATGCCTCAACGGTGCGAGATGCATTCATACGATATTGCAAGAATGGTGCCCGCTCAAGAACCGGATCCCCCGGACATATCTTCCACGCCACTGTCCCAAAATGAAATCGTGTTGGCCGTTGACGCGGAAGCGCCCACCGTTAGCGAAGTGTTCATCGGCTCGGTGCGTCATCCCGCGCAACATTAGGATTGGACGCTGGAACTGGAAGTCCGCGTTGCTCCACAGGGACTACCAGCATTTCCGTGAATATTGACCCCGCCATTTTGGAATGATTCTGGAGTATGATGCCTGTTGCGTTGATCGAAGGATCGGCGCGGTGTCGTACAACTTAGGTGCGGGATTTGAATCCCCCTCTTCGCCACGGATCGTAAGCGATGTGGCTCCGCTGGATGCCATCTGGTTGAAATAGGTCCCGTGCCAATGGTAAAGAGATTTAAACGATGAAGGCAGAGAATGGACTATGACGGACGCGCTCACAAACGTTAAAAAGAAACTTCAGGATGAAATCACCACGCTTGAGCACGAGATGAATGTCGAGCTGCCCAAGGAACTCATGAAAGCCCGCGCCCACGGGGACCTCTCCGAAAACGCGGAGTATAAGTATGCCAAGGAGCGCCAGGGCTATGTTTCCGCGCGTCTGGGACAATTGAAAAAACGCCTCGGGGACATCGGCATGCTGAACCTAAACAACATTCCATCGGACCGCGCCGGATACGGCTCGCGCGTCTGGCTGCTGGACATCAAGAAATCGGTCGAGGTCGAATACAAGTTGGTGACTTCGGAGGAAGCCGATGCCGCGCAGGGTTTAATCTCGACAACTTCGCCCATCGGAAAAGCGCTTCTAGGACGTAACGTAGGGGATGAAGTCAAAGTCCAGACGCCCGCCGGAATCAAGGAATTTGAAGTTGTCCGCCTGAAAACAATTCACGAAGACGTGTAGCGCAGCGCCGGTCGTGGACCATTTTCCGCGTTCGCGGCACGGAACTGCATCGTGAGACTGCCCCGGAGAATGATCCCCGCGAACTATATCGAGCGGAGAGAGAGCAAGCCACTCGGAGAGCGTCAACCCTGTCCGAGGCGCAACGCGGCCTCATCCCTGCGAATTCGTAATGACCTGCACCGCGCGAAAGTTACCGGCCAGCAGCTCCACGACGATCCGGCAGTAAACAATCCACAGGAGCATGGCCGCGAAGCCGAGGATCAGCGCCAGCAAGCCGTCGGGAGTGGACCGCTCAAACCCGCTGAAGATGAACCAGACCGCAGCGACTAATCCGATCAGCAGGTGCACGCCGTAGAGCATTTTCAACATGCGCGGTGTGACCAGCCGCTGGAACGAAAAATCCATCAAATTCTCAATCAGGCCGTTCTCCCGGGGGATGACTTGCTGCTCCATGTAAGACGGTGCGGTAGCCATGGGCGAGGTGCCTCCAATGTAAATTTGGCGGGCCGGGAGATCATCGTACATAAATGTGCATCGAATGCGTCGCGCTGTAAGGGCCGATCCTGCTCAAAGAAATAGCTGGCCCAAGGAACAGCTGGTGGCAATTAATACACGGTTACATGCTTTTTCCCGTTGAAATTCTACTTCGGCAGCAACGAATTTCCCCGTAGCCGAGAGGCGGCCACAATAATTCCGGACGTTAAAAATCAGATCCTGACATGAGGCTAAACGACCGATTGCCCGCGTGATGCTGTCGTGCTAGCATCCGCGAAATAGGGGCGCGTTCAGGCTGCTCTGAACGCGCGTTTCTCCTTCCGAAAGAAAACTACGCCGCGACCCCTCCCGCGATTCGGCCGTGGCGATCAGGGGGTAGCACATGAAAGCCTATGCAACGCAATCCATTCGCAACGTGGGCATTGCCGGTCACGGCGGCACGGGGAAAACCCAGCTTGTGTCGTCGTTATTATTCACGGCGGGAATGACCTCCCGGCTGGGAAAGGTCGCTGAAGGCAACACCGTCACCGATTGGGACGAAGAGGAAATCGCGCGGAAGATCACGATTCAGACGGGCCTGGCGTATGCCGAGTGGGCGGCCGGCGGCACGCAACCCGCTGGTATGCAAAAAGATCAGGCGGAAAAGATAAAAATCAATTTCCTCGACACGCCGGGGTACAGCACGTTTCTGAACGATACGCGCGCGTCACTGGTGGCGGCGGATGCGGCGCTGATCCTGGTAGATGCGCTGGCGGGTGTGCAGGTGGGCACGGAAAAAGTCTGGGACTATGCGACCGAGTACGACTTGCCGCGCGCATTCGCCATCAACTGGATGGACCGCGAACTGGCAAATTACGACCGCGCGATGGAGTCGATCGCGCGGGTGTTCGGGCGGAACGTCGTACCGCTGCAATTGCCGATCGGCGCGGAGAAATCATTTCGCGGCGTGGTCGACTTGATTACCATGCAAGCGCATGTGTATACCCCGGACGGCGACGGCAGGCCGAAGATCGAGGAGATCCCCGCCGATCTGGCCGAAGCCGCAAAGGCCGCGCACGAAGCCCTCGTGGAAATGGTGGCCGAGGGCGACGACGCGCTCATGGAGGAATTCTTCGAGAAAGGCACGCTGCCGATCGAAGACCTGATGAACGGCCTGCGGGAAGCGTTCCAGGCTAAGCGCATCTATCCGGTGGTGCTGACGTCGGCGCTGCATAATATCGGCAGCGCGACACTGCTCGATTTGCTGGCCAATGTGTTTCCGGACCCGTCGAAACGGGGTCTGGCTCTCGGCCATACGGAGACCGCCGGTAAGGGGACGGAAGTCCAAAGAAAAGTCTGCGATACCGAGCCTCTCTCCATCTTTGTATACAAGACGCTCGCCGATCCCTTTGCCGGGCGCGTCACCTATTTCAAAGTCATGTCGGGTGTGCTGAAGAACGATGCGACGCTGCAAAATTACACGCGCGGAACGAGCGAGCGCTTCCAGCACATCCAGGTAATGCAGGGCAAGACCGCGATGGCGGTCCCGGAGTTGCACACAGGCGACTTGGGTGCCATCGCGAAATTACGGGACACGCTCACCGGCGACACGCTGGGCGACAAAGCGGCTCCCGTCAATTACCCGCTGCCGCATTTGCCCGAGCCCTCGATCACATTCGCCGTCGAACCGAAGACGCGAGCCGACGAGGATCGCATCGGACCGGCGATCCACAAGATCCTGGAGGAAGATCCGTCCTTGCATTTTTCACGCGATCCGCAGACCAAGGAGTTCCTGCTGGCAGGCTCGGGCCAGCAGCACATCGAGGTGGTCGTAGCAAAGCTGCACAAGCGTTACCACGTGGACCTGACGCTCAAGCCGCCCAAGGTTCCTTACCGCGAGACCATTCGCGGCAAGGCCGATGCGGAGGGCAAGCACAAGAAGCAAACCGGCGGGCACGGGCAGTTCGGAGTGTGCCGCATCCGCATGGAGCCGGCGGCGCGCGGCGCGGGCGTCGAGTTCGTGGACGACATCTTCGGCGGCGCGATCCCGAAGAACTGGATCCCCTCGGTGGAGAAAGGTATTCGAGCTTCCGCCGAACGCGGGTTTCTTGCTGGCTTTCCGGTGGTGGATTTCCGGGCCATCCTCTACGACGGCAAGTATCATGACGTGGATAGCTCGGACATGGCCTTCAAGATCGCGGGATCGCTGGCGTTCAAGGAGGCGATGAAACAGGCGAAGCCCGCGCTGCTCGAGCCGGTCATGCACGTCGAGGTCTACGCGCCCGACCAGTATTCTGGTGACATCATGGGCGATCTAAGCTCGCGGCGGGGCAGGATTAATGGCAGCGAGGCGCGAGGTTCGAGTGTCGTCGTGAAGGCCCAGGTTCCGTTTGCCGAGATGCTCAATTACGCGACCGGCCTGACCTCGATGACGCAAGGCCGCGCCAGCTACTCGATGGAATTCTCGCACTACGATTACGTGCCATCCGAAATTGCCGAGAAGGTGATTGCCGCGGCAAAGGCAGCGAGAGGCGTCGTGATGGAGGAGGAAGAGGTCTAGCAAGTTCATATCTTACGAATCGGGCAGACATCTCGAATCGGTGGCGTGACCGCGCACGAAGCCGCTAGTCTATAGGCTGACCGTAGGTGCACGGGGCATGCCGTGCCCCTACCCGTTTTCATGTTAGGGCACAAATCTTCCTCCTCTACATCCACTCGGGTGCGTCAGTTGGGGAATTGTGTTCCGTATTTACCCATCCCACCATAGGCTCTTTGAACTCACGTGGAACGCCCGGCCGATGCACTTTTTCGCTTAAGTAGGCGGACGAGGTTGATCGCTACATCGTTGACTCGATGTGAGGTGTCTCCTAACATCCTGTTTTTCATCAGGTTATTGGAAAATTAACAGGCATTCACAATCGCTCTTGACCCCGAGACGTGCATCTGGGTTAGAATTAGGGAGTTCGCAGATTCCTAGAACGAAAGCAGCATTCTCTTTTGGCATAGCTTCTGCTCTATTTATTCCGGAGGCTCGCACCGCACGCCGCTTTAAATTAGCTGCTATGGCGAATCGTTGTCACAAATCGGTATTATGGCTATTGGCTGCCGCGAGTGTAATTACCGTGCAAGCCGGCTGCGAAGACTCCACCCGGAATCCGGTTCAAGTTCATCCAATCGAGATTGCGCCACCGGTTCAACAGGGACCGCTGACGCCCCTTCCCTTGGATGTGGAAAACAGATCCACCCAGCCGCTTAATCTTTCACGACCGAACGGAACAGAGTTGCTTGCGGCGCAGAGCCAGGCGGCCTTCGATGCGGGCGAGCTGGATTTCCGCGCCGGCCACCTCGGGAAAGCGCGGGAAGAGTTCGATCAGGCCCTCGACCAGCTTCTGGCGAGCGGCTTTGACGTCGAAGCGGATCCGCGACTGAACGATCTCTATCGCCGCATTGTTGACACCGTAAGCCAAGACGAACTCCAGGCCTTCCGTGACGGTGACGGCTTCCAAGAGCAAAAATCCACACCCGCGCCGATCGATGAGATCGCCGAGGAACCGATTCCTCAGCCGGAGAAGTTCGATCCGAACCTTCGCGGTCGCGCGGAGGGTGAAGTCACCGCGATTGCGCACGATCTCCCTCTTACCGTCAACGATCCCGTGCTCGCGTATCTGAATTACTTCAAGACGCCGCGAGGCAGCGCGATCGTCGAAACAGGGCTTCGCCGAGCCGGGCGTTATCGAGCCATGGTGCAGCGCGTCCTGCAAGAAGAGGGCATGCCGCAAGATTTGATCTACCTGGCGCAGGCGGAGAGCGCATTCCTGCCGCAAGCAGTTTCAAAGGCCGGTGCCCGCGGGATGTGGCAATTCATGTCCTTCGCGGGCCGGAAATACGGTTTGCAAAAGAGCTGGTGGGTGGATGAACGCCAGGACCCGGAAAAGGCGACACATGCCGCCGCCCGTGATCTGCGCGACCTTTACGATCAGTTCGGCGACTGGTATCTGGCGATGGCTGCGTACAATTCCGGCGCGGGAACAGTCCAGCATGCGGTCGAGCGGACCGGCTATGCGGATTTCTGGGAATTGTACCGGCGCAACGCCCTTCCGAAGGAAACTCAGAATTACGTTCCCATCATTCTCGCTCTTACCCTGATCTCAAAAGATCCTGCCCGGTACGGGATCGAATTTCAGCCGGAACCTCCACAGAAGGCTGACACGGTGAAACCGGGGCAGCCGATCGATCTCCGTCTGGTCGCGGAGACCATCGATACCGACCTGGAGACACTTCGCGGGCTGAATCCTGAATTGTTGAGATTGGTCACTCCAGCCGATCCTGAGTTCGTGTTGCGGCTGCCGGAAGGAACTGCGGAGCGCTTTTTCGCTGAAATAGCCGCGATTCCTCCCGAAAAGTGGGTGAGTTGGCGTCGCCATAAGGTGGAGGGCGGTGAGACGCTGTCGAGCATCGCCAAGCAGTATCGGGTTCCAGCGGCGGAAGTGGCCGATGCCAACGATCTTCCGGTTGGCGCGTCTCTCGACCAGGGCCAAAAGTTGATCATTCCCGCAGCAGCCCGTTCCGAGGCCGTGACCGGAAAGCAAATTCGTTACCGGGTGCGGCGCACCGACACCGTGGCGTCTATCGCGGATGAGTTCGATGTCACCGCTACCGAACTCCGCAAGTGGAACCACCTGAAGTCCGATCACGTCGTGCGCGGCATGGCGCTCCGGATCTACCCGGGCGGAATGGGACCGGCTCCCGCTCCGGAAGGCAAGACGAAGGAACCGGTGTTGGAAGCGCGGCAAATCCCTCCGCAGCAAACCGTCATCGCTCGCCGAAATGGCACGCATGAACTTCCTGTCATGGAGGCAAGCTCCAGCCCCGTTGTCCATCGCGTAAAACCGGGGGAAACATTGTGGTCCATCGCGCGAGCCTACCGCACGACGGTGGAAGCGATCCAGTCTGGAAATCGCTATTTGTTCAGCCGGCCGCTCCAGGTCGGCGACACCCTCACGATTCTTTCTTCCCACTAGAAGCCATCTCATAAATGCCTCAGCAGGATAATGAGGCAGCCGAGTTGGAGCATGCCGAGGAAATTGGCTTCGTGATATTCCCAGCGGCTGACAAGTCGGCGGAAATTGTGGAGCCAG
>JBEKCU010000007.1:0-36949 GCA_050014735.1 Candidatus Acidiferrales bacterium | reverse complement strand
AATATGGTGATGCCGTGGTCGCCGATCGGCCCGGAGAGCAGAACTTTATCGCCCGGCCTCACGGACTGCGGAGAGATTTCGACGCCTGAAAGCAGCCGCCCAATTCCGGTGGTCGTAACGTACATGGCGTCAGCGTTGCCGTGTTCCACAACCTTTGTATCCCCGCCGGCGATCCTGACCCCAGCTTTCTCCGCGGCGTGGCCCATCGCCCGAACTTCCGCTTCCAGAATTTCCGTTCGCAAACCAGCTTCAAGTACGAAACTGACGACGATCGCCTCCGCCCTAGCACCGGAGACAGCGAGATCGTTCACGGTCCCGTTAATCGCGAGTTCGCCGATGGAGCCTCCTGGAAATCGCAACGGCTTGACCACAAAACTGTCCGTGGTGATGGCGATCCGTGTTCCGTTGAGCTCGATATGCGCGGCATCGCCCAGCGGTCCCTGGGAGGAATCGAAAAGAAGTGTCGCGAACAAGCCTTCGACTAGCCTGCGGCTGGCTTTGCCGCCGGCGCCATGCGCCATTTCGATCTGCGAATCACGAAAACCGATCTTGCGCACAGGAGTGGCCATGGAAAGTTCATCCGCTCAATTCGTCGCCGCGTTTGCGATGGTAACAGGTTTGCGATGCTCGTAGTTGTAGTAGGCGGCGCAGGATCCTTCCGACGAAACCATCAAAGCGCCCACCGGCTGTTCAGGAGTGCACTCGCGTCCGAACAGCTTGCATTGCGCGGGCTTTAGCACGCCTTTCAAAACCTCGCCGCATTGCGCCGCTTTGGGGTCTGTAACCCGCACTCCTGGAACCGTGAAGCGCTGCTCGGAGTCCCAGTCGGCATAACTGGGACGAATTTTCAGGGCTGACTGCGATATGAATCCCAGGCCCCGCCATTCGAAGTACGGACGAAGTTCAAATACTTCCGCCATGGCGCGGAGCGCCGCTCGATTCCCTTCCCAGGGCACAACACGCTTGTACTGGTTCTCGATTTTTGCCTCGCCGTTCCGAAGTTGGCGCAGAAGCATCACGATGGACTGCAGAATGTCCAGCGGTTCAAAACCGGACACGACCACGGGTTTGCCTTCGCTCTTGGCAATCCAGTCGTACGGGCGGCAACCGATTACCGTGGAAACGTGTCCGGGCCCGACAAACCCATCCAGGCGCATGTCCGGAGAATCCAGAATCGCCCGGATGGCGGGAATTATCGTGACGTGATTGCAAAATACGGAGAAATTTTGGAGACCCTCCGCTTTCGCGCGAACTAGCGTTAGCGCGGTGGAAGGCGCCGTGGTTTCAAAACCGATCGCGAAAAACATCACGTGTTTTTCGGGATTATTGCGCGCTAGCTTGAGCGCATCCGCGGGGGAGTAGACGATGCGCACGTCCATGCCACGCGCTTTGTACTCCAGAGGGCTTCCATAAGTCCCGGGAACGCGCATCATGTCGCCAAAAGCCGCAAAGATGAAGTCCGGTTGCGCGGCCAGGGAGAGACCATCGTCTATTCGTCCCATCGGAAGAACGCAAACCGGGCAGCCGGGGCCATGGATCAATTCCACGTTGAAAGGAAGCAGATCCTTAAGACCGAATCGGTAGATGGCATGCGTGTGTCCCCCGCAGACTTCCATGATCCTGTAGTGTCTGCTGGGATCGGCAAGTTTGCGGATTTCCTCGCCCGCTTTGGAAATCAAATCCGGGGCGCGGAATTCATCCACGTATTTCATGGCGTACGCCTTTGTCCGGAAATATCCTGGTCTTCATTCTCCAAACCGTAGCCGCGCAGTTCTTGCATGGCGGCCTCAGCCTCCCCGAGCATCGTGAGGGTTCGCATCTGATCGGCGGCATCGGCATCGCTGATTTTGCTCATCGCGAAACCCACATGGATAAGCACCCAGTCTCCGCGAACAGGGGGATCGTCCTGCAGAAGCCCCAGATCCACTTTGCTGCGCACACCGATTACGTCCACAATTGCTTGCTGAGGGTTTTGCGAATCGATCTCGATGATTTTGCCCGGTATCGCTAGGCACACGGTGCAACTCCCATGGCCAACATTGTATTCCTGCCGGGCACTTTTCTCCCCATCATTCCTGTTTCCGGGCCACGAGTTCAAAATTAAACTCGAGATCGTCCTCCAACCGTAATGCTCCGCCCGCAAACGAAAAGGGCTCGATGCCGCAGTCCGATTGCCTCAACGGGAATTCCCCGAAAATTCCAATCCTTGCGGAGGCTGCAAAGATGGGGCGCCCGCAACGGGTGGCTCGGCCTTCGATTTGAGGTTTCAGTCAGCGGGTGAAGAGCCGTGCAACCGTGAGAATACTACCTGCGAATCGGCAGGACTAACGGCGTTCCTCAGTGTGCCCTAGCACACCGCAGTGCGTGACTCGTGTCACTGTCAATCGCGAATAATAGATTCATAAGTAACATATGAAATGAGCGGACGTTCGAAGCGGCAGATTTTGTGGCAATCCGCTCGGGAGTGGGGGGATGAAGCGGGAAGGAGCACGAAAATGAAACTACTTAAAGTTTTGACCGCCATCGGCTGTCTTTTCCTGCTGGCTTTCGCATTGGCGCCGGGACTGAAGGCCGATACCTGGAACAAGAAGACAACACTAACGTTCAGCCAGCCATTCGAAGTGCCCGGTGGACGTGTTCTGCCGGCGGGCACTTATGTGTTTAAACTGCTGGATTCTCCATACGATCGGAACGTCGTCCAGATCTTTAGTGAAAGCGAGACAGAACTCTATGCAACGATCCTGGCGATTCCGAATTACCGTTTGCAGGCTTCGGAAAACACGATCATGAACTTCGAAGAACGAGCCACTGGCTCGCCACAAGCAATTAAGGCGTGGTTCTATCCAGGGAACGCCTGGGGACACGAATTCGTTTACCCGAAGGCAAGGGCCATGGAGTTGGCGAAAGTTGTTAACGAGCCGGTTCCATCCATGTCCGCCGAATTTACGCCGGAGATCAGCGCCCCAGCCACAACAGCTAAGGATGAACCCGTCATCGCGCTGGAAAAGGCGCCTCTTGTAGCGGAAACTCCGAGCGGTGAAGAACTCCCCATTAACAGGGCCTTTTCGCCCACAGGGGCCGAAACCTTGCCGAAGACGGCGGGTTCACTTCCGCTTGTCGGGCTAATTGGTTTGATGTCGCTCGCAAGCGCGTTCACGCTCCTTATTGTTACGAAGCAATTTAGCTAGGTAGGAGATACAAGCGATGCCTAAGGGCCGCCCGTCGGAACGGCTTCGAATCGACAATAGAAGATTCGGGCAAGATGGGCGGGCTTTTTCGTTCCGGATTCAAAATGTGGGAGCGGGTTGGAGCCATGGGAAAGCGAATTAAGTCGGCGTACCACAGAATTGCGATGCTGGCATCGTGCGCGATTCCTGTTATTGCCCTGACTGTCGGTCTGACAACTTACTGGCCCAGGAACCTCTCACAAAACCGACCCGCTCAGGCGAACCAATTTGCAATCAAATCGAACGTGAACGAAGTTCTATTGCACATGACAGTGCGAGACCACGCCGGCGATCTTGTCGGGCACCTCAATGAAAATAATTTTCAGATTTATGAAGACGGCGCTCTCCAGCAGATTAAATCCTTCAGTCACGAAGACGTCCCTGTCACCGTCGGTCTCGTTGTTGACAACAGTGGAAGCATGAGATCGAAACGTAGTGAGGTAATTGCCGCCAATCTGGCTTTTGTCCGATCGAGCAATTCGCAAGACGAAATGTTTGTCGTGAATTTCAATGACGGCGTTTCATTCGGCCTGCCTCGGAATATGCCCTTCACCGATCGACCGGACCAGCTTCAGTTGGCGCTCTCCAGGGCTGAAGCAACCGGCAAAACAGCCCTCTACGACGGCATTTCCGATGCCGTGCGCCACTTGAAACAGGGAACCCACGACAAGAAAGCGCTGATTATCGTAAGCGATGGAGGAGATAACGCGAGCAAACAATCTTTAGCTGAAACCTTGGTCTTGGCGGTGAAATCCGACGCCATGATCTACACCATCGGTCTATTCGATGCCGACGATCCCGATCGAAATCCACGCGTGCTCAGGAAGCTTTCGAAGGCTACCGGCGGGGACGCGTTTTTCCCGGAATCGACCAAGGACGTTCGCACAATTTGTGAGCGCATCGCGCTGGAGGTTCGGAATCAATATACCGTCACTTATACATCCTCGAACACGAAGCAGGATGGATCGTACCGAAGCATTAAAGTAAAGGTAAGTTCCCCTGATACCCGGCGCCTGACGATCCGTGCGCGCGCGGGCTATTACGCGCCTTCAGATACCGATTTCAAACGGGAGGCAGAGTCTCCCACCTATGAAAGCGCAAATTAGAATACGGCGGGATTGCGTAGCGCATACCGATCGGTTTCTATGTTGGAGTCGAAACATTCTCTTCGGTATAGGCATTCTGGCGCTCGGCTACTATGGTTATGTGACAGTGGACGCACGAATTTATCAAGCCAGCCAAACGCGGCAATTTGAACAAACTGTTCGAGAATCAGCATTGGACTCCCACGCAGGCGAACCTTCCGGTCCACCGAACCCCGACAATTCTTCCCGCCGTCAGGTGAATGTTCCGATAGTCGTGGGCTTCGAAGCACACGATCGTCCGGACTCCGTACTCGGCAAGATCGAAATTAAGAAAATCGGCCTCAATGCCATGATCCTGGAAGGCACCGACAATCTCGCGCTGCGGCGCGCAGTCGGGCACGTTCGCGATACGGCCTTGCCCGGACAGTCGGGCAATGTGGCACTCGCCGGCCATCGGGATACCTTCTTTCGGGATTTGCGCAGGATCGAGAAGAAAGATGAAATCACACTAACCACGCGAGAAGGATCTTTTAGCTACACCGTGGATTATTCCGAGGTAGTCCAACCTGACGATATGGAAGTGCTAGGTCCCTTCAGCGATGCAATCCTGACACTTGTCACTTGTTATCCGTTCGCTTACGTCGGCCCTGCGCCGAAGCGCTTTGTCGTGCGTGCCCATAGGACCTACGAGTAGCCGATGGACCGTAAACGAGCAGATGGGGCTTTCGACAAAACGTAATCGGTGGGAGCACCCATACGACCCGGCCGTTGACAATGCGAACAAGCGTTTGTTAGCGTCGTTCGACTCGGACGAAATCGCATCCATCACCTCCGTGCTTCACTCCAACCCGATCCTCGGCACACGGGTCACGAAAGAGAGTCAGACGTGAAAATTGACATCTTTTGCCATATCTTTCCGCGAGCATTCTTCGACCGCATGAATGCGATTCAGGAAACAGGTTCGTTCATGCAGAAACGCGTCCACGGAATTCCCGCACTCGTCGATCTGGACGTGCGCTTTCGCATCATGGATGGCTTTCCCGACTACGTCCAGGTGCCCAGCTTGCCTGCACCGACCATCGAATCGCTTGGCGATTCACAGAAGACGCCCGAACTGGCCGAACTCGCGAATGACGGACTTGCCGAACTTGTCGCGAAGTATCCGGACCGTTTTCCCGGCTTTGTGGCCGCACTGCCCATGAACAATCCCGACGCTGGGGTGAAGGAGATTGAACGCGCGGTCATAAAATTGGGTGCCTGCGGCGTACAGATCTATACGAATGTGAACGGTCGCCCCCTCGACGAACCCGAATTTTTGCCGATTTTTCAAAAAATGGCTGAATTGAACGTGCCCATCTGGGTGCATCCCGCGCGCTCCGCGGCTTTTCCCGATTACTTGAACGAGGAGAAATCGAAATTCGAGCTGTGGTGGGCCTTCGGCTGGCCTTACGAAACAAGCATCTTCATGGCCCGCTTTCTCTTCGCGGGCTACTTCGATCGGTTCCCCAATCTCAAGATCGTCACGCATCATCTCGGAGGCATGGTCCCGTATTTTTCCGGCCGCACGGGGCCCGGTCTCGATCAGCTTGGAGCGCGCACTTCGGACGAGGATCTCACGGTCTACCTCCGCCGTCTAAAGAAGCGTCCCCAGGATTATTTCAAAATGTTTTTTGCCGATACCGCTACGTTTGGCTCACGCGCTGCTTTGGAGTGCGGACTCGATTTCTTCGGCATGGACCACGTGCTCTTTGCCACCGACATGCCTTTCGATCCGGAGAAAGGCTCCTGGAATGTCCGCGAAACCATCCGTTGCATCGAGGAGCTGCCGATTTCCGCGGAAGACAGGAAGAAGATCTACGAGGGCAATGTAAGGAACCTGCTGCAGCTGAAGTCGGCGTAGCCGGCCGGCGTCAACCGCACTGCGTTAGTCTGGCGTGGCGTCCAGCGAAGGCTCCGGCAGCCAGAAGCTCGCGACGAAGCCGATGAGGAATGCCAGCGTGCCGACGATACCCGCGGCGTAGGCCAATTGCCGAGTGGGGCTGCCGCCTGGCATAAATGCCACCAGCGAAGTCACCAGCAGCGCCGCCGATGTTCCCAACATGCGCCCGCCGATGTTCGCGGCGAAGCTTTCGCCGGTGCCGCGCAGGTATGTCGGATAGACCAGCGGCAGATAGTTTCCCCAAAATGTAAATTGCGCAACGATCAGAAACCCCAGCAAGAAGATTCCTGCCGGCGACATGTCCATGTCGCGAGTCGCGGGTAGGAACATCACCAGCGGCGTCAGGATCAAGCCCGGCACCTGAAACAACCGCAGCAGTTTCCGCCGACTCATGATCCGCACCGCGAGAAACGCCATGACGATTCGTCCGGCCAAACCGCCCCATTCCTGTAGCGCCTGGAACACGCTGATCCTTTGTTCCTGCACCTGGTGCGCCAGCACGCGCACGCTCGGCGTGCCGGGGATGATGCGTGCGAAGTGCTGCAACATGCCGAAGGAGGCGGCGTACGCGCAGGCCATCATCAGGCAAGTGATCAGTGCGGTCCGCCGGAATTCTGGACGGAACAGTTCGAGTATGCTGGGCCGCTTCAATGTGCCTTCCATTTTCTTTTTCTTCCAGATCGGCGACTCCGGAAGAAACGGGCGCACCAAAATCAGCGGGATCGCGGGAAACAACCCGGAGATCGCCGCGTAGCGCCACGCCTCGTGTCCGCCGTGAATGGCCGGCAGGCGTTGGCTCCAAGTCACCGCCAGATAGTAGGCGCCGGCGACTAGCAGCCCGCCAGTAGAGGAGAATCCTTGCGTGTAGCCGATCACGGCCTCACGCTGCTGGCGCTCGGGGAAAAGTTCCGCGAGCCAGGCGGTTGCGACCACGAATTCGACCGAGATGCCGACAAACGTCCCGCAGCGAAGCAGCAAGAACTCCATCGGACTGGTTACATAGGCGCTCGCGAACGTACACACTCCGAACAGCACAATGCTCCATAGAAGAATCCGTCGGCGTCCCAGCAAGTCGATCAGGTATCCACCCAACAGCCCGAAGACGCCTCCGGCAATCGCGGGGACGTAGAAGAAGAGTCCGATCCAGCGGTTGAAAACCGCCTCGCTGGAATGCACCGGAAGAAGTTCAAGCAAGGCAGGACGAACGATCAATGTAAGGATCAGCAGTTCGTAGGTGTCGAACGCAAACCCCACGGACGCGACCCCGCAGATGAGCCACTGTAGCGGTGTCAGGCGTCCGAGTTTTATCTTTGGGTCTGAGGATTGCACGTAGGTTGGAACTCGCAGAATCGTCGCGGGACGATAGCACGCGGGCCTGTGAGGGTCAAACTTTTTCAAAGTTTTTTCGCGAAGTTTGCTTCCAGCACGGCGGAGCGCCATAATGTGCCGCGAATCCCCGCTTTGTCGTTTAGTGAAAGGACGGCGTGGCGTAAATGGACGAACGAACGCGCGAGAAACTGGCGATCCGGGAAGTGGTCGAAAACTGGGTGGTCTGGCGCGATGCCGGCGAATGGGAGCGTTTCCGCACCGTATGGCATGACGATGGCTACATGATGGCTACTTGGTTCCAGGGACCAGCGGAAGATTTTATTCGCGTCAGCCGGGAAGGTTTCGAGCGTGGGGTGAACATCCTGCACTTCCTCGGTGGAAACACTGTGGATCTCGCGGGCTCGCGTGCGATATCCCAAACCAAGATGACCATCTCGCAGCGTGCGCGAGTCCATGACGTGCTCTGCGACGTCACCTGCACGGGACGCTTCTACGATTTTTTCGAGAAGCGCGACGGCCGTTGGGCGATCGTGCTGCGCCAGCCGATCTATGAGAAAGACCGCATCGATCCGTTGGACCCCGCCGCGCCGTTGCATCTCGATGCGAAGCTGCTCGAGAAATTTCCAGAAGGCTACCGTCATCTCGCCTATCTGCAGACCGGGATCGGCTACACGATCAAGTTGGACATGCCCGGTCTAAAGGGCCCCGAAGTCCAGGCGCTTTATGTCCGCGGCCAACGCTGGCTTGCTGGCGAACCTCTGTAGCTGGTGTATGGCGCTGGCCCCTGCGGGCATCGCTCAGTCCAGCACAGGGGCGAATTCAGCGAAAGGCAAAGTTTTATCGGATTACACACCGGTGGGATACCACGACCGTCAACGGACTTGGCCTAACAGGCCGAGTCTTGTATCTCCCAAGCTCGTTCCTAACTTAGACGATTACCTTTTTAAAATTATTGGGATTCCTCATAAAATCGCCGTACGATTGCCGGAATCGCACCCAAGCCCTTCCACTGCGGATATTTCACGTCGAATTCGGCGGTCAGTATTTGCCCGGCCTGTTCCTCGGTTTTCCCCTCCGCTTTCAGGTCCCTGGCGCGAAATTGCAAATCCCGGAGCACCAATCGCATGCCCGCAATTAAAGTCCCGTCGCGCACGTCTCCATGATTCGGAATAACGATTTTCGGGTGCAGGGCATCCATTTTATCCAGGATATCGAGCCAGTTCGTCACACTCGAAATTTCATCCGGCATGCCCGGATATGTCATGCTTCCGAGAAAATTGCCCGAATGCAGAACACTATCCTCCGGGACAAACACGATCAAGTCCCCGTTGGTGCGCGCGGGACCGAACCACATCAGCCGAACGGTGACTCCGCCCAAATCCAGCTTCACATCGCGGTTGAAGACGATGGACGGCTCTCGAAGCTTCACTTCGCTCAGCGCATTCGCCAAATCCGCCGCGCGCGATGAAAACGCAGCGACGAATTTCATTGTGCTTTCATGGATGTCTTCCCTTTGCGCTTCCGGGACGATCCATATCGCGTTTGTCGGAAATGCTTGCGTGCCGGTTACATGCTCGGGACGAAAATCCGTGGTCGTGACATACAGTTCCGTGTTCTTAGTCAATCGCTGTACTTCGCGCAGCACAATTTCGCCACTCTTCTGGCCCATTCCCGTGTCCACTACAAGGGATGCACGGCTGCCGACGACAATCGCTATATTCGGAACGCCAGGCCTGTTCCGATCGGGAATCTCATAGACGTGATCGGAGATCTTCTTCACGATGTGTTCTTCCACAATGAACGGTATCGGCGCCGCCGCCGGAGTTGCGGGCACCGCGCGATCTTGAGCCGTTGCCAGCGCTGGTGACAAACTCGTTAATACTCCGATAAGAATTGAGGTTGGCCGAAGCAGATTCGTAAACGTCTTCATCGGAATCGATATTCCTTTCGGATGGAGAATAGCCGCAGAGAAGCTACTCAAATTTCCACTCGCCGTCAACGAATATGTACCTGGAATTGACTGCCTTTGACCAACAACTGTTGGCGGGACAAAACCGCAGCCCCCGATTCAATGGATTTCTATCCGAAGGGCTATCTTTTCTGGCAAGCATGGTAAGGAACCGCAGCACCAGAGAAGGGAGATAAATCCCCCTTCTCTGGTGGCTCCGGCTTTCAGGATTTAGAAAATATACTTTAGAGCAAATTGAATCAACCGCGGGTTCACTGACGTGCTGTTGATTTGCCCGAAGGCTGCGTTGGAGGCGTCTAACTGTGAGCCCGATGGGGCATTGAATTGTGGATGGTTGAACACGTTGAATAGCTCCGTGCGGAATACCAGAGTCGCATCCTCGTGTATGCCTCCGACTCTGGTGGTCTTTTGCAGAGTCGCATCGAAGTTGAACTGCCCTGGGCCAAGAATATTACCGATTCCGCTATTTCCCCAACCAGTTGCGCCTCCAACACCGTTGATGGCGCCAATATTCGGAATCGTGGTGAATGCGGCTTTGTTGAAATACCCTTGGGCCGCAGATGTGCCGCCGAGACGTTGGCGAACGCTGCCCGATGTGCCAATGTTGGCAGGGCCCATGCCAGGTGCGAACTCAGCCTCGGAAGTTTGAGCGGACGAACTGAAACCGTAGACGGCTCCGCCCGTGGTATTGGTGATGGTTAGCGGCAGTCCGTCTTGGACTATGGTCACGCCAGCCAGGTTCCAGCCGTTGACAAACTTGCCCATGAGGCCCTCATGGTGGCCTGACGGGATGTCCCAGCCATAGCTAATGGTAAGACGCTGCGGACGATAGTAGGAAGACGGCCCATAGTTTTCAATGTTGGGATTGTTGTAGAGAAAGTGGTCGGCGGTGGTTAGCGCGCGAGCCCATGTGTAGGCTGCCTGCATCGTGAGTCCATGTGACATCTGCTTGCGGACGGTGACTTGCGCACTGTCGAACAGGGTTTTTCCGAGGTTACCCAGTTCGGCAAGACCGGCCGTCGCAAATCCGAGATATGGAACACGCAGCGCCGCGTTCGCCGCCGTGTTTGTGGAGATGCCGTTAACGGAGCTGGTGGCTGTCGCTAGAGCTGGCACATTGAGCTGGTCAACCTCTTGGCTGCCCCCGGGAATCGAAGCCAATAGCTGATGGATTGAGTGACTCCCCACATAGCCTACTTCCAGCACCCACGTGGGCCGGAATTCATACTGTGTCTGCAAGTTCCATTCATACGTCGTTGGGACCTGGAAATTGGGCGGCATCACGAGGACGTTAAGAGCCGAGCTTGACGACGTTGCGGCGTTGAACCAGCGAGTCGCCGCCGCCCATCCAAGACCGCCCGTCGACGGGGATGCTGCAAGGGCCGCGACGGCGGTTGGATAGGGCACGGCTTCGCTCGCGGCATAGTTTGCGGCGCCGGAGGCTTGAAATGCAGGGACGGCGTAGGGAAAGTTCTGAACGACGGCGGAGTTGTAGCCTGCGATGCCTGAACGGTCATAGAAAATCCCGGCTCCGCCTCGTACCACGAAGCGATCGCTGGCCAAAGGCCTCCAAGCGAAGCCGAAACGCGGAGCGAGCGCGTCACGGGGTGGCCTGTTCTGGGTGGGAACGTTCTGAGTGTTCGTGAAAAGACCTCCCACAGTCGGGGGCGCGTAGAGGGAAGCATTGAAGTTTGCTGGCACCACAAACCCGGCCAGCGTGCCAGGAACGCAGCCCGCTGGAGACCCAGCGCCACAAGAGGCCGCATTACCCAGCGTTCCTCCCAATGCCACAGGAAGATTGACCGTGTTGATCAGACTGGGCCAGACGTTCGTAGCATTGCCGTAAGCATCGTAGAACAGCCCGTTGTACTCCCAACGCATCCCGAGGTTCAATGTCAGTCGGCTGGAAACCTTAAAGTCATCCTGCACGAAGGCATCCGCATAGGGGGTCCGGAAGAAGTGGTTGTCGCCGCCCGGGGCGGTAATCGATGTTGAAGTGCCTCCGTTGGCGATATTGCTGACATTCGAGCCGTTCGTTCCGGGGAGCGGTGCCGTGGCAGAGCAACCAGCAGCGATTTGCGCAGCCGAGCAGCCCGGCAGACCGAGCAGGAAATCCTGGAAGGTCTGGAAGGTTTCGTTCGCATTGCCCCCGCCAGCCAAAGCCGGGAAATACCAATTCAGCCGGTCACGTTCGAATTCAAAGCCGGCTCGAATGGTGTGCTTTCCGTGCGACCAAGAGATCTGGTCGGCCAATTCCCAGGAGGTATTGAGCTTGCGGGCGACGGCGACTCCGGTGCCAAGCGCCATCAGTCCACTGATTGTGAAGCGGTTGCTCACATCGTAGGTTGGCTCCACAGGCCTTATTCCCAATTGGGTGTTGGTGACTAGGCTTCCGTCCGCGTTGACAAACCCCGGGTAGTCGTATACCACGGAGCGCTGCAGCGAGGCCCGCACTTCGTTTACGACGTTCGTGGAAACAATCGAAGTGAGCTTTCCCACCATATACATCGTCGGGAACCGAACACTCCCGGGTGAGCCGGGGACGCCTTGGCTAATCGTCGAGGATGTCGTGCCCGTGCCGATCGTGCCGTCCGTCTCGGTTGCACTATAGAAATACCGGCCCGAAATCGTATTGCGACTATTAACCACATAATCGAAGTTGCCTACGCCTTGGTTCTCGAAATAGTGCGCGGGAACACTGAACGTGGTGGGCTGATTGATTCCTGTGGAAGAACCGGGAACGTAATAGCCTCCTGCGCCGGCGCTACCGGGGGTCTGCAACCTGAGAATATTGAGGGCCACTGGATTGATGTTCGAACCATTGCACGCGACCTGAACGCCTCCGCCCTTGGTCACATTGCTGCTTCCAACGTTAGCGCTGCCGCCGGGGCAAAATGCTGCCCCTAGGGCAGCAACCCAAGCCGCCGTCGAGCGGTCGCCCGCCGGCAGACCCACCAAGGTGGGCGTGGAATAGCCCGCCGCCGCGCTCCCATTCTTTTGCCAGGTTTTTTGGTAGGAAGCGAAGAAGAACAGTTTGTCCTTCTTCACCGGGCCGCCGAGCGATCCGCCGAACTGGTTCTGGTTCAGCACCTGGCGGGTGTTATTGGGGACTCCATTCACCGGCGGTGACTGACTACGGAAAAAATCGTTGGCGTTCAATATGGTGTTGCGGAAAAATTCGTAAGCCGTGCCGTGAAATTGATTCGTGCCGCTCTTGGTTACCACGTTCACGTTGGCGCCGGCATTGCGTCCATATCCAGCATCGAACGACGAGGTCTGTATTTTAAATTCCTGGATCGAGTCCGGATTCACAATCCCCATTCCCGTAGTGGCGCCGCCGGAATCGGCTCCGGTTCCGGTGCCACCGGTATTAACAAGGGAGGCCCCATCCTGTTGATAGTTGTTCTGTGTGGAAAGGGCTCCGTTCACCACGGGATCCTGTGTGCCTCTGCCCATCAGGGTCGCGTTAAAGACGCCGACATTCGATCCGGCAGCGAGACCCAACAGAGTGGTGTAGTTACGAGTGGTCAAAGGCAAATTGGACAGGGTCGTGCCGGCCACCAGTGTGCCTACCGAGGAACTGGCGGTCTGAATCTCTTCCGTTTCGCCGGTGACCACCACCTGCTGCGACTGCGTACCGACCTGCAAAACTTGGTCCATCACCGCCGTCTCGGTCACAATGATCGTGATCGACGGCACCTGTGCCGTGTTGAACCCAGCGGCTTCAATCTGCAGTTTGTAAGCGCCCAGAGGCAAAAAACCAAATTTGTAAGTGCCTTCGGCGCCGGTCGTTGTTGTGCGCGCTTGATCGGTGCCAAGGCTGGTGAGTGTGACGGTTGCATTCGGCACCGACGCGCCCGAAGAGTCCCTGACCGTGCCGACCAAAGCGCCTGTCGAGGACGACTGGCTGAACAGCAATGGCGCGAATAATGTTGAGAAACAAATCAGAACGACACAGCTGAACACGACAATTCGACACCGCGAACGCGGAGAAGCGATTGTTGGCAAGTAGATTCACCCCGTCTCTAGACTTTTCTTCATAGCAACGTGGGTTGGCTATGGAAGCGCTTCCCACCACTTTCGAATATTCAGGGAGGCGCTAGGTGGGCGACACGTTAGGCCAATTCGAGGTTTCGAGTCAAGTTCATAATTTTTGAATGTGTAAGTTTACAATTTTTGAATGCTAAGACATGGGTAGCGACGCAAACTCCCGCCCGCCTCGCCGGTAGCAATTATTATTACTAATACGTTTAAGTAACTGTAATATAATTATGCAGCAATACAGGTTCCGGATGAAATGAGCCGGCGCTTCGGCCCATCGGCCGCGCATGTACATTTTTCCAATCCGATCGGCAAGCCTTCGCTTCAACCGGCCGAGATGGCTCGGACCGAGGGTGTGCTCACGGCATCCGCGGAGCGCCGGCGGTGTAGCCATTCGGATAAAAGTGCACGCCTCCGCGGGCTGCCAGCCCGCCAGTTGGTATCGGATCGTATTGTCAGCCGCCACCTGTATTTTGTTAACGCTCGGGTGCGCTTGGGGCATCGGATGGAACCTGAATTTACCCGATTTCCGATCGATCTCGATCATGACGCTTCGCGCCCGATCGGCCAGCCACACATTGTCCAGTTCATACACGCCTCATACGATTTGGCGCGGCTCAACGGAATCTTGTATTCGGCAAGCCGACCCGCCGCCGGATCGAACGGCTGCCGCCTCGATGGGCGGCAGCCGCTGAGTTGGCTTGTGTCGAACAAAACTGCCATTCGCCGATCCTAGAACGCATATTTCAGCGCAAATTGGATCAGCCGGGGATTTACAGACGTGCTCGTAATCTGCCCGAACGTTGACTTGGATACATCCACAACCGCGGGGTTATTGAACTGTGCGTGATTGAACGCATTGAAAAATTCCGTTCGGAACTGCAATGTGGCATCTTCCCGTATGCCCCCAACCGTCGTGGTCTTCGTTAAGGACATGTCCCAGTTGAATTGCCCTGGACCTAGAACGATGCCTAACGAGGAATTGCCGTATGCGGTTCCGTCGCCGACCGTCGGGAACGATGCGCCCGCAGCAGCGCAGCCGCCATTCGTGCCAGTGCCATAAAATGCGGTTTTGTTGAACCAACCCTGTCCACCGTTTGCACCTCCCAACCTCTGTTTATCGCTGCCTGTCGATGCGGCATTGGCAGCCGTCATACCAGGACAGTATTCGGCGGTGGAAGTTTCCGGCGATCCGGGACCGAAACCGAAGATGGTTCCGCCTCGTGTATCGGTGATCGTAAGCGGGGTGCCGTCCTGAACGATCGTCACGCCAGAGAGGCTCCAGCCGTTGACCAGTTTGCCTCTCCATCCGTCCGGATGGCCAAGGGGCAATTCCCAGTCGTAGTTAATTGCGAGCCGCTGCGGATGGTAGGAGGAATTCAGCCCGTACTGTGAACCGAAGTTGTCGGAATTGTTCATATTCAGGCTGCCGGTGGTGAGGGATTTGCTCCAGGTATACGCCGCCTGAAGCGTTAACCCGTGCGAGAACCTCTTCCGCACTGTCGCCTGGAGGCTATTGAACTTATCGTCTCCGTTCGTCGTACCATCGGTTATTCCTCCCGGTCCGAAGCCGAGGTATGGTACGCGGAGAGAAGCGTTCGCGACCAGATTCGTAGTCACGAGGCCGGAGGCAATGCCGGGCGCGGTAATTGTATTTGTGCCAAGGGGGTTGCCCACCAATTGGGCCTGATTGATCTGTTGCGTATTGGACACTGCTTGATGGATACCGTGCGATCCCACGTATCCAAGTTCGAGCACCCAAGTGGGCTTGAATTCATATTGAATATTCATATTCCACTCGTCGACCAACGGCGTGAGGAAATTCTCCGCTTGGATGTATTCCGACAGGTTTGAACTTGTCCCATTTGCAAAGTTTACCCAGCGAGGACTCCACCCAAGAGGCGTCGGCGCAAAGGGTTGTGCAAAGCTCGAGAAATAATTTGCTTGCCCGGATCTTGCGACCACGGCCGCAACAGGATTATTTATAAAATAGGTTGTTGCGTAGTTGCCGTCGGTGAGCCGGTCGTAGAAATATCCGAAGCCACCCCGGACCACAAACCGATCGCTTCCGGTCGGCTGCCAGGCAAAGCCGACTCGAGGCGCGAAGTTTGTGAGAGGTTCGTTGTTTCGCGGTCCTATTAAATGGTTGCTTTGGAAAAGCCCGCCCACCGGGGGCGCGGGGTTAACAGCGAAATTGTAATTTGCCGGCACTACAAACCCAGCCAGAGTGCCGGTGGCGGGCGTGGATCCCGGTATTGGCACGGTGTTAATCAGGCTGGGCCAAACGTTGGTAAGTTCTCCAGGCTCGGAGCGAACCAGGCCGTTGTATTCCCAGCGCAATCCCAAATTTAGAGTGAACCGCGGACTGAACTTGATGTCATCCTGCACAAAGGCGTACCCTGCGGGTACTCGAAAATCGACATGGACGCCAGTGGGTTGAGCCACAGCCGAAAAAGTTCCTGTATTCGAGATATTACTGCTGGCGGTGCCGTTCGTCCCGCCGGGGGTCGCGGCATTGCAAGTAGCAGGGTATGTTCCTGCGGCGCAGCCAGGCAGGCCCAAAAGAAAGTCCTGGAAGGTTTGAAAGGTGAGGGCCCCGATCGAGTCACCCGGGAGGGCCGCATTGATTCGGTCGCGCTCGAACTCGAAGCCGGCTCGAATGGTTTGCTTCCCGTGGTTCCAGGACACCTGGTCGGCAGCTTCCCATGAAGTCGTACGCTTGGTTTCATCGAGAACGTAATAGGTGCCAATACTAAAAAATCCGGTGACGACAATCTGGTCGAGAACGTTAATCCCTGGAAGGATTGGCGAGATGCCAACTTGATTATCCGTGTAGGGAACAGCGTTCCCTAAGACTGCGATGCCACGCTGGAGAGAAATCCGGGCTTCGTTCACCAGGTTATTCGTTACGATCGTTGTGAGCTTCACGATTGCGTTCTGGTCTGTGTACTGGGTGGAGCCGTTCGTGCCAGGCAGGCAGTTGCTTGGAGAAGTTCCCAATTTAGAAGTGACGGCGCAACCGAACGGGACTTGCGTCGGGTCGGTACTGTAGAACCATCTGCCCGACAAGGTGTTTTTCCCGTTGATCACATAATCCAAGTTGCCCAGAGCTTGATGCTCCCTATACACGGCAGGAATACTGAATGTTGAATTTTGCCCTGCCGTCGTACCGCTGCTGCTGGTCACAGAGCCGGAACTCGGAATGTAGTAGCTGCCATCGGGATTCTTGAGTTGAAGAAGACTGATGGCCACTGGGTTGATGTTCGAGCCATTGCAAGCAACCTGCACGGCCCCGGCCGACGTCTTCGCGGTGGAGGAGATGCCCCCATCGGTACCTGTTGGGCAGAACGTCGCCCCCAGCGAGGACGTCAAAGCCGCTGTATTCGAACGGTCGCCTCCTGGAAAAATTGGCAGCAAAGTGGCAGCGGAGTAGCCTTGAACAGCGATGCCGTTCTTCTGCCAGGTCTCCTGGTAAGACGTGAAGAAGAAAAGCTTGTCCTTCTTGATGGGCCCGCCGATGACGCCCCCATACTGGTTCTGGTTCAAAATCTGTCGTCCGTTACTGGCGACACCGTTCACTGGGGGGGACTGACTGCGGAAAAAATCGTTGGCATTAAGAGCGGTATTTCGAAAAAACTCAAACGCACTCCCGTGAAATTGGTTCGTGCCCGACTTGGTCACCACATTCACATTGGCGCCCGGCTTGCGCCCGTAGCCCGCATCGAACAGCGAGGTCTGAATCTTGAATTCCTGAATCGAATCGGGATTGGCAATGGCAAGCCCCGGGTTACCGCCGTTGTCAACACCGCTTCCGCTTCCCGAAGCAACATTGATCGAGACACCATCCATCTGGAAATTGTTCTGGGTCGTCGCGCCGCCGTTTACAGCGATATCCTGAGTGCCTCTTCCAAGGTTGGCAGCATCGTAGACGCCGACGTTGGCGCCGGCGGACAGACCCAGCAGGTTCGTGTAGTTTCGGCTTGTCAGCGGCAGGTCGGCAATGTGCGTACCTGCCATGACGGTCCCTACCGTCGCGTCGGATGTCTGAATCGTTGTTTCCGCCTCACCCTGCACCGTGATTTCCTGAGATTGGGAACCTACCTCCAGCCGGCGATCCAACACAGCCGTTTCCGTCACGTTGATCGTTATGGAAGGGACTGCCACCGTTTGGAACCCGGTGGCTTCAAATTGCACGCGATAGTTACCGGGCGGTAGCAAACCGAACTTGTACGTTCCGTCCGCGCTCGACGTCGACATTCTCGCCTGGCCGGTGCCTAGATTCGTGGCCGTGACTGCGACATTCGGGATTGTGGCGCCAGAGGGATCCGTGACAGTTCCCGATAATCCTCCTGTACCGGAAGTCTGAGCCGAGAGCGAAGCAATCATCGAGAACATGAAAACAACCGCCAAGTACGCGCGTAATAGGCTTCTGAAATGCATTCACCACCCCTTTCCAGATTTGGTTTTGGACTGCGGGCCTGTATTGCATTCGTACGAGCCGATGGGAAAATTCAGAACGCTATTCCAACCACTTCCAGCATTTATCCTAGAAACACACTGCTTACATGAGCCTGCCAGCTTCGTTTCAAACGCCTCACCCAGGCGTTTGCAAAACCGCGGGACCGGCGCGTTCAAGCTGGTCCGTGCCCCGAACTATCGCTGTACAACTACCTTGCGAGCGGATCGGGCCGCAATTGGAAGTGCACCGTGACCGGCGACTCGCCCGCTCCGCCTTCATCGTGCCAAGGGGTGCGGGTCTCGTCTCCCGCCCATAGGCCGCGTCCCTTCCATCCAGCTTTGGCATCGTCGATGCGGCCGTCCGCGCTGCGGCAGAAGAACCCCATCGGATACGGCACGCGCATCGTCGTCCACTTCTTGGTGTCCGGCTGATAGACGATCAACGAATCGGAACCTGTACCGCACGTGACCACAGCGTCCTTGCCGAACCCGGAAGTGTCGAACCGGTCGACCCACATGTTGTAGAAGAAGTCTGAAACCACGTCGGCGCCTTTGAATTTCGGCCCCGGCACTTGATACGTCGTCCAGCCCTCGGGACAATGCTGGCCGGTTGCTGCCGGACCTTTTAGCACTTTGCACTTTCGCCGGTCGAAGCTGGCGAGCTGGCCGCTGCCCGACAAAGCGGTCCAAACCACGCCGTTGGAATCGACGTCGATTCCCTCAGGCGAGAACGTGGATTGTTTATTTGCGTCTGCGGGATCGAATGGGGGCTCGTAAACTTCGGTCCTGCACGATTCCGGAGGGTTTGACCCAATCGCCATGCGGACAAGCTTCCCAGGCACGTCGAGCGTCTGGTACCAGACGCTGCCGTCGAACGGATTGGTAGCTATGATGTATCCCGTCGGGCCTCCGACTAACCGGTCGAGCTTCGGATCGGCCGGTTCTTCCGGTTTCGTATAAGGTCCCGTCTTGCCATCGCCGTTGTAGTCGATGACAGCGGCGCACCAACCCTGTGATTTCTCCGCGTCCTGAGTCTCGTCCCAGACCCGCGTCTTCACCCATCCAACTCCTTGAACGCCCCGGGCGGCAAAGTACAAGGTCTCGTCCCTGTCGTTTTTGTCGCTCGCAAAAGCCACGTGAGACGCTCCGAAACACAGGTCCACGATCCCGAATTTTCCAGTCTTTGGATCGTAGTAGACGGCGCCCGCCGCCTGATTCCGAAGTCGCTGCGGGGTTACTTGCTGCATTGGGTATGCCTTCGCAAACGGATTGTTGGAGCCTGACAGACAATAGGCTGGAACATCCAGCCGAGTTTGCACGTTGAACCACATGCGTCCCTTGTCATCGAACATCATTGGACCTGCATTGACCGGGTCGGTTCGAACCACTTTCATGCCCCAGAACGGCGAAGGATACACAACCTTCTGCTCGGTAAATGTGGCCAGGAGTTTTCGATCGCTTTCGTTTCGCAACGGAACTTGAACCAAAGCGCTCGTGTTCTTTATTGGGTCCACCACATCGACCGTGCCCAGCGACCAGTCGGGAGCATAGACTGGGCCATAGGCGTTCGCCGTTGGATTTCGCTTATCCGTGGTCATAATGTCGTGAGGAAAGCCAACCGCATTTGAGTAGTCCCAAAGCGTGAGGACGACGTTGCGCTCAACGCCCTCCGGCCGAGGAGGCGTCGGAGGCAACTCGCCTGCCGTAATCTGATCGATCCATTTCGAGTAAGCCGACACGCCCTGACCGTGTCCAAGCTTATTGCCCGTGTTTGTCGTGCCGATTTGTCCCGACTGAAGCAGGCGAGTCCAGGCCTCTTCCGTTGAATCGAACGCGCCGAGTTTCGGCGGAATCTGACGAGTCGCTTTGTTGCCAATCTGATGGCACACCTCGCAGCCCCTCTTCATCTCCCAGATCCACTCGGCTTGCGTGTGCATCACGACTTCTTTGCCGCCACCATCGTGCGGTGCGGGGATAGTCATTGGAAAGGCGCTCTTGGGAGGCACCTGAAATAGTGAATACCAGTAATTCGGTGGGTAATATTGCGCCGCCGCTTTGGCATCCGGAGCAACCGTCGCGGTCAAGGCTAGGGTCTTCCCAGGGGTCGCTTGTACCGGATTGGAATCCACCAGGCCGTACCCTCTGACCCACACTTTATAATTTGCCTTCGGCAATTCGGGCAGCAAGTACCGGCCTCGATCGTCGGTCACGACGATTTTGCGGAATTTGGTTCGTAAATCCTTAGTTTCCGCGATCACCCAAACACCAGCTTCGGGGCCTTTCGAACTTGTCACGACTCCGCCGATATTGTCCGCGCCCACCGACACCTCGGTCGCCTGGGGCTCGGCAGCCGTCGCACCGCTCCAAGGCTTGGCTTCGATTCGGATCGTGGCAGAGGCCCCTGCCAAGCCGCAAATCAGAAGACCCAACCCCACGAACCGTATCATAGAGTTTTCTGCTCGCATGGAACTTCTCCTTTTTCACAACTTGTAAGCTGGTATTTCGTTTCTGGCGTTCCCGATAGTTAACAATATATGTCGGTTAATATTCAATGGAGACCTCCGAGCGCATTTTTCTCCTCCCAGGAGAGGATGCCCAAGCAAACGGCTCGGTTCGGCAGAACTATGTTGCTTCAAAAATCTTCAGCTGCATCGGCTCTTCGGGGCCAAAGCGGGCGGCACGGGGTCGGATTCCACTTGGAGGCATCCGGTTCGCGTTTAAATTGTCCGCTCGTGATAAATCTGTCGCTGAGATTCTCTGGATCGTCCACTACCGACGTCACAATCAAATAGGAAACGCCATTGCGATCGAACCGGTCGAAATACTCGGTTAGAACGGCATTCCCACTGTACGGCACCCCATTCTTGCGCAAATACCCAGGCTTCATGTGAGTCGTTACGACGTGCAAACTTCCCCCGTTTCCGGGTTCCGGTCCGCCAGACCGGCTCCTACCAGCGCCGGTCTGTACTTGTTTTTCCCAATCTGCAACCGAATCGCCCTGCCATTGGGGCGTCCCGCCTTGCCATTTCGAACCGTCGAAGTGGAAGAGCCGAGTCTGCATCCCGGCATCGGTATCCATCTGTAACGTATTGTCGTTTGCCCAGGTGATATGCAGGCGTTCCGGAATGCGCATGATATTGCCGGCACCGTAGGCCCGGCACTGATTGCCCTCGCGCTCGTCCTTCACCGGGTCCCAACTGTCAGCGACTCGACGGCCCGCCGGGGTGAGAGGAACGCCGGCGTAGTCGCCCTTGGCTGGTGTCATCATCCGCCATCGCCAGTCTTCGTTCACGATGGACACCCAGTAGCCGGTTAGATCGATCAATGCCCCCGCTTGCGCTGATTGGGTTGCCGCTCTGGGATTGCTCTGCGCCGGTGCTTGAGCAGCGGTTCCGCCTCCAGATGCACTGACGGCGAAGCACAGCACGACGACAAGAATAAAGTGCCGGACGCGGCGCTTCTGGTAAGTCTGGCGACTCACTATAGGCCTCCACTGACTTTCTGTTCTTGCCGGCTCGTGCTCTTACTGAGATCCCTATAAATAGCCTCGACGAACATATCCGTCGTCCAAGGACCGCTTGTGGCGCCATAGAGCCCATCGTATTCAAACGTGGGCTTGGCCGCTTTCACTTCTTCCAGCGTATTTCCTTTTCTGATCAGACTTCGGACTCGATCGCGGACAACAGTAACCATGTCACGATAGTTGACCACGTCGTGCCTGTCCCCGATGTGTCCGTGCCCGGGAACGATATAGGTGCCGCCTTCTTCATTTAACTTCGGCTCCAGGAGTTCGATGATTTTGTTCAGTGCGTCGATCAGTCCGTCGACGCTGCCGCCGTGCTTCGGATCGATTACCGGGTAGCTCAACAAATTGACAATATCGCCTGTGCTCATCACGTCGGAACCGCGGAACAAAACGTAGGTGTCGCCATCGGTGTGAGCGTTCGGCGCATGATACATAAATACGCCCTCATCGTTGTACAGCCTCCAATACTTGGACTCATAAACGTCGGTGGGCCAAAGCGTGTCCGGTATCTTCGGGGCGTTCCCCGCAGGTTGGCTCATTGCATTGAGCACATTGATGTGAGCGAGGATTGACGCACCCGGAATCGGGGCTAATCCGCCTAATCCACCCTCACTGCCTCCTGTTTTCTGAAGAGGCTGAGAGCTAGAATTCGGCAAGGCCCATCCTGCTTTCGATAAGTTCTCGTTGCCGCCTGTGTGGTCTGGGTCAGCGCACGTATCGATGATGAAAAGAATCCCCTGCTTGTCCGTCACGCTCCGGATCGCCGCCAGAACTTGTTCGCTCATCTGCGGGAGCCCAGAGTCCACAACAAACACAAACTGACTTCCGACCTGCACCGTGATGTTCGCGCCAGCCCCGGCAATCATGTACACGTTTCCCTGAACGTGCAGCATCTCGACTCCGTTAGCGAACCTCTGATACTCCTTGACGGAATTCTGACTTTGCTGCGCGGCAACGCTACGTCCAGTCCCGGCACACGCGAACAAGATGAAAGCGAACGCCAGTCGTCCAGCGGTTGCGCAGGAAAGCTTCCTAAGTTTATTCATTATTTCTTCTCGTTATTCTTAGGAAGTTTGGGCGGGTCGGGCATTTTCGCCAGCTTCTCTTGATACTCGGGATACATCGTCTCCGCTCCGCCGCGCGTCGCTTCCACGGGTATGCCGTGCCTGGAGGCGAACTCGGTCAACCACGGGTTCTCCCCAGGCAAGTGATGCGCGACATACCCCTCCGGATGATCGGCCTCGACACTGGGAATGCAGTAATTTCCACGAAGCCGTCCTCCCAAATCGAGTATCCAATTTGAAGTTCGGACGAACGGTTCAGTTAGATAGATCGGATCCTCTACATCGGAGACGAGAGTGAGGAAGTCCCCGTGCCGAATAAAGTATTCGACCAACGTAGCTTTCTCGCTGCGTGCAAGGCCGTTGCGGCGAACCCACCCTTCCTTCAGATGAGTGGTTGTCACCTTCAACATGTCGCCTTCCCATTCGCCTGTGGAGAAACCCTGCCAGGTGTGAGGGGCGTTTTCAGACGGATGAGGCCGCCCGTCCATGTAGAACGTTCGTTGATTCAGCATGAACCTCAACGTCTCATGCCACGCGACAATTCCCTGTGTAAACGGCTCGATCTCCGCCCAGATGTTTAGGTCCCCTGGACCACGTGGCGCATAATCGGCCGGGTGTGGGTCGCACTCGTGCTCGACCACTTCCCATTTTTGTGCGTCCCAGGCATCGGCCCTTGCGCGGTTCGCTTCATTAATGGGTATACCCGTGTAATCCCCAATTTCTGGCCCAGGTCCCCGCTCAGGCTGATCTTCAGTGATCTTTTGACCCCAATATCCAGCCAAACCAGCCTGAGCGAAAGCGGTGCCACCCATCATTCCCAAGAAAAGTAAAAGAACGAATGCAAGAGTTCTGGGTCGCAAGGCGATCGACATCGTTGCCCTCCTCCTGATCTCGCCTTGCCTACTTGGCAAGCGGATCGGGTCGAATCTGGAAATGCGCGATGGAGGTTGTATTGCCTTTTCCTCCTTCGAGATGCCAGATCACTCTTTCCTCATTGCCCGTCCACAACCCGCGTCCCTTCCATCCGGCATTCGGATCGTCAATGCGGAAATCCACATTCCGCGTATAGAAGTCCAGCGGATACGGGACACGCATCGTGACGAACTTCTTCTGATCCGGAAGAAATGCGATCAGTGAATCGTCGCCATCGGAACAGATGATCGACACATTCTTGCCCAATCCAAGAGCGTCATAGTGGTCCATCCAATTGTGATAAAAGGAGTCGGCCAGAATCTGCGTGCCCTTGAACTTCGGACCCGGTACCGGATACAGCGTCCAGCCCTCTGGGCATTGCTGTCCCATTGCATTCGGTCCGTACGAGGGTGCGGTGCATTTGCTCCGATCGAAACTGGCCAGATCGTTGCTGCCTGCCAGCGCGGCCCACACCAAGCCGTTGTTATCGACGGCGATGCCGAGCGTCTGAAACGCTTCGACGCCAGGGCGTTTCGGATTGTCGAATGGCGGCTCGTAGACTTCCGTTTTGCACGTTGCCGGCGGGTTATCTCCCGCGACCATGCGCATGATTCTTCCGGGCACGGTCGAGCTCAATCCCGCAAGCCACAAACTCTTGTCCACGGGATTGAATGCGAATCCGTAACCGTTGCCGCCGTCAACCGCGCGATCCAGTTTCGGATCGAAAGGCTGGTCTGGATTGGTGTAGGGACCGGTCTTGCCATCGCCGTTGTAGTCGACAACGGCAAAACACCAGCCCATGGCTTTTTGCGGGTCGTGCGTCTCGTCCCAGACCTTCGTCTTAACCCATCCGATCCCGCCCATTCTGGGTGCGATGGCTGGTGTGTCGGTGAAATAGAGAGTTTCGTCTTTATCGTCAGCAAACGCCATATGCCCTGCCGACAAGCAGAGATCGATTAGTTCAAATTTGCCAGTCTTGGGATCGTAAACGGCCATGCCCCGTGGGACATTTCCTTCCGGAATTGGATAAATTTCCGCGAAGGGATTACCGGAACCTTTCTTGCAGTACGGGGCCCTGTCGGGAATGGTCTCCGCGTGGAACCAAATGCGGCCCTTGCTATCCATATGGGGCATGCCAATGACGTCGTAATCGGTCCAAACGAGTTGATTTCCCCAGTACGGCGATGGCATTGCCACGGTTTGCGGTGTCGCCGGCTTAAAAAGTGTTCGGTCACTTTCGTTGCGTATCGGCACGTTTGCTACCAAGGATTTTGTGTTCTCTCGAGGATCGATAGACCAGATCTGCGATCCCGGAAAGTCCAGGGCGTAGACCAACCCGTTGGCATTTTGCGTGACTTTGCGTTCATTCGAGGCAACAACGTCATGGATGAATGACTTGTCAGTATCGGTTTCCCATAGAGTTACGACTACATTTCGCTCAACGCCTTGTGGCCGCGGTGGCGTTGGGGGAACTTCACCAGCGGAAATTCGAGTGGTCCAATCCGCGAACATGTTCAAGCCACGGTCATGCCCCATTTCGTTGAGCCGGGCGATCATCGACGGACCTACTTGTCCCGACATCATCCGCCGTTCCCAGGCTTCTTTAGGTGAACTGAAAGTTCCAAGAGCCGGTTCAAGATCGCGCGTCGCTTTGTTGCCCATCTGATGGCAGACGTTGCAGCCCCTCTTCATGTCGGTCAGAAATACGGCGCGCGCATGCGCATCTGGAAATGCGCTCAGAGGAGGGATGTTCATAAGCGAAACCCAGTAGTCGGCAGGGTAGTACTGCGCGGCAGCCTGAGGAGCGGGAGCGACGATCGCAGTCAACGCCAGCGGCTTGCCCGGCTTCGCTTCCACCGGCTTCGAGTCCACCAGACCGTAGCCCCTCACCCAAACTTTGTACGTCACGTTGGGAAGTTCGGGCAGCATATATCGTCCCTGATCGTCGGTCACAACGATTTTGCGAAACTTCGTCGGCAAATTCGTTGTTTCCGCAATCACCCAGACTCCGGCTTCGGGGCCTTTCGAACTGGTGACCACACCGCCAATATTGTCCGTGCCCACCGACACGTTGCCCGCCTGGGGCTGCGCGGCCATCGCAGTGCTCCGAGGCTCAGCTCCGATCCGGATCATCGCCGAGGCCATGACCAAGCCGCACAGCAGCAGACCCAATCCCACGGACCGCTTCATCCAGTTTGCTCGCATCGTATTCCCTCCGTTGTTGTAGCAATACCGCTTAGGACGATTCAACACACTTTCTGGTTACCAAATTTAACTCTTAAATGCATTGATACAAATTCGCGCGCGCTTTAGCCTTGTAGCTGCGCAGACCGCTTTCTTCAATCTGGAAAACGCAAAGTCGGCGCACATCGGGATCGACTCACTCGCTATCGCTTTGTGCAGCATCCGCTCTTCTCGGCCATAGCGGACGGCACGGCGTCGGATTCCAGTTGGAAGCATCCGGCTCTCGTTTAAATTGTCCGCTCGTTATAAATCTATCGTTCAGATACTGCGGATCGTCCACCACCGACGTTACAATCAAATAGGCGACGCCATCTTTATCGAACCGGTTGTAATACTCGGTCAGCATTGCATTCCCGCTGTACGGCACTCCATTCTTGCGTAAATATCCGGGCCGCATGTGCGTCGTGACGACGTGCAAAGCGCCGCCCTGGCCGGCCGCCGCGTTTCCGAATCGGCCGCTTTGGATTTGCTTTTTCCAATTCGCCACAGAATCTCCCTGCCATTGAGGCGTCCCGCCTTTCCATTTCGAACCGTCGAAATGAAAGAGTCGTGTCTGCATCCCGGCATCCGTGTCCATCTCCAGCGTGTTGTCATTGGCCCAGGTGATATGCAGGCGTTCCGGTATGCGCATGATATTACCGGCGCCATAGGCCCGGCATTGATTGCCCTCGCGCTCATCTTTCTCCGGATCCCAAGTGTCGGCAACTCGATGTCCTTCCTTGTTTAGGGGAACGCTCGCATAGTCTCCTTTGGCCGGCGTCATCATCCGCCAGCGCCAATCTTCGTTCACGATCGACACCCAGTAGCCAGTCAGATCGATCAAAGCCCCTGCCTTCGCTGACGTGGTTGCTGCGCTTGAACTGCTTTGGGCGGGAGGTCGAGCAGCGACAGAGCGCCCTGATCCACTAAAGGCCAAGGCTGATAACATTAGTACAGCGATGAAGTGCCTCACGCGGTAATACTGGCAGGTCTGGTGGCTCATTCTCGGCCCCCACCGGGTTTTTGATTCTTGCTCGTACTCAGCTCTCGATAAACCGTTTCGATAAACATGTCGGTGGTCCAGGGGCCGGTTGTGGTTCCGTAGAGCACGTCGTAATCGAACGTTGGTTTTTCAGCCTTTACCTGTTCCAGCGTTTTTCCCTCGCCGATCAGGTACTTGATCCGATCGCGAATGATCGTCACCATGTCACGATAGTTGACCACGTCGTGTCTGTCGCCAATGTGTCCGTGCCCCGGAATGATGTAGGTGCCGCCTTCCTCGTATTCCTTCGGCTCCATAAGATCAATCATTTGATTCAGGGCATCGATAAGTCCGTTGATGCTCCCGCCCCGCTCTGCATCGATCACTGGGTAGTTCGTCAGATTCACGATTTCGCCCGTGCTTATGACATCGGATCCCCGGAAAAGAACGAACGTGTCGCCGTTGGAGTGCGCGGCGGCCGGGTGGTACATAAACACACCTTCATCGTTGTAGATCCTCCACAAGTCGGTATCGTAAGCGTCGGTGGGCCACATCGCTGACGGGACCTTTGGCTCATTCCCAGTCGGCTGACTCATTGTGGTGAGAACGTTCTCGTGAGCAAGAATCGACGCCCCGGGTTGCGGTACTAACGGGGAGCCGGTTCCCTTAACCTCGATCGGGTTTTGGCTTCCATTCGGTAAGAGCCAACCTGCATTCGACACGGCCGCGTTGCCGCCCGTGTGATCCGGATCAGCGCTGGTATCGATGATGAAAAGGATACCCTGCTTGGTTGTAACGCTTCGGATTGCCGCTAGTACTTGTTCGCTCATCTGTTCGAGTCCGGGGTCCACAACGATTACATAACGACTTCCCACCTGCACCGTGACGTTCGCGCCGGCGCCGGCGATCATGTAGACGTTTCCCTGAACGTGCAGCACTTCAAGCTTCCTGCTGTCCAGTTTTCGACCCGGCTTATCGGACTTCTGATTCGGCTGAGCGGAAACACGAGGCACTGTCCCCAGAAGTAGAATTAACACGGGCGCGAGCGCCAACCGCAGAACGTTCGCACCGGTCCGCGAGTCTTTGTTCATTTCTTGGTCTCTTTATCCTGATGAAGTTTGGGCGGCGCTGGCATTTTCGCCAGCTTCTCTTGATATTCGGGATACATGGTCTCAGCGCCGCCACGAGTCGCTTCCACGGGTATTCCGTGCACCGACGCAAACTCAGTCAACCACGGATTCTGTCCAGGCAAATGGTGCGCGACATAGCCATGTGGATGATCCGCCTCAAGACTGGGTATGCATACATTTCCGCGCAACCGGCCCGCCCCTCCCAGGTCGAGAATCCAGTTCGAGGTTCGAACGAACGGTTCCGTCAAATAGACTGGATCGTTGACATAGGAAACCAGTGTGAAGAATTCATCGTTTCGGATGAAATATTCCGTCAACGTACCTCTCTCGCTGCGCGCGAGGCCGTTCCGACGAACCCAACCTTCCTTCAGATGAGTTGTCGTCACTTTCAGCATGTCGCCTTCCCATTCCCCAGTTGAAAATCCCTGCCACGTGTGAGGGGCGTTTTCAGATGGGTGAGGCCGGTTGTCCATGTAGATCGTTCGGTCGTTATTGAGGTACCTCGTGGTCATGTCCCATGCGAGGACTTGCTGCGTAAATGGATCGATCTCCGCCTCGATGCGCATGTCCGCTGGTCCGCGTGGCGCATAATCCGACGGGTGCGGGTCGCACTCATGTTCGACCATTTCCCACTTTTGCGCGTCCCAGGCATCGGCTCGCGCGCGGTCCGCCGCATTAATCGGCATGCCGGTGTAGTCGCCGATCTCCGGTCCGGGGCCCCTCTCGGGTTGATCCTCACTCATTTTCTGGCCCCAGTACCCGGAAAGATCGACCTGAGCGAATGCAGGACGACTTAGGAGTCCCAGAGAAAGAAGTAGCAGGAACGCAAGAATCTTCGGTCGATACGCGCTAAACATCATTTCTCTCCCGTTTCTCGAAAACCTTTTTCTGTGCACTTCGGCAGGTCTCTAACCTTCCTCCGATTCAATCGGATTCGGTCTTGTAATAGATTTTGGTCGTTCGCCCGAGCAAGCGCTGAGCCGATATTCCGATTTTTGAACGCCCAGATAGACATCCTTATACACCCAATAATCTTCCGAATGTACTAGTTTGTGCTTCCGTGCGATGCACTTCCCCGGTCTTTCAGAGCTGCGAACCGGAGTCTTCGGCACGATTGGACCCAGCGCTGTCAAATGAACGGCGACAAAATTAGAGATCGGCCCATATTGATCGACTCGGTATTGTCCTACTTTAGATTTGAGATCGGGTGTCGGCTGGCTAACCCCGGGAACGCCAATCTCCCGATTGGCGACGGTACAGAAGCACAAAACCCCAATCGGGAGATTGGCGTTCCCAGGGTTAGATTCCGAAGTCGCAGCCTCACATTTCTTCGAATGCATTTCTCTAAATTAGGACAGTACCATCGACTCGTATTCGTTGACGGCTTCCGCCCTAGGTGATACACACCGTCTCGGACGCTTCCCGAACTTGTTTGTTCGTGAGAAAAATGAGGACGGAATTAAAGAAGAGGCGGAACGGAGGAAGAGATGTATTCTTCAATGCGCTTCAATCGATGGTATCCAATCGCCTTGCTATCGTGCCTTTTCTGTTTTCTTGCGCTCGGCGTCCAGGCTCAATCCGGAGCCGAGACGAAAGCGGCGGAGTTGCAGAAATTACTGGATCGAGCTCCGACTCTCCCTCTGGAGCGAGTTCAGATAACGATTCAACCGCCGCCCGGGGAAAACTGGGCTCTCGGAAGAGTTACGTCCGTTGCGCTGAGCCGAGACAAGAGCCTGGCTTATGTCATGATGCGCGAAGATGCTGCCCATCCCGTCATCGTTATCGACCGCAACGGCCGGGTCGTCCGCTCCTGGGGCGCCGGAATGTTTCAGGTTCCGCACAACGTTGCGGTCGATCCCGACGGCAACGTCTGGACCACGGACGCGGGAAGCGCGAGCCGCGTACTGAAATTCACTCCTGAGGGCAAGAAAATCCAGGAGTTCTCCATCCCTGACGACGTGGCGAGTTGCGCATACCCCGGAACCCCATCAAACGGTGGCAAGGATTTTTGCGGCGTCACGGACATCATCTTCATTTCGGGCGACCGGATCGTTCTTACAGATGGCTACGGCAAGATGCGAATCATGGTCTACACCGTGGAAGGGACCAAGATCCGGGAATGGGGTGGCCCGGGCACTGGGCCTAGCCAGTTTCATGTCCCGCATGGCCTCGGGTATGACGGCAAGGTTCTTTTTGTGGCCGACAGGGAAAACGATCGGATCGAGCGATTCGACATCGACGGCCACTACCTGGGCGAGTGGACTCACCTGGGACAACCCGGATCGCTTCGATTCGCGAACGGAGCGCTCTGGATCATGGTACGGACGCTGGAAGCGCCCGAGAAGCAGTCGTCATGGGTGATAAAAGTGGATCCGGCGACGGGAAAGATTTTGGGGAAGATTGCGGGGAATGTCGGAACCGCGCAGCAGAACCATTTTATCGGTGTGAGCGAGGATGGAGAGGAGATCGTCTCGGGATTCTCTCCCAAGGGCATCCTTTGGTATCGTCCGAAAAAATAAGAACAAACCTAAAACGCTAGTCGAACTGACGATGAACTGAGTGTGCCGATTACGGTACTTTCTCTGAATTGTCCGTGCAGCCATCCCGGCAAAAGCGAGTCACAAAGCCGATCGGGAAAGAAATGGTTTCGAACCAGAAACCTATTTGGCGAACGGCGTCTATTTGGCAAGCGGATCGGGTCGAACTTGAAAGTGGACGACGAATGGCGTTTTGTCGTGGAAGTAGTCGTGGTCGAATTTATCGCCTTCGGCCTCCCAGGGGTTACGAGTCTCGTTAGCTCCCCATAACCCACGCCCCTTCCATCCCGCATTGGGATCGTCGATGCGGCCTTCCAGGCTCCTGGTATAGAAACCCATCGGATACGGCACGCGCAAAATGAGCCATTTCTTGGTCTCCGGAATATACGCTACGTAGGAATCCGATCCTGTACCGCTAACGATCGAAGCATTTTTGCCCAAACCTGAAGTGTTATCCCGATCGACCCAACTATTGTAGGAAAAATCGGCAACTACATTGGTTCCTTTGAATTTCGGACCCGGAATTTGGTACATCGTCCAGCCTTCAGGACAATGTTGCCCGGTGGCGGTGGGGCCGTTCAAGACCTTGCATTTCTTGCGGTCAAAACTTGCCAGTTGTCCGCTTGCGGAAAGCGTAGTCCAGGCCAGACCACTGGTGTCGAAGTCGATCCCTCGCGGTGAATAAAAATCTTGTTTTGCCGGGTCATTGAAATCGAAGGGCGCTTCATAGACTTCCGTTTTGCATGTCTCGGGCGGGTTATCGCCCGTAACCATGCGGGCGAGATAGCCCGGCGTGTCGAGCACGCTAAACCACACGCTGCCGTCCATGGGATTCACGGAGATGATATAGCCGGTCTTTCCGCCAATATATCGGTCGAGCTTTGGATCGGGTGGTTCGTTCGGTTTGGTAAATGGACCAGTCTTTCCGTCGCCGTTGTAGTCGATCACCGCGGGACACCAGCCTTGCGCTTTCTCCGCGCTGTGCGTCTCATCCCAGATGCGGGTATTGATCCAGCCGAGCCCATTCAAACCCCGTGGGGTGACGTATAGGGTTTCGTCCTTATCGAAACCAAAAGCGGTGTGCCCGCCTCCGAAGCAGGTGTCAACGCTAGTGAACCTGCCTGCTTTGGGATCGTAATAGTCCACGCCCGCGATGTCGTGGCGCACCTCGGAAATGTCTTTTATATCGGGAATTGGATAATTCTTTGCAAAGGGATTGCTCGATCCCTGCTTACAGTAATCGGGAAGCGTGAGTCGAGTCGGAATGTTAAACCACACCCGGCCCTTGGTGTCCATCATCGAAGGCCCCGGATTCATGATGTCGTTACGCCACCCCAGGCCCTTAGTCTCATCGCCCCAATACCCGGATGGGTATTCCGCTCGTTTGGCCGAAAACAACGTCAGCTTTTTTCGGTCCTCTTCATTGGGTATGGGAACATTGAGCATGTATTTTTCGTTGGACGACGGATCCAGGACCGCGAGCGCGCCTGACGCCCAGTCGGGGGAATAAATGGGTCCATAAGCGTTCGCGGTGGGCATTCTGCGAACTGTGGTGGTGGTGTCATGAGGAAAACCCGTGGGAATTGAGAAGTCCCAAACCGTCACGACGACGTTGCGTTCAACACCCTGAGGTCGCGGGGGTTGCGGGGGCACTTCTCCCTCGGCGATCCTGTCGGTCCAATCGGCGAACATGCCAATCCCGCGACCGTGCCCGAGGTGATCCAGGATATTCATGTGTTCGTCATCCGCCACTTGGCCCGACCGCATATAGCGGTCCCATGCGTCCTTGCTTGAATCGAATTTCCCGATTTTCGTCGGAATCTCGCGCGTCGCCTTTTCGCCCATCTGGTGACAGCCCTCGCAGTTGCTCTTCACCGTATAGATCCATTGCGCCTGCGCTTTGACTTTTTCCGTGCCGTGTCCAGGAACGGCCATTGGGAATTCGCTTTTGGCGGGTATCCGTAAGAGTGAATACCAATAGTCCGGCGGGTAATATTCGGCTGCGGCACGCGGGTCGGGCGCCAGCACAGCGGATAAAGCGAGTGTGTCGCCCGGCGATCCCTGGGCTGGCTCCGAATCCACCAGACCGTATCCTCGGACCCATACTTTGTATTTTGCTTTCGGCAGGTCTGGAACTAAATACCGGCCTTGATCGTCGGTGACTACAATCTTCCTGAATTTTGTACCCAAATCGGCTGTTTCCGCGATCACCCACACACCAGCTTCCGGCCCTTTCGCGCTGACTACTGTGCCGCCGATATAGCCGGCAGGGAGCGCAATCAGAATCGGCTCGGCTTTCTGGCCTGGTGGTTTAGCCTGCGGATGTGCTTCTGTGTTAGCCGTTATGATAACGGCGGATAATAAAGCGCCCGCCAAAATTGCTACAATATCTTTCCGCCGACGCATCATGTCTCGCATGGTGAACTCCTGTTGGAAATCCACGGGCATTACGGAATGCCGCTGAGTTTCGTTCTCCTAACGAGCAACGGACAGAAGCAACTTCGCTTCGATCATCTGAACATCGGGACGATTCTAGCGATGGCGTGCCACAAATCCTCGCTACACATTGTTCTCATTATTGCCCCGCGGTCTTAGGAAGCACCCGCCCATCGGGGAACACCACCTTCATGAACAGGCCCGCGTGCGCCTCGCCCTTTACCGGATGATAGTAAATCGTGACTTCGTCGCCGGGCTTAAGAGAATCGAACTCCCAGCCTCCATCCCTCATGCCACGAGGTCCAAAGACGGCCTCGACAACCCAATTTTCAACGCTGCCCTGTTCATCTTTTATGTCAATATTCATTCGGGAGTGAGGGTTCATGATCAGGAAGCTCGTTATCGTTCCCTTTAGCTGCCGGATTGCTTGCATGTCGTACGCCGCGTAACCGTGGTGAGCAAGCATCGGTCTTGAAAACGTCAGGAGAGCAGCGAGCATCGAGATTAGAATTGTCGCGTTAGACTTCGCTTTCATTCTTCGCCTCGCGCTTGGGAAGCTTCGTACTAAGCGATGTTCGAGTCCATTCTGCTTAAGTCAAGAATATCAGAACGGAGCATGTTTGTTTCGTCGAGATGCACCTCAGCAGGCATGATGCGGGTGAACGATTCCGGGACGATCCGTGAATCATGCGCTCAACGTGCTTCGGGCTCAGCAAGTAAGTAATTTATCGCCCAGGTCGCGGCAGAAATGGAGAAGCGGACGAAATGTCCGCCAGTTCTGCCCACCACAAATGTGGGCAGCGTCCTAACTTAAATTTAAGTTCGGGTGTCGGCTGGCGAACCCTGGGAACGCCAATCTCCCGATTGGCGTTTGGGTTAGACTCCGAAGTCGCAGCGTCACATTTCTTCGAACGCATTTCTCTAAATTAGGACACTACCCAAACGCGCACGATGGTGGAATTCGCCTTGACCTCGTATATTATGGCGAGTACAGTTCATCGCTTTGCGCGCCTTAGATTTTGGAGGGTTTGGTTTCGTTCGGGCTTGTTTTTCGCTTGAAATCTGAAAACACAAGAGGAATAGACCATGAACCGACTGGGCAAAGTGTTTGGAGCGCTCCTAGCGGGATGTGGAATCGCTCTCGTCACGGCGTCATTTGTAGGTCACATCTTCGCCAAGGCGGTGCCCAAATTTGTTTACGTGGCTGATTATTATTCCAGTGATATCACGGCATATTCGGTCGACAGCTCCACGGGCGCGTTGACTCCGGTCGACGGCTCTCCATTCGCGGCCGGACAAAATCCTTTCGCGGTGACCGTGGACCCTTCCGGCAAGTTCGTGTACGCGGTGAATTATATGTCGAACGAGATCTCGGCTTACGCCATCGACAACTCCACGGGCGCGTTGGCGCCCGTCAGCGGTTCACCTTTCGCGGCCGGACAGAATCCCATTTCGATAGTGTTGGATCCCGCGGGCAAGTTCGTCTACGTGGCGAATTATCACTCCAATAATGTTTCGGCATATTCCGTCAACAAATCGACAGGCGCTTTGACTGCGGTTGGTGGTTCTCCATTTATGGCTGGGATGTATCCTGCGTCGGTAACGGTGGCGCCTTCGGGAAAGTTTGCCTACGTGGCGAACTATGCTTCCAATAACGTTTCCGCATACGCGATCAACAGTTCCACGGGCGTCTTGACCGCAATTGGCGGCATACCGGCCCCTGCCGGGCAGAACCCGATTTCGGTGGTCGTGGATCCATCGGGCAAGTTCGCGTACGTGGGGAATTATACGTCGAACGATATCTCGGTATTCGGTATCAATAAGTTGGGAGCTTTAACCGCCGTCGCCGGTTCGCCGTTCAAGAGCGGAGCCAACCCTTTCAATATAACGATGGATCCCTCGGGCAAATTCGCCTATGTGGCCATTTATGGTGGCGCCAGTGTTTCCGCATTTACCATTAATACGACGACAGGTGGACTAGCGGCCGTGAGTGGGTCGCCGTTCAGGACAGGGCAGGCTCCCATGGTGGTGATGGTGGATCCGTCGGGTAAGTTCGCTTACACCGCAAATGCAGGATCAAACTCGATCTCAGCATTTGCCTTGAATAACGCAACGGGAGCGTTGACCGCAATCAAAGGGTCGCCCTACGCTACCGATGCGGTGCCTTTCTCGCTGGCCATCGCAGGCAAATAGTTCACCATCAACTTTTGCGGTCTTGGCGCCCCGCCTACTTAGCAAGAGGATCGGGCCGCATTTGGAAATGCACGACGAATGGAATCTGGTGATGAATGTCCTTATCGAATTTGTCTCCTTCGGACAAATACTGGACACGGGCCTCGTTTGCTCCCCACAATCCTCTCCCTTTCCATCCGGCCTTGGGATCGTCGATGCGGCCTTCCAGGCTACGCGTAAATAGGCCCATCGGATACGGCACGCGGAGCGTTACCCACTTTTTCGTTTCGGGGATAAACACCTGGTAGGAATCGGAACCCGTACCGCAAATAACCGATACATCCTTGCCCAAACCTAGCGTTCCTGCGCGGTCCACCCAACTGTTGTAGGAAAAGTCCGCAATCACGCCGGTATCCTTAAATTGCGGACCTGGAATCTGATACATCGTCCAGCCTTCCGGACAATGTTGTCCAGTTGCTGTGGGACCGTTCAGTACCTTGCACTTGCTGCGGTCAAAGCTGGCCAGTTGGCCGCTTTCGGACAGCGCCGTCCACACTACGCCCTTGGAGTCGAAATCGATGCCTCTCGGCATGAAGTATTGTTGCTTGTTGGCATCCTTGTAATCGAATGGCGCTTCATAGACCTCGGTCATACATGTCGCGGGAGGATTATCGCCAGTAATAAATCTGAAAATCTTCCCCGGGAAACCTCCTCCCAGGCCATACCACACGCTTCCATCGACAGGATTGACCGAGATGATATAGCCGGTTCCTCCGCCAACGTAGCGGTCGAGTTTGGGGTCGGGAGGATCGGGCGGCTTTGTAAAAGCGCCGGTCTTGCCGTCGCCGTTGTAATCGATCACAGCGGGACACCAGCCTTGCGACTTTTCCGCATCGTGTGTCTCGTCCCATACGCGAGTCTTTATCCAGCCAAGCCCGTTTACTCCGCGTGCGGTGTCGTACAGGGTTTCATCTTTGTCGTAGCCAAAAGCCGTATGCCCTCCCCCGAAGCAGGTGTCAACGCTGGTGAACTTGCCTGCTTTCGGATCGTAATAATCCAGACCCGCAATCGCGTGGCGCACCTCGGAGACGTCCTTGATGTCCGGTATCGGCCAATTCTTTGCGTAAGGATTGTTGGATCCTGCTTTGCAATAATCGGCAAGGGTAAGCCGAGTCGGAATGTTGAACCAGATGCGGCCCTTGCTGTCCATCATCGAGGGTCCCGCATTCATAGGATCGTTCCGGTATCCTGTGGTTGAGGTCTCGTCGCCCCAGAACAGCGAGTTGTAATAAACCTCCGGTTCCGAAAACATCTTCAGCTTTTTTCGATCCTCTTCGTTGGGTAACGGAACATTGAGCATGTACTTCTCGTTCGACGTCGGATCCAGGACCGCCAACGCGCCCGCGGCCCAATCCGGCGAATAGATGGGACCATAAGCATTTAGTGTGGGATGGAAACGATTCGTAGTGGTCGTATCGTGAGGAAAGCCCGTGGGAATGGAAAAGTCCCATACTGTGAGGACTACATTGCGTTCCAAGCCTTCAGGGCGCGCCGGCACAGGGGGAAGCTCTCCGGCTGCGATCCGGTCCTCCCAATCACTGAACATGGCCATGCCACGCTCGTTTCTGAGCGGACCCATCATCCTGAAATGTTCATCTCCAACCTGGCCTAGCATCAACTCGCGTTCGAAAGCGTCGACGGTCGAGTTGAATTTCCCCATTTGCGGCCAAATGTGGCGTGTCATATTGCTGCCCATCTGATGGCATCCAGTCTCGGCGCATCCCTTCGTCGCTGTGACCCATTCTGCCTGCGTCCGGATAATCGTTTCCTTGGTCGGGGGGGCCTTAGGCCCAAACGCTCTCCCGGCGGGAATCGTCATCGGAAATTCGCTCTTGGGGGGTATCTTCATGATCGAGAAC